>DATKRK010000261.1:0-3930 GCA_035532215.1 Pirellulales bacterium | reverse complement strand
ATCGAGCGGATGCTGACCGTCAGCGAGACGTGCCGCCTGCAAGGCCGCTCGATCTTCAGCTACCTGACAGCCGCTGTCGAAGCCCACTTCCGCGGTCAACCCGTCGCCTCGCTCCTCCCCGGCGCGTGAACGGTTACCGTTTGCTAGCACTCCGCTCTCTTCGTATTCGCGAAGTGCTGAGATCGTTTGCCGCAGGAATGGAATTTCCTCCGCGCCAACGGCCTTCGCCCCGGTCATCGACGCATGTAGGAACGATCCGAGCTTGTGCCAGTAGCTCTTGATGAGGCTTTTTGAGACGCCCTTTGATTCGAGCACCACGGCCGCGCCGCTCTGGTGGCTACCAAAGGCAATCTTGCAATCGTTTTGCACGAAGGGGTCGCAATCAGTTAGCACCTCGATCACTTTTTGCGGCTGCCACCGTCTGGCCATGTCGGTAGGAACTTCGTCAGCATATCGTGGCAACAAATCATAGAACAGATGTTCGATCGCCATGCGCAATTCCAAGCACGCATAACGCAGGCGGTCCTCATCGCCTTTTTCGATCAGAGCTTCAGCCTTGTCGACACAGAGCTTAGTGTTTTGGTGTATCGGCTTCTTCCATGCGTGTTGCCAGGAATGAATAGACACCGATCGGCCAACGAAAGTTCACCGCCCTGGCTCTTGCGAGGGAACGACGGAATATGGGCCAATGCAGGTTTCCTCCTGGTGTGTGCGACGCCAGAGCTACCCTTTCAGCTTCTCAGCAATCGCCGTGAACTGCTCCAGCGCCGTCTGCAAATCGTCGGCAATCTCCTGCGCCAGCACGTCCGGCTCGGGCAAGTCGTCGGAGTCTTCCAGGCTCTTGTCTTTGAGCCAAAAGATGTCGAGATTCGCTTTATCCCGCTTCATCAGTTCTTCGTAGTCGAAGGGGCGCCAACGCTCCGATTCCTTGCGGCGATGGCGGTTCTCGGGCTTGTAGCAAGCGTTGACCGCCGTGAAGGTCTTGCCGCTGCCGGTCGCCATTTGGATCAGCGACCGAGGGCGATTCGCAGCGAGCGACGCTTCGAGATTCTGGATGCTGTCGATCTGCACCCGCCACAGGTGGCCCGCGATCAGCGGCGGCATGTTGCGCAGCAGCCCGCGGACTTGCTCGTCAAGGCCGACAAGCCGGATCAGTTCTTCCGGCCGATGGAACGTGAAGACCGGGCGGCTGCGGGCCTCCGGCTCAAGGGCGTTCGTAAACTGAGTCACGGCGCCCGTGGACTCGTAGGCAAAGGGCAGCGGCAACCGATAATGCGGCAAGCCGGCGGGCAGCCCGTCCGTGTATTTGCTCGACTGCGTCTCGACGCCCTTGAGCGTGTGGCCCTCGGGCTTGGCCTCAACGACGCCGATCGCCCGGCCGTCAGCTGTATAGAAGATAGTCGGCGAATCCGCTTTTCAGCGGAAATTCGCGGATCGCCACGCCGAGGCCCGCGGAAATGTTCATCGCGCGGAAATCTTGGACGACCCAGCCGCACTGCAAAAGCTGCTGGTCGATCTGCTGGCGTGCTTTTTCCTCGGGCGTCATCGTGGCCCCCTGGTGGTTGGGACCAGTTTAGCAGGGGCGGTGGGGAGGGGCAAACTTCGGACGGGCGAGGGAACGATCAGCGGTTCCGGGCAAACCATATTGCGGGCAAGCCGGCCGCCGCTGACACACGGCATTTGCGGCCGGCGCCAAGCAGCGCTACGAGCAGCAATTTCAGCGCGATGGCTGGCGGCTGGTCGTGCCCCAAGGAGTTGCGAGAGATAATTCGGCAGCGCCGATGTCGGCCTACGGCCGCGAATTTCGATTATCCGATTACCGGGTTCGACAGCCCGCTCCGCCGCTGGCCGAATGATCCCGTCCACCTCAAAGGCCAGCGGCGGCCTTTCAGCCGCCTCACTCCGCGCCTTTCAAATGAAAATGATAGGTGTCGTAGTGCGGGAAATCGCCGCCGGCGTCTTCCCAATAGTACGTGTACTTGCCGATATGCCCGAGCCGAATCGTGGTGTCGGCCCAAATCCTGTAGCCGCACTGCCGCGCACGCTCGCAGAAGCTATAGTCTTCGCTCAGATACCATTGCCCAACGCCGTCCGGTTTGACGAGCGGCAGAAAATAGGGCACGACCGGATTGCCGAATCGCTGATTGCAAGACGGCAAGCCCAGCATGTGCTGCATGTCGTAATACACCTTCCGCTTGACCAACAAGAACCCGGTCGCGGCATAGAGGATTTCAATCAGTCCGCCCCCTTCGCCGAACACGATTTCCTGCGTGCCGGGCAGAACGTGACACGCCAGCGCCCGCGGCCCCTTCTTCGGATAGACCGCCGAAACGACCGACTCCCCGTGCGATCGCAGCCGCTCGACGTCGTCGGGCTCGAATACGACGTCCGAATCGATCCACAGCGTCTCTTCGCACCCCTGAGCGAGCACTTCCGTCGCCAATTGGCTGCGCCCCAGGTCGATTTGCGAATGTCCCCTCATCCGAAAGACCCGATAGCCTCGATTCGCCAGCTTATTCAACGCCTCGTCGCACTGCGGTTCGATCGGCCCCAAGGTCGGGACAAGGATGCCGCACTTGTTCGGCGGAACGCGACTGTCCGTCACCCGCACTGCGCCAATTCCCAGCGGCGGTTGATACCCGAGCGTCGCCGCAACTGCCTCGACTTCGCCGGTGAATTCGGCGAGTTCTCGATCGCCTATCGATTGAGCCGGCGGCGGCCCGCCATCGGACGGTTTATTCTTGAGCGCCTTTTGGTCCAGACAAAAGCCCAGATAGTCTTCGATTCTACCCAGCCTTCCGCCGACCAACTCGTCATAGGACACGAGCAGGCCGCCGACTTGGTGATGCGCATCACGGAAGCTTGCAGCCCGTTCGCGCCAATGCCTGCCGAACGTGCCGAGCGTCAACGGCTCGTCGGGCCACTTGGCGTACCATTGCGCCCCGTTGGAGGCCCAGGCCGCGTAGGACCGGTAAGCGTCCCAAGGGTTGCGGTGCAAGAACAGAAACTTCGACTTGGGAAACATCCACTTCAGGTAGGTGGCGTGATCCGCGGTCAACCGGACTTCTTTTAGTCCCCATCGTTTTGCGCCCGCTGCACGGGCCGGCTGAATGAACAGACGATCGAAGAAGCTGAGGTGCGCCTCCAACATCGATTGCGGCTGCGGGTACAGGTTGGCGATGAACTCCTCTTTGAGCGCCTCGCCCGGTTGACCGCCGTGAAAGTAGAACTGCGGCGGCCAAGCTTCGGTGAACGCCCGAAACGGGTCAGCTAGCGAATCGATCAGGCCCGAGTGCCCATAAGGTTCGCCCCAAATGAACGCTTCGGGCATCAACATACGTTGCAGCAATGTCGAACCGCTTCGCCAACTTGCCGCGAGTACGAAAATCGGTTGCTCAATACTTGGGCTGACGATCTCGGGCCAGCGATTGGTTATCGTTTCGATCCCCGTAGCGATGCTTGCGATCTGTGTTATCTCTTTCTTCATATAAATGTTCTCACGCTCGCTGCCGCTGGCCAGTGACAGCATTGTAACGCTGCGCGCATGTGTCCGCAGGTCGCACCGCCAGCGAGGGGTGCGCCAAGGGAATAATTCTTTGACTTTTCGCCTCGCGAATATTGCAATCGTTCGACGCTTTGATATGCTTTTCCTGCGTCGAAGATGCGAAGCGTCTCTGAAGCAAGTCCATGAGACCTTCGATCACACGGAGGGCGATCCAATGGCGGCACATCTCTTCTTAAACGGTCTTGGCAGGGACAGGTTCTCTTCTAGCTAAGCAGTTACCTCCGTCGTAACCGTTCACGGATTTTAACCGATGCCCTGGTGAACGGGCGCGCAGAACCAGAGGACCGCAGGTCGGAAAGGCTGATGGTGGGGCAAAACGCAATCGCTCAAGAAGTATCCGGCGCCAGACTCGGCGCGGCGGCGCC
>DATKRK010000260.1:0-2723 GCA_035532215.1 Pirellulales bacterium | reverse complement strand
AAGCGATAGCCGCCGGGGCCGTAGACCATGAGATTCGTCTGATATCCGATCGGGGTCGCAAACCCGGCCGAAGCGGCCATCATCACCGAAATCACGAACGGCATGGCGCTCACTTCCAGGCGTCCGGCCGTGGCGATCGCCAGCGGAAACATCAAGGCCGCTGCGGCGTTGTTGGTAATCAACTCGGTGGCGATCAACGTCACCAGGTAGACCATCGCCAGCGTGGCCCAGGGGTTGCCCGAGGCCAGGCCGATCAGGTTTCCGGCGACCATTTGGGCGGCGCCCGTCTTCTCCAGCGCAGCGCTGATGCCGAACGAGGCGGCGATGGCCAGCAGCACTTCCCAATCGACGCTGCGGCGGGCCAGCGAGACGGTGCAGCAGCGCGTGATGAGCATCAACCCGGCGGCGACCATCGCAGCCTTGAGCATGCCGATGCCGGTCAGCGTCACGGCCAGCACCATGCCCAGCAGAATCGCCGTGGCCAGAAAAGCCCGATCGTGGCGCGGCGGCTGCGAGTCTTCCAGCCGGCTGACCAGGAAAAAATCGCGGTTGTTGCGCTGCTGATCGGCGAACGAAGGATGGGCCTCCAACAGCAGCGTGTCGCCGGGCCGCAGCACGATGTCGCCGATCTTCTTGTGAATTCGCTCGCCGTTTCGCGCCACGGCGATCACGGCCGCGTTGTAGATCGAGCGAAAGCGACCGTCGCGAATCGTCTTGCCCGCCACCGGGCAACTGTTCGAAACAACCGCTTCGATCAGGCAGCGCGTGGCCCGCGGGGCGGTGAGCTTGAACACCTGGTCGGTGGCGGGGATCAACCCGCGAATCTTTTGCAGGTCGATCACGCTCTCGACCACGCCCACGAACACCAGCCGATCGTTGGCCCGCAAACGTTCATCGGGCGACACGGCGGGCAGCACGAAGCCGTCGCGATCGACCTCGGCCAGATACACGCCCGGCAAATGCCGCAGCCCGGCCTCTTCGATCGACTTGTTCACGAGCGGACTGTCGGGCTCGACGAGCATTTCGATGGTGTACGAACGCGGGTCGTCGAGATTGCTGATCGCCGGGCGCCGATCGGGCAGCAGCCAATGAGCGGCCAGCACGATGAAGGCGCAGCCGATCAACATGCTCGGCAGCCCGACTTTCGCGATTTCGAACATGGCCAGTCCATTGACGGGCAGGCCGGTGCTGCGGCGGAATTGTTCGCGGGCCGCGGATTCCGGCATTCCGGCCTGGACCGCGGCGGCGATCTGCCGTTTCGCCTCGTCTTTCAGTTGGCCATCGACGACCAGGTTCGTGCTGGTGCCAATCAAGGTACACGTGCCGCCCAGAATGGCGGCGTAACTGAGCGGAATCATCAGCTTCGAAACGGCCATCCGCTGCTGCTTGGCCCAGTCGCCGACGACCGGAATCAGCATCGCCACCAGCGGCGTGTTGTTCATGAAGGCGCTCAGGCCGGCGGTCGGAAGAATCAGCCGGGCGACGGCCCGCGTCGTCGTTTTCGGGCGTCCGAGCAAACGCTGGGCGATCCAATCGATGCCCCCGGTTTGCCGCACGCCGGCGCCGACGATGAACAGCACCCCCACCGTGGCCATGCCCTCGTTGGCCAGTCCGGCCAGCGCCTCGCGAGGCTCGAGGATGCCCTTGAGCAAGAGCAGCACGACGCCGCCGATGAGCACCACGTCGGGCGCCACGCGAGACCAGACCAGCATCCCAAAGACGAGCGCCAGCACGCCCAGCGTGAACCAGGCATCATCGATCCACATGCACTGTCACCTCGGCGGCCTCATATAACATCCACGCTAACCGGGCGGACGCCGCCGGCAAGCAGGGCGTGGAAAAACGAACGAGTTACAACAGCGAGAGATCTCCGAACGACCGATAACGCGGCGTCCGCTCCGATTCAGCGGGTCGTCTGGCAAGATCTACGGACCGTCAATATAGTGCGATACCAAGACGCCTTCGACCACGTCCCCTTCAAGGACCAGCCCGACTCGCCAGGTGCGCGGCATCAACAGGTGTCCGGCTGTCTGTACCCTCGTGCAATCCAAGAAGTCAATGTCGTCGTGGACAGGTTCCCGATCGCCAAACCACGTCTTCTCGACAAAAGTGCCGTTCCGCACAACCTTGCAAATGAAACCTTCCTGCTCCATGAATTGTCGCGCCGCATCGACGTTGGCGCCTTCCGGGAGTTCACTACGCAGCACTTGGCGCATCGCCTCAGGGTGTTTCAAGTTTCCAAGTGATCTGCTTCGTGTGCGCACAGCCGGCGATCAGGCCGACCGCGAGCAAGAGTGACGATCGGTACACAGTGTCCTCCGTGACTGCCGAACTAACTTCTTCGGCGCGGCAACGCCCGAATCCAGGCGTTCCTTCCCGCGTTGCCAAGTCTACGCCAGCCAGCTCAGGCCGGAAAATGTTTATTATGTTACTGCTTATAGTAATCTATTCGGCGGACGCAAGGCAGGACTATCAGAATTGCCCGACGAGAAAATGAAAGGGGTCGGGGCTTGGACCTCGTTGTTCTACACAAGTCGCATGCTAGCAGTTCGGACGTTGTGAGAGGGCGTGAATGCTGTGCTTTTTACATAGCCCAGGCATTTATGCCTGGGATCCGCGAGCCGTTTACCCCCCGCCAATCGGGAAAAACGGGCGCACCTTGAACGAATTCCCAGGCATAAATGCCTGGGCTACGTAAAAGTCGTGGCCGAAGGCGATCCGGG
>DATKRK010000259.1:0-6569 GCA_035532215.1 Pirellulales bacterium | reverse complement strand
GGGGCTTCGCCTAGGCTCTGCCGCCAGGCACCCAAGCGATCAGTTCAATCGACAAACATAAACTCATTCGTGCTCAATAGCGCCTGGGCGTATTGCACCCAGGGCGTGAGCTTGATTTCGCCTTGTCCGGCGGCGGGAGTTGGACTGCCGGTAATGAACGCTCGGGCCAACTGACGCTCGTGATCGTGCGGCGCGCGGCCCAGGACCCAGCGATAAAGGCGCCCGATGCGGGCGTCGTCGCGTGTGGGGCGGCCTTCCAGGCCGTCGGCCATTGACGGCCTGGAAGGCCGCTCCACGTCGGCGAGCGGCTCGTTCAAGGCGCGAGCCGCCAACGCCTTGGCCTGCCGGATCATGAGCTCGCTGTTGAGCACGAACAACTGTTGCATCGGCACGGTGGTGATCGTGCGCCGCTCGCTGGTCAGGTTCGGATCGGGGAAGTCGAACAGCCGCAGCATCGGATTCAAGTCGTGGCGGCTGACCGCGGCGTACAGCGTCCGGCGGCGGCTCGCCGCGTCGTCCAGCTTGAAGGACGGCCCGCCGAGCGACGAATCGAGATTGCCGCAGGCGGCCAACACCGCGTCGCGCCAGGCCTCGACGTCGAGCCGGCGGCGATTCATGCGCCACAGCCAGCGGTTGTCGGGGTCGCGCTCGAAGTTGGCCGCGTCGAAGGTCGAAGCCTGGCGATAGGTCGCCGAGAGCATGATCTCGCGGTGCAGCGCTTTGATCGACCAGCCGCTGGCGATGAATCGGCTGGCCAGGTGATCGAGCAGTTCGGGATGCGTCGGCCGCTCGCCGAGCAGGCCGAAATTGCTCGGCGTGCCGACGATGCCGCGGCCAAAGTGCTGCTGCCAGACCCGATTGACGAACACCCGGGCCGTGAGCGGATTGTTGCGGTTGGCGATCGCCCGGGCCAGTTCCATCCGCCCGCTGCCTTGGGCGAATGGCTTCGCGCCGGGCGCCGAAAGCACGGCCGGAAAGCCCCGCGGCGCCTCGTCGCCCAAATCAGCCGGATTGCCGCGGCGATGGATTTTCAGATTGGCCGCCTTGCCTTCGCTCAGGCTATGGGCGATCGGGTATTTCTCGCCAGCCGCTTTCTTCAAGCCGTCGATTTCCGTTTGGATGCCCGCCAACGCCTGACGGCGTGCTTCGGAAAGTCGCTTTTCGACCTCGTTTTTGGGCAAGGCCAGCGGGGCGTTGCGATCGTCGATAACGTACTTCAGCGCGTCGGCCGCCGGCTTTTCGAGATCGGGCTTTTTCGGTTGCGGCTCGCCCGGCTTCAACTCGGTCAACTGCCGCTCGTATTGTTCCTCGAGTTGGCGTCGCCGTTCGACGGCCGCCACGATCTCTTTTTCGACCGCCGTCGCCGCCGGCTCGATTTCGGCCAGAGCCGCAGGGTCGCCCGAGAGATCCTTGGCTGCGTCTTGCCGGGCCAGCAATTCTCGCCACGGCGCAAACAGGGCGTGCTTGGCGTCGCGATCCGACTCGCAATGCCGCCGCCAACGTTCGAGCAGGAATTCTTCCAGGCCGGCCTCCTGGGCGACCTTCGCCAGAGCCAACTCGGGCTCGCTCTTGCGGCGATTCTCGAACTTCCAAACCGCCACGAGATACTTGGAAATCTGTGAAGCAAACGATTCGCCGAGTTCCCGAGCCGCTTGGGTCTGGGCCTGTTTTAGCCGCTCTTCCGCTTGTTTGACCTGGGCCTGGGCCTCGTCGTAGCGCTCGACGACATCCGCCGGCGCCAGCGGCGCCTCGAAGTAATCGCTGCTGGCGAACACGCCCGCCAGGGCATAATAGTCGCGAGTCGAGATCGGGTCGAACTTGTGATCGTGGCAGCGAGCGCAAGAAATCGTCAGCCCCAGAAAGCCGCGGCAAAGCGTGTCGACGCGGTCGTCGTACTCGTCGGCCCTGGCCCGTGCCGAGCAGCCAGCGTCGCCGTAGTAAACCGGCCCCAAAGCGAAGAACCCGAGCGCCGGCAGCCGCTGGCGGCGATCGTCTTCGCCGTGTTCTTCGCCCTGTTCGTCATCCAGCAGATCGCCGGCGATCTGCTCCATTGCGAAGCGATCGAACGGCAGGTCGCGGTTGAAGGCGTCGATGACCCAATCGCGATAGCGATAGCCGCTCGGATAGAGCCGGGCCTGGAAGGTGTGGGCTTGATCCTCGCCGTAGCGGGCGACGTCGAGCCAGTGCCGGGCCCAGCGCTCGCCGTAGTGCGGAGAGGCGAGCAGCCCCTCGAGCAGCCGCTCGTGCGCGGCGGGCCCCTGGTCGGCGACGAATGCTTCGATCTCTTCGGCGCTGGGCGGCAAACCGACGAGATCGAACGTCGCGCGGCGAATGAACGTGCGGCGACCCGCCTCCGCCGCGGGCTGCAAATGCTCGGCTTCGAGCTTCGCCAACACGAAGGCATCGAGCGGCTGTCGCGGCCAATCGGCGCGTTCGACGTGCGGCGGCGCCGGATCGCTAATTGGCAGAAACGACCAGAATCGTCGATCGGCGTCGGTAATCGAGCCGTCGGCTCTAATCTCGCCGCCGCCGCTCGGCTCGCTGGGCCAAGGCGCCCCGAGCGCGACCCATTGCTTGAGCGCCGCGATCTCTTCGTCCGCCAGCTTGCCCGCCGGGGGCATCTGCACGTCGCTCGCGTAGCCGACCGCCTCGAGCAGCAGACTTTCCTCGGGCTTGCCCAGCGCGACGGCCGCGCCGCTGTCGCCGCCGGCGAGCAGGGCCTGGCGGCTGTCGAGGCTCAGGCCGCCTTTGTGCTGGCCGCGGCCGTGGCAGGCATAGCAATGCTGGACGAAGAGGGGCCGGATTTTGCGTTCGAAAAACTCGGTCTCCGCCTCGCCGGCCGCCGGTTTCGCCGACCAAGCTGGCATGGCCGCGCCGCAGAACAGGAAGACGGCGATCCAGCAACTTGCAACACGCATGGGCGAGCCGTTCGGTTTATCGTCGGGTGAGATTCACGCTCGCCGCGACGCGGCCTCTTGCCGGCGCTGCGACGCAGCGCGAATAGATTTCGCGGGGCGGCCTTCCAGGCCGTCGGCCATTGACGGCCTGGAAGGCCGCCCCACGCGCCGCGCCGATCGTCGAGTCGCCGAGTCAATGTCGTCGAATCAACCGGCTATTATGTTAACCGCTGATTCTCGGCGTCGCAACGCGACGCGAACTGACCCGGGCTAGGCGGATCCGAAGGCCGGCCGGGATGTTGCCGCGGTTCGAACGGCCGGCGGCGCGGAAAGGTTGGCCGGCGGATGGGACGCTCCTCGCCTTCATCCTCGACGGGAGTCAGCGACCAACTGCTGTGCGGCGACACGATAAAGCGGTTGGCCAGCGCCATCAAGGTCGACGTGACGCCCGTGAGAACGGCCAGCAACAGCGTGGGAGCGCCAATCCCGATCAGAATCTTGGAAAGCAAATGGCGCCCCGTTGCGTAGCGCACGAATAACTCATCGCCCGCCATGACGCAGCCGTAGCCGCTCCAAAAAGCCAGAATCGAAAACGCCGCAATCCTGCCGTAGGCCGACGGCAAATGGATCCAAAGCGCACATCCCACCGCGATGGTCGCGGCCATGAACATGAGTCCGCGCAAGGTGAACCTCAATCGAAGTCGAGGAATGGAAGCAGGATCGCGGCCGACACGAAGTGCGCTTTGCGGCCGAGGCGGGCGATACTCCGCCGAGCCAAGAGGGCCCTCTCCGTCACGTGAACGGGAATCTCCGCGCATCTCACGCCTCGCCGCCAAGCTTACTCGAAGTGCTGCCAAGAGCTTTGAGTCCATCGGGCTGGCCGACGTTCGAGAGAGCGCCGCCGCCTGCGGGCATCAAGCCATTATATCCATCGAAGCGCGCGGGGTATTAGCATAAACCTAGAAATAATTTGATTTTGGATGCGTCACTTTGACGCACTTCGATTCTCGCTGGCGTGGCATCGAAGTCGTCTCGTCTTGGAGACGCGGGGCAAGGCGCCACGAGAAATGACGCTGCGGCGCTCTTCAGCCTGGAGGGCCGGGCGCCCTCGCCCGGCTTGCGTGATATGACGGGCGGCTCAGGACGGGCGAGGGCGCCCGTTCCTCCATAGTCTTGCGAAATAGCGCGAAAACGGGCGAGGGCGCCCGTTCCTCCATATGCTTTGGCGATCAATCAGTTAATGCCCGTCGGCTGCCGCCTGGCGGCGACGAGGCGCCCTCTGCACGCCGAGCGACTAGAATTTTATTTAGATTTTCTAGAAATTGTTGCATGCGGGACAGGCGGCGGATACATTAAGACCTCGCCAGGCGGCGGAAGAAGAGCATCGGCGCGACGGTCCGCGTTGCGGGCAAGTCGCGTTCACATCGTAACCGTTCGTTTTTCGGGGCGGAGCGCATTCACTGGAGGTGTGCGTCCGAATCGGCCTGGTCTTAGGCGGTCGTCGCGCGACCGAATCGCCCCGGTGGCGCGCCGTCGACGGCGCATATTCTCGCGTCGACGCGGCGCTTCGCTTGAAGGCGCATTTCTCGCTTCGGCAGAAGTTTTTCATCTCGTACTCCGTATCGTTACGTCTACTCAATTCTCGATTTCTCATTGTTGTCTGGAGGATCGTCCATGTGTCCAGCCACGCACAAAAAGGGCATGCGCGGATTTACGCTCGTCGAGTTGCTCGTCGTGATCGCGATCATCGGCATTTTGATCGCTCTGTTGCTGCCCGCCGTGCAGGCCGCGCGCGAGGCGGCGCGGCGCTCGCAGTGCAGCAACAATCTCAGGCAGATGGGGCTCGCCTTGCAGAACTATCACGATCTGCACAACGTGTTTCCGCCCGCCAAGATCGGTTCCGGCAGCATGGCCTACCAGTATCCGGCCTACGAGTCTTGGAGAAACGTGGTGACGAACACCACCGGGTTCCTCTTGCTGTTGCCGCAACTCGAACAGCAGCCGCTCTATCAGCTTTACAATTTCAATTATCCCTCGAGCCTCAGTTCCTGGGATTCCGGCGGCAAGCCGTTGGCCGGCGGCGCCACGACGAGCGTTTACAATGAGCAAGTCTACAGCAAGCAATTGCCAGTATACACTTGCCCCAGCGACACCACGCCGGCGTATGTCAGAACCTACCAGCCGAATAACGTGGGATCGCCCTATGAAATGAACCAAGCGGCAGGGGGCAACTATTTGTTCGCCACCGGCGCCTACACTGATTACAACACGCCTTGGCAATTGAACGTTGGCTCGTACCTCGATCTCGGGCCGTTCGGCAACGACGGGGCCGCAAGAATCGCCGACATCAAAGACGGCACGAGCAACACGATCGCCATGGGCGAATCGAAGCAAGGCGTTACGGGCAAAACGTCTTACGTGTACGGGCCCTGGTGGGGCAACGGCACCCATACCTGCTGCCACGGCAGGACCTCGCGATCCGTGGCGCTCGCCACGATCAAGTATGGCACCTCCACCCTGGTCGTTCCCGCCGGGATGGGGTATAGCGCGATCAACTTCGATCTCACGGGCACGTACGGCCTGCAGCGGCAGTACGCCTGGCAGTTCGGCAGCTATCACCCGGCCGGCGCTCAGTTCGTGATGTGCGACGGTTCGACGCGATTTATCTCCGAAAACATCGACTATTACAACATCTTCGTCTGGATGAACCGGATCAAAGACGGCAAAAGCGTCGGCGATTTAGGGGGAAGTGCGAATAATTGAGCCTGCGAGGGCGCAAACGTTCAGAAGAAAATCACCAAGCAAACGCCGAGGACGCGATGTACCGATCTGTTTCGAAACGCTCGCCCGCGAGTTGGGCGATCGTGTGCACGATAGTATTGGCCGGCTGTGGAAAGGGAAAAAAGGGGCCGACGTTCGATCTGACGCCCGTCGCCGGGACGATCACGATGGACGGCAAGCCCCTGGCCGACGCCGAAGTCGGCTTTTACCTGCAGGGCGCCGCGCCGCAAGGCTATTATGGCAGCGGCGCCAAAACCGACGCCGAAGGCAAATACGTGCTGAAGACGGGCGATGCCCTTGGCGCCGTTGCAGGGCAGTACAAGGTGACGGTCAGTCGCCTCGTGGGCGCAGATGGCGCGGCGATCGTCCCCGAGGAAGGCATGGATGTCGAACAGTTGAAAATGATGGGCGAGGCCAAGGAGTCGATACCGGCGCAGTACAATGACCTCGAGAAAACGGAGTTGGACGCCAAGGTGGAAGCGGGTAAGGCCGACGGCTACGACTTCCAGCTTTCGAGTTCCTAGGCGGCTGCAAACCGCAGGCGGCTTGCAGCCGCCTGATGGTTTGCGGCAACCTGGCCAGCGGCTCTTTGTCAGCCCTGAATCGATGCACGTCCAAACGTTGGGCGGCTGTGTCCGAGCCAGGGCGAAGCCCGGCTAGGCGGCCGAATCGTGGTAGTGATACCATTTGCGAGCATGTCAAGGAAAAAGGAGGGCGGATTGGAAGGACGAGCTTGGCCCCATCCGTGTTTGCCACCAGCTTTAGAGATCGTCCTGCTTTTTACGCGGCGTTTTCCGCAGTGAATTCCGACCCCGAAGGGGTCAGATTCGATAGCCCAGGGCGCAGCCCTGGGAATCCGAACGACGCAACATTAGTCACCCCAACGGGGTG
>DATKRK010000258.1:0-2922 GCA_035532215.1 Pirellulales bacterium | reverse complement strand
CCTCGCCCGGCTGAACGAATGTCGGGCGAGGGCGCCCGACCCTCCGAAAAACCAAGCAGATGTCGGGCGAGGGCGCCCGACCCTCCAAAACCAACGAAACAAGGAACTAGCTGAAAGCTCCATCGTAAGCGTTACAGGTTTGCGGGAACCTAAGACGCTACCCTCCCTCCTGGGTAGGAGCAATAACCTTGCTGGGCCAAGCGGTCTCTGGGTCGGCCGCTCCGGCAAGTGCTTCGCGATGGAGCTTTATGACTGAGCACCGGAGCGGCGCTAGCCGCCGCTCCGGTCGCTCAGGGAACACCGGCGCGGCCGGAAGAGTCGACCAACTCTTCCGGCCGCTCGCCGTCTTTGATTCCGCCTTCACCCATCGCCGTACCCGCCATGCTCGTTTGGCTGCTCGACTCCTTTGCCGCCAGCAATCCCGCGGCCGCCGAAGCCGGACGATGGGCTGGGTTGCACAAGACCACGCCGCGGGCCTGTTTAGCCGCGGGTTTCAGCTTTCTGCTCGCCCTCTATCTGGGACCGCGGGTCATCGGTTGGCTGCGAACACGCTTCCGCGAGCCGATCAAAAGCGACTCGGAAACGCTTCGCCGGCTGCACCGCCATAAGCAAGCGACGCCCACGATGGGCGGGGTGTTCATGGTCGCCGGGTTGCTGGCGGGACTGGCCGTGTTCGCCGATCTCGCCAACCGCTATGTTCAAATCGCAGCGTTGCTGACCCTCGGGCTTGCGATCGTCGGCGCGATCGACGATCTGGCCAAACTGCGAGGCGCCGGCAACGGCTTGTCGCCCAAGGGCAAGCTGCTCGGGCAATCCGGCGTGGCGTTGGCGGCCGCCTGGCTCGTTTATCGACAACACCTGCAATCGCCCGGCACGCTCGAACTGGCATTGCCCGGACTTGGCGCAATTTCGCTGGGGGCCTGGTTCTTACCGCTGGCCGTGTTGGTCATCGTCGGCTCGTCGAACGCGGTCAATCTGACTGACGGGCTCGATGGGCTGGCCGGCGGATGCCTGGCGTTTGCGATCGGCGCGTTGGCCTTGATGGCCTACGCCGGCGGCCATGCAGGGCTGGCCGAATACTTGGGCGTAGCGCGCGTGCCGCAGGCCAGCGAAATGTTGATCGTGGCGGGCGGAATGCTCGGCGGCGTGCTTGGGTTTCTGTGGTTCAATTGTCATCCCGCGCAAGTCTTCATGGGCGACTCCGGTTCGTTGCCGCTGGGCGGTTTGCTGGGGTTGCTGGCCGTCGTCGCTCGCCAGGAACTCTTGCTGCTCGTCGTCGGCGGGGTGTTCGTCGCCGAGGCGTTGAGCGTGATCATCCAGGTGGCCGTTTTTCGGGCGACGGGCAAGAGAGTCTTTCGCTGCGCGCCGCTGCACCACCATTTCGAGTTCCGAGGCTGGCCCGAGACGCAGATCGTGACGCGATTCTGGATCGCCGCGGCCATGTGCGCGATGCTCGGCATGTTCGCTTTGCGATTCGGCAATTTTGCCATATCAAGCGTCCAGACGCTCTCGCCGCGTACGGAGGAATCATTGCCGTGAGCTTGCAGCCCGCACACGTCGTTTTCGCTGGCGGCGGTACGGGCGGGCATCTTTTTCCGGGCTTGGCCGTGGCCGAAGAATTGCGTCGAGAGCGTCCCGAGTTGCGGATCGCGTTTGCCGGAGGCGGCAAACTTTGGGAGTGCGAGCAGGCTTCGCGGCTGGGCTGCGAATATCTGGTGACGCCCAGCCGGCCCTGGCCCGGACGCCGCTGGGCGGCCGGAAAATTCCTGTTCGATAACGCCTTGGGCTATTGTGCGGCGCTGAAATACTTGCGGCGCCGGCGCGTGGCGGCCGTAGTCGGCCTGGGCGGTTACGCGAGCGCCCCCACGGCTCGCGCCGCGGCGACTTGCGGCATTCCCTTGGTGCTGCTCGAGCAAAACGCACTGCCGGGCAAAGTCAACCGTTGGCTGGCGCCTTATGCGTCTCTGGTCTGCGCCGCGTTCGAAGAATCGCGACCGTTCCTGCGCACCTCGGGCGCGTTTTATTTGACCGGCAACCCGATCCGCGGCAATGCCGACCCCGGCGCGTCGCTTGCCGAACGAAGGCGGCAGATATTGATTGTCGGCGGCAGTCGCGGCTCGAATAGCTTGAACCGGCAGGTTGCTCCAGCGCTGGCGCGAACGAAATTGCCCGAGCAAGGCTGGCGCATTGTGCACCTCGCCGGAGAACAAGGGCTCGCCGAAACGAAAGCGATTTACCAATCGCTCGGTCTGCACGCGACGGTGCAGCCGTTCATCGACGATTTGCCGCAAGCTTTGGCTCGTTCGATGCTGGCAATTTGCCGGGCGGGCGGTTCGACGCTGGCCGAATTGGCCGTCGCCGGCACGCCCGCCGTCGTTTGCCCCTTTCCCCAGGCCGCCGACGATCATCAGCGCCGCAACGCCGCTTCATTCGCCGCCGCCGGCGCCTGTCTGGTCGTCGACGAACAACAGCCCAGCGAATCCTTTTCCGACCGGCTGGCCGGCGCCGCGACCCTGTTGACGAGCGATGAGCAACTCTGGTCGCGATGCTCCGCGGCGATGGGTTCTCGCGCCCGTCCCGACGCCGCCCGGCGCGTCGCCGAGCTCATACTCGACCGCGCCGCGGGTGCATAAGGTGATTTGATTTTTATGCAGCGGATGCTAGCTGCGGCTCGCTGGTGGATCTTCGGTAAAAGCATGAGCCGGGGCGATGGCGGATCCACTGGCTGAGTCGGTCGTCGTCGCCGAGGGCGGCCGCCCGAACTTGCAAGATATGCTCGGCGCCTTCCGGACGCTCGGGGCCGTCGGCTTGGCGTTCGGCGGGCCGCCGAGCGATGCGGCCGACTCTTCGGCGAAATCTGCGGAAATCGGCGGCGTTTCTTTGCTTTTCGACGTCGAGATCGCCGAGCTGGCGTGAATTTCT
>DATKRK010000257.1:0-5605 GCA_035532215.1 Pirellulales bacterium | reverse complement strand
GAACACAACCCTGCGACCGAACCCTCGCCGTTTTCGCTGCACGTTTTTTTCAACATCGAAAAAAACGCCCGATCGTGGTACGGAGATCGAGGCCCGCAATCCGCTTTCCAAACGCCTCTTGACAAGCCTAGAAAAGGCATGACTCCGATATCCAAAGGCTTTCGACATGGCGGCTTTCATCCGGCGAGCCGAAGAGATCGGCGAGCCGGAGAGGTCGGCGAGCCGGAGGCGTAAGCCTCCGGGTGCGTTGCGGTGTGACCCGGAGGCTGACGCCTCCGGCTCGCCTGCTGACGCCTCCGGCTTGCCGTCCGACGCCGCAAGTCAAAAGCGATTGCCACAAACGGGCTGGCCGGAAAAACCTAAATCTTCCCCGCTTGGCGAAAGCCTGGCGCCCTGGCGTGCCGTAGAATAATGTGACAGGGCGCTAATTGGCGGAAAGCGGCGCGGCCATTGAATTCAGGAGGGCGAGTCATGGCGGTCACGAAGAAACTTCTGATTGCGGCGATTTTCGCTGCGGCGATGAGCAGCCTGGCGGTCGCCTCGGCGGGCGAACGAGAATTCTTGGGCGTGCCGACCCGGCCGGCAGCCGAAAAGTCGCCCGTCGATTTGAACGTCAAGGGGCGCGAACGCTATGAATACGAACATGGCCGCTGGTGGTATCGAATGCCCGGCGGCCATTGGGTGCTTTGGAACGGAAAACAATGGATCGACGCAAAGCCGTCGCCCGCATTGGCGGCCGCCAGAGGCTGGGGCCCGGTCGGCGGCCTGGAGCCGACGATCGGCGATGAGCTTGATCGCACCCAGGGGCGGCTTGCCTCCGAACAAGGGCCGCGCCAGCGTCTAGCGGCGCTCGATGCCGCGCGTTCGGCGCTGACCCCCACGTTCCCCGAACCGAGCTACGTGGATTCTTATTGGCTCCGCCGCTACAATTACAATCCGGGCGTTTACGGCATGGGCCCAGGTCCGGGCGCCTTTTTGTCGCCCTTCTACCGGCATACGATCTTTCCGCCGCCGGTCGGACAATTCAACTACGGAACTTTCGGCCCGTACATGGGCGGCGCCCTCAGCGGCGGCATGGCCAACGGCTTCTTGGGCCGATTTCCATGAGCCGCCGCCGAAGCGACCGCGATCGACTTCAATCGCCGCCATGATTGCCGTTTCCGGCACCCTGGTCTCCGCCGTGGTGGTTGAAGTATTCGGTCGAGCCGACGAAGCCGGCGACGACTTCCTCGTTCCTCGTGCCGAGGCGGAAGTTATCGACCCAAAAATTCACTTCGGAACTGGCTGGGGTGCGGCCCAAGAACGTTTGATAGTCGTTATCAACGGTGATTCCCTCGCGTTCCGAACTGCCGGCGAAGCCCAACGCAACCTCCGATCGGGCGCCCCCGGAACCGAGCACCTGGATCCAATAGGCTTCGCCCTCGGCGTCGGGCAGCCGGCCGAGTAGATCGAAGTACATTTCGTCGACCCAGCCCTTATCCGTGCCGCCGCTGTGCTCGAAATATTCCGGCGAGCCGATGAAGTTGGCTTCGAGTTGCTCGTCGGTCATGCCGCCGCGCAGAAACGCCAGCCAAAAGGCCAGTCCGCTGTCGTCCGCGTCGCGCCCCAGGTAATGTTGATAGTCCGCACGAATCTTGTCTTCCAAGAATTCCACGCTGTTCGTCAGCGTGGCCGCGAACTGCTCTCGCGTCATGCCGTGCTCAAGGGCATTGACGAAGAACAACAAGCCGGCCTGATCCACGGCCCGTTCCAAGATATCTTCGAACGCGTCTTCCACGAAGATATCGTCGGCGTCGAAGGTCGACGAGCCGAGCAAGGCGACGGAGTTGGCCGTAGCGGTGGCGCCTCCTTCGTCCGTAATCGTCACTTTGACCGGGTATTGGCCGGTCGCGGCGTACGTATGGCTGCCGGCGACGTTGAGCGATTCGTTGCTGACCGACACCGTGCCGATGGTGGTCGTACCGTCGCCCCAATCGATCGTGGCGGTATAGTCTCCTGCGGCATCGGCGCCGCCCGTGTCGACGAAGCTGGCGACGGTCGCGTTCGTAGCACTCAGGCCCTGGCTGACCTTAACGGCCGTGCCGACCGCTAATAACGGCGCGTCGGAGACTTGGACGGCGTCGGCCGCCGTGATTGTATTGCCGCTCTTGTCGTTCAGCGTTACGACGACGTTGTACGACCCTTCCTCGGCGTAAACGTGATGTCCCGAGACGAGGAACCCGCCGTTGCCGGTGGATATGACCGCGCCGCCGGTCGACGACGTGCCGTCGCCCCAATCGATCGTGGCGGTGAGATCGGCCGCCGCGGCAGTGGCGGAATCCGCAACCGCGGCCACCGCGCCCTGGAACACGAAGCCTTCGGTGGCCGTGAGGCTGGCGCCGAGCGCCGTCAGCGGACTGGCGGCGTTGGCCGGCTGCAAGCTGCCGAACAGACTGAACGGACCGTGACTCGCCGTCGCGCCGACGCTGACCGTCCCGTTGCCCGCGACGTTCAAATCGGCGGCGATCAATTCGGCGCCGATATTGTCCTGCGGGTCGCTGGCCAGCAGCAGCTTGCCATTGCCCGCAATATCGACCGTCGCGCTCGGCGCGTAGAGCGCGCCCGTCAGATCGATGAGTCCTTGGCCGTCGATTCGAACGCCGCCGGCGTCGGTGCGGGCCAGGAACAGCGCCACGCCCTGCAGATCGCCGGTCGTGGGCGCCGTCAAGTCGATGACGCCTTGGCCTGCGACCTTGACCGCGGGACCGTTGCCGCTGGAAACGATGTAGATCGTCACGCCCTGCCCTTGCAGGCGGCCCTGTCCTGCGATGGAGATGCCGCCCATCAGGTAGTAGGTTCCCGGCATCAAGGTGACGGTGGCGTTTCCGTCGATGGTAATGCCGCCGTTGTACAACCCCGGCTGCAATGTCACGTTGTCGAAACTGCTGGCGTTGACCGCGCCATACGCGTTCGAAGGCGCCGTGGGCGCATTGAGCGAGGCCAAAGGATCGACCGCGGCCGTGGCGCCGGAATCGACGGCGGCATCGACGCTCGGATGCCCGTGCTCGGTCAAGCCTGGAATTCCCACGACATTCAACTGCGAGGCGGTCAGTGACGGGTTGCCCGCCAGGAAGATCGCTCCCGCATTGCTCGAATCGACGCTGATGGCGCCGCCCGTCACGCTGACGTTGGCATTGCCGACTTCGCGCAACGCGCCGGCGCCCGAGCCGTCCAGCAGCACGATGCCGTTGTTGGCGGAAGTCAAACCATTGGACAACGACGCCGCGTCGGCCGTGAAGAAGAGCGTGCCCGCGTCGCCGGCCGTCGCGCCGTTGCCGAATGTCAGGCCGAGCAAGTGATTGACGGAAATCAGTTTGCCGGACGTGTTGCTCAACTGGCCGTCGAACGTGCCGTCGGGTTTGAAGGCGCTGATCCGGCCGTCGCCGAAATTGCCGACCAACAAGTCGCCGCCGAAATCGCCGAAGCCGGCCGGCGCCATCGCCAGTCCCCACGGCGCGTTGAGCGTGCCGCCCGTCGCGAAGCGGTTGAGCAAATTGCCGTTCATGTCGAACACGTCGACGATGCCGCCCGTGGCGGCCGGCGTAAACACGCCGCCGCTGCCGCTCTGGTCGTCGTCGCCGTCGTCGTCGCCTTGCCCGCCATTGCCATTGCCGTTCCCATTCCCGTTTCCATGATTCCCGTTCCCATTCCCGTGGTTTTTGCTCGCCGAATCTTCGCCCTGGTCGTCGCCGTCCTGGTCCGAAAAATGTCCTGACGCCGATTGCTGCGCGGCGTAGGTCACGTACAGCTTGCCGCCGATATTTTGAATGTTGAATGGGGCGTAGCCGGCCGGCAAATTCGGATCGGTGAAGGAACCCGAAAGCGTCGTCGGCTGGAAATTGCCGTCGAACACGTCGATCTTGCCGTTCTGGAAATCGGCGGCGTAGAGCAAGTTGCCCGAGCCGTTATTGCCGATCGCCAGCCCGGTGAAATAGGCGCCGCCGACCTGCGCTTCCGTTTGAGCCTGATCGCCCGAGACGCCCTTGCTCCAGGCGCTGATTTTGCCGTCGAGCGATGCGAACAGGAAGGTTGCCGGCGCGCTTGCGCCGTTGGGCCCGCTGACCAGGAAATCGGTGCTGCTGCCCGTGTTGTTGAAGACCTCGGCCGTGGGGAAGCCGCCGGGGACTTTCACGATCAGGGGATTCTCGGTCAACGGATTGCTGTTGACGTCGCCGCCGTACAACGTGACGACTCCGCTGCCCGTGTCGGCGATCCAAAAATTGCCTCCGGCCGGCGCGACGGCGGCGCCCCAAGGCAGGTTCAACGCCGGATCTTGCAAGAGCGCTGCGCCGGCCTGATTGGAAACCAGGTTCATTTCCAGATAGCCAGCCGACAACAGGTTGCGATTTTCAAGCGATTCCAGCATGCGCTGCGAACGACTGGCTTTGGTCTTTGATTTGGCGGTTGAACGCGAACGGCGCGACGACTTTCCCCGAAACGACTTGCTCGAATAAGACGGCCACATAGAAGAAATTCCCTACGTCAACGATGCGCGACCCCCTGATGTCCTAATCTCTGACTGGCCGCGGCTACATCAGCAAGCGTTGTACCGAGCGCACTGATTAATCCAAATAGTTTCTGTTTTTTCCCCCCGCTTCAGAAATCTTGGCCGAGCAGAGATTGATGCGAACGATCGCGGCAAGGTCTCGACTTCGTGGGCAGCCCGGTTCATTGTAATTGCCGCAGTGCGGCTGCCCTCCAGGCAACCAGGCTGGTTGTTTGCTTGCCGTTGCGATGCCTTGCTCGCCATTCTTTAAATGGGGAACCTGCTTCCCGATTGCACCTCGCTACGCTCGGTGGGCAGCGTTTAGCCCGGATTATTCATCAGCCCACACCAACCCGAAGCGCAAGCGAGGCGGAGCAACGCACTTACCTCGCTGGCGCTTCGGGTTTGTATGGAGCGCTTTGTCAAGCAATAGCTGGGCTGATGAATAATCCGGGTTAGTGCCTCTTCAAGTCTGAGTTGCTAGGTGAGGAGGGTGGCTGGCGGCGGAGCGAAGCGATACGAGAGCGAACTGGGGCTTCGCCTGGGCTCAGCCGCCAGCCACTCGACTGTCAAAATGGCTTTGAAGAGGCAGTCTGCCAGTGTCTGCCAGTCTGCCAATCTGAACCGGGGCAGGCAAGAATGCCTGCCCTACTGCGCATTCGGCAGGCAGGAATGCCTGCTCTACTCCGGTGCTTGGCAGGCCACCGCGGCGTTTAAATCTACCGCCTGGCCCGAGCGTGGCGCAGCGGCAGCCAGGCCCCGTTCTCGGCGCTGCTGGCGACGCATTGCTGGATGAAGTACATCCCTTCGACGCCGTCGTTCACGTTCGGGTAGAGGGTGTTGACCTTCTCGAAATCCTTGCCGGTCGCCCGTTCGATCATGTTGTCGTAGGCGCCGCGGTAGAGATTGGCGAAGGCTTCGAAGAACGCCTCGGGATGCCCGCCGGGCAAGCGGCACGAGGCCGCCGCGGTCGCCGACATGTACGGCGCGTTGGGATTTCGCGTGTAAACGTGCAGCGGCTCGCCGTTGCGGCGCACGATCAGCTTGTTCGGCTCCTCCTGGCGCCATTCGATGGCGCCC
>DATKRK010000256.1:0-6224 GCA_035532215.1 Pirellulales bacterium | reverse complement strand
GGGCGCCATCGAATGGCGCCAGGAGGAGCCGAACAAGCTGATCGTGCGCCGCAACGGCGAGCCGCTGCACGTTTACACGCGAAATCCCAACGCGCCGTACATGTCGGCGACCGCGGCGGCCTCGTGCCGCTTGCCCGGCGGTCATCCCGAGGCGTTCTTCGAAGCCTTCGCCAATCTCTACCGCGGCGCCTACGACAACATGATCGAACGGGCGACTGGCAAGGATTTCGAGAAGGTCAACACCCTGTATCCGAACGTGAACGATGGCGTCGAAGGGATGTACTTCATCCAGCAATGCGTCGCCAGCAGCGCCGAGAACGGGGCCTGGCTGCCGCTGCGCCACGCACGAGCCAGGCGGTAAAGTTACGCGCCGCATTGATTTTCAAAGCGGCTTGGCAAGCAATGTTACTGATGCTGCCAAGCCCCGGAGTAGAGCAGGCATTCCTTGTAGGGTGGGCACTGCCCACCGGAACTGGCTCGGCGCCCGAAATCGAACCGGATTTCAACAATTGAGGCTCGCAACACCATCTCGAAACGCCCATCGGCGAGCCGAATTGCTAGGGTTTGGAAACGCTGCGGCAGGTCTGGTGGGCAATGCCCACCCTACAAACTTCTGGTCGAGTCGATGAGGTATCCGATTGCTGGTTCGCTATAGCTCACGTTCGGCGCGCGCCGGCCCGACACCCGGCGGAGCGTCGGGAGGTTTCTTTGCCGCTGCTGTGTCGGGCGGACCGCCGCCTCTGCTATTCACTGCAATTATGTAGATTAGAGCCGGAATGAGCTTCTTCCACTCGGGCCCGGTAAGTTTCCACCAGCCCCATATCCCGGCGGTCAGCCACCCCGCCGGGCCGATGACAAACGCAATCGTGCTCGTCAACCCGGTGTAGACCGCAAAGGGCAACGTCACCCCCACTGCGTGCGTAACAAACCCGAGGGCCGTCGTCGATGCCACGTATACACCAAAGCCCGACATCTGCGCAGCGCCGAGCATCGCTGCGGTTGTCGCAGGCCCTGCAAGGGTCGGCCCGTTGACTCCGGCAGCCGGCATCAATTCGTGCGCGTTCACTTGCTGCTCGAAGAATTTCATACGCTCGCGAGGTTTCATCCGTTGAAGTGCTGCAACAATGATGGCTTCGGAAAGAAACGTTTCGTGCTCCGAAAGCGATGCGCCATCTTCGCACGCATTGAGTTGCTTGCAGGCGTCAATTACGAGGTCACTGTAGTCTGGTACGGCGCGAAGGTCGTCGCGCGTCACCTCGCGTTGCTGCACCTTGGAAATCATGGACAGCACTTTGCCGGCGGTCTTTCGGGCTGCCGACTCCACGTGTGCGTTGGTTTTTGAGTGGTACAACCACTTGAACCGATCTTTGATGGCTTCGATGTCGTCGGATTGACTGACTTCCAGGATGGAGCAGAGGTTGCCGAGATCATCCGAACTCCAACCGCATAGAGCAGAGTCAAGAGAAACGCTCATCGTGTGATCTCACATACCTGTTCTTCGGAAGGCGAAAAGATTTGAGTCGATACCTTCAACCACCGCCGCCCGAATCTGCGCGGCCGGCCGGGATACCGACGCGGCTACTTGTCGACGCCAATCTTCGCTTTCGCCTCGTAAAGCGGCGAATCAAAAGATACGCAACAACGCACAAGAGTAACACGGCGAGGATCGGAGCGATAATAGCCAGCACGGACAAAACGGCCGATGACACGAACTCAACTGCGGCCACAATTGGGTTGCCAAGCCCGCCCGTCGTCGCGGTCGAAGTTCCGCGGACGGCGACAGTCAACGACTGAACGAGCCCGGCAGCGCCGCCACCAGCGATAATCGCGGTCGACCACTGTAGCCAGGGGCTCATTTCCGAAACGCAGGCCGCCGTTGCAATCGTCCCGGCAATCACGGCTGCCGGAGACGCAGCGGCATCGAGCAAATTGTCGAGCCAAGGAATACAGTAGCCGCCAAATTCGACCAACGTTGCGACCCCAAAGCATACGATCGCCGGCCAACTCCCGATCCAACCCCATCCATCAGTCAATTCTAGTTGGCCTGCTTTTGCCGCGATGCTCATCACGAGCATCGGCACAAAGACGCGAAAACCGCACGAAGCCGCCAGCCCAATGCCGACGATGGCGCCTATCAGCGATTCGAACATTTCGCGACCCTCACAGGATGGCGCCGGCCTTTGGAGCCGGATGTACCTTTCATAGAACCCGGCCGTTGACCCCGCTGAACAACCTTTCGCTCAGCATACCCAGATCTTGGGCACGGTAGTAGCTTTAGTCCCGTAGCCCACCGGAATTGCCTCGGCGCCAAAAATCGAACCCGGTGTGAACGATTGAGGTTCGCAAGACTTCTCGAAACGCGCATCGGCGAGGCCAACTTGCCAAGATACGGAAGCCCACTGCGCCAGGTTCGGTGGGCAGTGCCCACTACGCGCTGACTTTTCTTGCAATCGGCGAGCGTCTCGACTATCGTGGTCGATGGCAATTGCGGCTGGCACACTGAGGTAGGCAACTGTGCGATCGTGGCAGAGCCCTCTCAGCGCGTTTCATGCCTCTATGCGCTTCTGTCCGCCGTGACCTCGGTCATCGGCGCTTGGTTCATCCACGGAGCGGCAAGCAACCCGGAGGTTACCAATGCCCGCGCTATTCGAGATTCGCGACGGCGCGGCCTCGGCTGGTTCGTTTTCGGGCGACCAAATCCGGCAGATGGCGGCCGACGGGCGAATACACGCCGACATGGAGATACGGCGGTTGCCCTCCGGCGAATGGGCGCCCATATCGAAGGTCAAGGGCCTGCGGCTCGCGTCGCTTGGTTCCCTTCTTAACGCAGTCGCCGCCGAGCCGATCGAAGCGCAACACGATCGGACCGGCGTTTCGGCGGCAGGGGCATCGCGCGCCGATCCTTCGCGCACGCAGCCGTCGCGTGGGCCGCCAGCGCCGAAGACGGCGGTCAGCCGCGGCGCAGCGGTGGCCGCTCTTGTCCCCGACGCGAGCACCGTTCAAGCCAGCGCACCGCAACCGCCGCCGGCATCTCGTACCGCCGCGGCCGCGAGTGCCGCTGAAATTGAGTGCCCGTTCTGTGCCGAGCTGATCAAGGCAACTGCCAAGAAGTGCAAGCATTGCGGCGAGTTTTTGGACCGGGAATTGAGAGCAATGGCGGCCGGTCACGGTTCGCGCGTGGGGCGGGACGCCTTGGACAGCGTGGTCGCGGCTGAAGTGACCCCTGATCGTAACCGCTCGGAGTTGCGGACCGTGTTCAGCGGGCAAGTGGTGATTATCGCTTGCCTAGCGCTCTTGCTCGTTACGGCTTCGGCCTTCGTCTTGGGGTTTTCCGGCTTTTCCGGCCGCTTTGGGATTCCGCGCCTTGAGTGGTTGATCTTGCTCGGAATATTGGCAACGGCGCTTGTCTGTTACTTTGCCGTCTACCTAGCGGCCAATTCAGCGTCTCGCAAGGGCCTGGACGTGGGCGGCATAGCTACTCGGCAGCGCCGACTTATCAAGTGTCTCGGGATTTGGCTAGCCCTCCAAGTCGTCGGGCACGTTGACGAAGGAATCTTTCGCCACCACTCCAAAGAAACAAATCTTGAGCGCCTTCTCCAAGTCGTCGGGCACGTTGTTGGAGGAATCTTTGCCGGCCTATCCGCGGTGGGCGTTTTGGCCTATTACGCAGCCGCCGGATTCGCGTTTGCACTGGCGATGATGGTTTACGACCGGGCTCCGGCAATCGTGCTCGGCATCCTGGGATTCGTGCCTGGCCTCGGTCTCATCGCGTTCTTAGCCATCAGCGCCCGCGCAACCGCAACCTTGCGGCAAAACGGCTACAAGATCGGGCTTCTGGGGGCCGACCGCCCGGACGGGTAAATCCTGCACAGTGGGCACTGCCCGCCGAACTGCCTCGGCGCCCGAAATCCGATCCTGTAGGGTGGGCACCGCACACCGGAACCGCCGCAACGTCTCGCTTTCATCTGTCGCTTCGCTGGCGTTGGGCGCCATCGATAAGGCGCCGCAAATGCGACCTGGAAAACGTCTTAACGGTTCGCGCTTCCGCTGCCCAAAAAGTGTTGTGACGGCGCCGGTGGGCAATGCCCACCCTACCCGCCTGCCTCGGCGCCCGAAATCGAACCCGACATGCCCGATTGAGGCTCGCAACACCGTTTCGCAACGCGCATCGGCGGGCCGAATTCCCAGGGTTTGGAAACGCTGCGACAGCCTTGTGATTCCTGCCTGCCCCGTTTGTGAAAGGTGTCCGTCGCCGGCAGACAAGAATAAGAATGTCCGCCCTACTGGCAGAGAAGCCCTACGCATGTTTTCGAGCAATGACTTGCGGGGACGCCTAATCCGGGGTCCAATTCGCTGATAGGCGGCCTGTTGTCAAAGCGCCCGTGAATCGGCCCGTCGATGAGCAATTATCCGAGCGAGGACGAACGGCGTTACGTTCGCGTGACCTGCCCGAAGTGCCGCGCCGTGCTGCACCCGCGGGTCGAAAAGGCCGGCCGCCGCGTGCGCTGCCCCGATTGTTACGCGGCCGTCTTGGTACCGCAGCCCGAAGAGCCTAAGCCGCCGCCGAAGCCGGCCCGCGATCCGGGCCAGTACAAGCTGGGCGGGGCCGTCCAGCCGACTGGGAAGCCCGATTACTTCTTGCTGCTCTGCCCGACGTGTCAGGCCCGGCTTCACCCGCGACAGGCGCATGTTGGCAAGAAGGTGCGCTGCCCCGACTGCGAGGCGGTGATCGTCGTTCCGCCGCCGCCGCCCGAGCCGAAAAAACCGAAAGAGCTGAAATCGCCGGGACAATATCGCGTTGGCACTGAGCCGGCGCGCGTCGAGGTGAAGCAAGAGTTGCTGCTGGTGCAAGGCACGCTGGCGGCCGAGCCTCCGCCGCCCGATCCGCCGCGTTTCTGGTTTGCCAGCGGCGTGTGTACGTTTCCCTGGCGGAAGTCGGCGGCGGCCTGTTGGCTGACATTGGCGATGTTTTTGCTTCCGCTCGGAGTCTTGCTGGGCGCGGTCGTATACCTGATCGGAGGCTTGCACCAGGGTTCGACGGTCGTGGCAATGCTGGTCGTTCCGATCGCCTGGACCTTCCTCTGGTCGATGTCGTACGCCGCCGATTGCTCGCTGGGCATCATCGAAGGCACGGCCAGCGGCGAGGACGACGTGACCCGCTGGCCCGAAGGCTCCTGGCGCGAGCGGATCGGGCCGCTCGTGTACGTCGGCTTTGAGTTCGTCCTCGGCGCCGCGGCGGCTTCGTTGTTGGCGTGGCCGGTCGGGATGTTTTTCGGCCCCGTTTGGATGGGGCTGGCTGTATTCGTGTTGTTTAGTCTTACGTTTCCCTTGATCTTGCTTTCCGCCTTGGAAGCCGACAGCCCCATGACGCCCTACTCGCCCGTGATCCTCGGCAGCCTGCCGAAGCTGTGGTGGGCCTGGGGCATCGTGGCCTTCGAGTCGATCGGCGTGACCATTGCCGCCGTTGGGCTGACGCTGTTGGCCGCTCTGGCGACGCCCGCGTTAGCGCTGTTCGCCGCCCCGCCGCTCATGGCCGCGGCGATCTTTATCGTCGCCCGGCTCTACGGCCGGCTGGCCTGGCGGATCGGCGAGTTGGAAGCCGAAAAGAAGCGCCGCAAGAAGAAGAAAAAGAAAAAGCGGGTGCAAGACGCGGCGGCGCGCAGCGAATAACGAGCAGCATGAACCATCCGTCACAACCCGTAGGAGATTCCGATAGGTTGTGCATCAACGCGTCGTTGACGGTGCTGCGCGTCTTCGGCTTCTGCTTGATGTTGGCCGGCGTTCTGCTCCTCGCGCTGTCGCTGTTTGTTTTGATGCTCGGTCGCGCAGGAGCGATTTCGCTCGTGGCCGTGGCAGCCCTCGGCCTCGGTTTTACTGTGGCGGGACTGGTTTCGTCCGAAAAAACGATCATTGTCGTCGACAAACGCGCCGCCAGTTTGTCCATCACGTCGAAGTGGCCAGGATGGCAAGAAAACAAGACGTATCCGCTCAGCGACTTTCGACGAGTCGCGATCGTTCGCTATTGGAACCGGTCGCGGCACGGGTCGAGGAAACTGTATCGCATCGTGTTGGAGCGCTCGGCATATATACGTCACGCGGCCAAGAATGAGGCCGGGTTGAAGGTCTGGAAATTATGGGTCATCAGGGATTGCAGTTGCTCTCGGTGCTCGGTGGGAATCTTTGCCAAGCAACCATCAATGGCCGCTTGGAATTCTTGGAAAGTT
>DATKRK010000255.1:0-9092 GCA_035532215.1 Pirellulales bacterium | reverse complement strand
TCCGCGAATTGCCGGCGCGAACTTTGATCGGCGGCACTCGGCGTCGGCGAGATTAAATGAAGTTACAACCCGGCAGGGCTTTGGTCAATTCGTTCATGGCCTCGTCCGAGCACGAGCCGTCGATTAACAACACCCGCAATTTGGGAAACTTCTGCAGGTGCGGGATCCATCGCCGAATCTCCTCGTCCTGAAACTCGCTTTTTCCGGACGGCGCTCGAAAGAAAGCGACCCCGACGACCTCCTGAAAGAAGTCGTCGCCGACTAGTCGCCGCAGCCAAGCCGGCGCGCCAGGATGTTTGCCCGGCAGGCGATCGAAGACGACTTCATCCGTCAGGCGTTCATACTGCCAATCGTAGGCAACCGTACCGCCCAACGTTTCGATCGCCTTCACCGCTTCGCGTTGCTCGCGCATTCGATGCGACGCCACGCCTAACCAGACTGCCAGCGCCGTGAGCAGTACGAGAAAGGTTCGCAAGCTGAACTGCAGCCAGCGGCGACGAGTTGCCATAGATCAGCCCTATTGTCGGGGGAGGGGGTAAAACCGCCCTAGCGATTTGCAGCCGTCCGTTAATTAGCGAACGATCTGACAATCCGGCAACGCAGCGTGCAGTTTTGCGATGCCCTCATCGGTGATTTTGGCGGCCGTCAGTTTTAAAACCCGCAACTCTGTGAGAGCGGCGAGGCGGATGAGGTCCTCATCTCTCACTTGCGTCTCCCGTAGATCGAGAACGCGGAGATTATGAAGTCTGGCGAGATGCTCCAACCCTGCCCCTGTCACCTTGTCCGCAAGCAGATACAGCTCGCGGAGTTCACTCAATTCGCTCAGTTCTTTTAGCCCCTTATCGGAAATCTCCGTCATCCCGAGCACGAGTACTTGCAGATGAGCGACCCCATCGAGGCATTGCAACTCGGCGTCACGAGTCGCTGAGTCACTCAAGTCTATGTAGATCAGCCGATCGAAATAGTCGCGGCCAACTGCTTCACGAAACCCCTGTTGCGGATCCCGCGGTTCGTCAAGCCAGTGGCCCGATTCGTCAAATTCGTTATCGTAACCGACCGTTCCGCCAAGCCTTTCAACCATCGCAACAACTCTCTGCTGCGCCTTGGCCGTTTTGATCAATGTGCTGAGCCAGCCAAGCGGCGCCGCGAATACAGCCGCGGCGAGCAACAAGCTTCGCAACGTAAATTGAAACCGCGGCATTCGGCGTAGGCCAATGAGCATGGCTAAAATACCAATTGGGTCAGCGAGACGAACAACGCCAACCTAGCACCGTCGATCCGCCGGATGCAAGAAACGCGGGGCGACGTGGAAGCAACTTCGCTCAACGAGCATAAAAGCGGCCTGCTACGCAACAAAAAAAGGGCTTACGCCGGTTGGACGCAAACCCTTTCGCCGCCTAATGCCGAAGACAGGAGTTGAACCTGCACGCCCTTGCGGGCACAAGAACCTGAATCTTGCGCGTCTGCCAATTCCGCCACTTCGGCTGGTGCTCGGGCGACGCCGATTTCGCAACGCAGCTTCGAGAAATACGCTGTTTTGCGAACCGAATCGCCTGAGGTCAGCATTTTAGCAAGAAGCCGGCGCCAAGGGAAGTCAGCGAGATAACCCGCGATCGAGAGGGCGCCGGGGCCATCGTTTGTTTTGGCAACTGGTCGCCAGGCCAAGAGCTACCCGCGGATTGCCTTTTTGGCGAACGGCGTCCGCGGTCCCCAGCACGCCATATTCTCGATGAGCGTGGGATTCGGCGCCGCTTTTCGGGCTGGATCGGACGATCTGCACGTTTTGACCGCCCGGCGTCGTCGCGATTGACATCCGGGTGCGAAAACGTAGATGCGGCATCCTGCCGCATGCCTCGAAAGCGGCAGGGATGCCGCTTCTACGGCAAGAACGTAAGGGCCTATTGGGAGCGACGAGGGTGACTCATGACTGAACCGCAATCCGCCAAGGGTCTCGTCGCCCTGATCGCCGAAGACAGCCGGATTCAGGCCAAGATCCTCGAGCGGAGCCTCGCGCAGGCGGGCTATGCCGTGCAGGTCGCCTGCGACGGGGCCGAGGCGATCGAATTGGCTCGCAAGCAGAAGCCGAACGTGATCATCTCGGATATCGATATGCCGCGGATGAACGGCTACGAATTCTGCCGCGCGGTCAAGCAGGATCCGGCCCTCTGCGACGTACCGGTGGTGCTGTTGTCGACGCTGTCGGAGGCGGTAGACATCATCCAAGGGCTCGACGCCGGCGCCGACAACTATGTCACCAAGCCTTACGACCCGAACTACCTGCTGGCACGCGTCGAGTCGCTGCTGACCGTCCCGCCGGCCGAGGAAGAGGCCGGAACGGTCGGCGAATTGCCCGTCACCTTGGCCGGACAGACCTACCGCGTCAAGGCGGGCCGGCGGCAGGTGCTGAACCTGCTGATTTCGACGTTCGAGAACGCCGTAGAACAAAATCGGGAGCTGCACCGCCTCAACGAGCAACTCATTCTGGCCAAGAAGAAGTTGCAGTTGTGGAATACGCAACTCGAGTCGCTCAACGAGCAGCTCGACTCGGCGAACCAGCGAATGAGTCACGACCTGCAAGCGGCCGCGCGAGTGCAACAATCGCTGCTCCCGACCGGCGGGCTCGATTTCCCGGCCGCGCAGTTCGCCTGGAAATACACTCCCTGCGAAGAATTGGCGGGCGACTTTCTCAACTTTTTTCCGCTCGACGAACGGCACATCGCGATGTACGTCGTCGACGTCAGCGGTCACGGCGCCGCTTCGGCGCTGCTGGCGGTCGCCATCGGGCGCCTGCTGACGGGCCACGCGTCGGCCTCGTCGCTGCTGGTGCGGCGCGCCACGGAAACGTCGTCGCTCGAAATCACTCCGCCGGCCGACGTCGCCCGCGAGCTGAATCGGCGCTTTCCCATGGACTCGCAAGACGGCCTGTATTTCACGATGGCCTACGGCCACTTGGACGTCGAGACGAAAGAACTCCGCTACGTCGTCGCCGGACACCCGCCGCTCATCCACGTTCCCCGCGGCGCGCGCCCGCGAAATCTGCCCGGCGTCGGCTTCGCCATCGGCCTCGTCGACGACGCCGATTACGAGGAGCAGGCGATCGCCTTGCAGACCGGAGATCGCCTGTACTTTTATTCGGACGGCGTGCCCGAAGCGATGAACGCCAACCGCGACCTGTTCTCCGATGAACGGATGCTCGAGGTCTTTCTTGTCGGCAAGCGGCCTGGAAAGCCTGGCAGCGAGCGTCGAGCGCTTGTTCGAGGCCGTCTGCGACTGGTGCGTTCCCGGCGGCCCCAAAGACGACGTCTCCATCCTGGGATTGGAAATCGCGGGAGAGAGCCGTTGAACGCTTTGCGAGCGAGGACGACGCATTGGATTGCGCGATTGGCAGCGTGCAGGCTCGCACCAAACGAGCCGAACCGCACTGCCCGATTCGATCGGCCGCGAGGCCGGCGCGCTCGCGTTCCGCCGGCCGGCTTCGGGCATCCGAATTGCACTGCTTTGCGAGGATTCGAGCCCAGGACGTGCGATGGCTTTGACGTTGCAAAAATGCCTCACGCAGCAGGCGAAGCGTATTACCTTTCGCGAGAATCGACGCGTGCGTAGCAACTCGGCGAAACTCCAGGCGGCTCGCGAGCGCGAACTCGAGATCGCCTCGGAGATTCAGCAAACGCTGTTGAGCGATCCTTTGCCCGCCGATCTTCACGGGCTTCGCATCGGCGCGGCGAGCGCGCCTTCGCGGGAATTCCGCGGCGATTTCTACTACGGCTACGAGCACGAGGATCGGCAAGTCGACTTGATCGTCGCCGACGTGCCGGGACAAGGAATTCGGGCCTCGGTGCTGGGGTCTGCGATCAAAAGCCGCTTGCTCGAGGCCCTCTGCCATTTGCTCGGCGCAGCCGTACCCGGCGTACTGCCGCAACCCAAAGAAATCGTCACCCTGGCGCACGCCGCCCTGGTTCGGCGACCGATCGAGTCGCAGCGCTGCGTTTCGCTGTGCTACGTTCGCATCGATCCCGAGCGGCGCGCGATCGAGTTCGTCGCCGCGGGAAACGCGGGGTTGACGCACTTCGAAGCCGCAAGGGGCCGCTGCCAGACCTTGCACGGCGACGATTTTCCCTTGGGCTGCCGAACCGGGGCGATCTACGACCAGAGCGCCGTTTCGTTCGAGCCGGACGATCTGCTGGTGCTCTGCTCGGCCGGAGTCGCCGGGGCGCGCAACGCGGCGGGCGAGCCCTTTGGCGAAGCCAGGCTCACCGAGTGGATCGAGAGCCGCCGCGGAATGGCGCCTGACGAAATGGCGGCGGGGCTCTGCCGTGCATCGCTTGCATTCACGGAGTCGGAGTCGCCGGCGGAGGGTCTGAACTGCGTCGTGATCCAGGCGGCAGAGAGCGAACGCCCGCGGGCGCACGCGAAAATGGAGCTAGGCAGCGAATTCGGGGAGCTGGCGCGTGCGCGCGAGTTCATCCGCGGCTTCTGCCGCCAGCTCTCCGGCGCCCGGCTCGACGGAGCATTCGTCGCAAACTTGGAACTGGCGGTCACCGAGGCGTGCAGCAACATCATCAAGCACGCCTTTCACGGCCGCACGGATCAGCACATTCAATTGGAAGCGGAAGATTTCGCCGACCGGCTCTCGATCCGATTGCACCATTTGGGAGAAGCGTTCGACCCGTCGAGCGTTCCTCAACCCCGGCTCGATGGTCCGCAGGAATCCGGCTTGGGCGTCTACCTCATCGCCCACAGCGTCGAGACGGTGCGCTATTACGTCGACGAACGGGGAAGAAACTGCATTGCTCTGACGAAGAACCGCTAACTGCCATTCACGAGGGAGAAAACATGGAAATCACCGCCGAACAAACGCAAGACGTCGCCGTCGTCGCCATGCCGGTCGAGGAGTTGGACGCCGCCAACACCGCGGAGTTCAAACGCGACATGACGCCGGTGCTCGACGCGCATGCGAAAGTCGTGCTCGACCTGAGCAAGCTGCGTTTCGTCGACAGTTCCGGACTGGGCGCCTTCATTTCCTGCCTGCGGAGACTGAACGAGAAGCGCGGCGAATTGAAGCTGTGCGGCGTGTCGAAGCAAGTCCGCTCGGCTTTTGCGCTGGTCCGAATGGATCGCATCCTCGACATCTACGGCACGCGCGACGAAGCCACGCGCGCCTTCCTCGCTTGAATCAGGAGTACGTGCAACATGGCTCTCGCAACGCCCTTTGCCAACCGCGATGCCAGCGGCGACGTGCAGACCATCGAGGAATCGATCCGGCGGCACGTGCGATACTCGCTGGGAAAAGCCGCCAGCGGAGTCTCCACGAGAGACCTGTTCACCGCGACCGCGCTGTCGGTGCGCGATCGCATGGTCGAGCGAATGTTGGAGACCGAAGAGCGATATCGCCGCGAGGATCCCAAGCGGCTGGCCTATCTGTCGATCGAGTATTTGATGGGCCAGTCGCTGGGCGCCAACCTGATCAATCTCGGCCTGCGCGAGCCTTACCGCCAGGCGCTGCGCAAGTTGGGCGCCGATCTGGCCGAAATCGAAGACAGCGAGGACGACGCCGCCTTGGGCAACGGCGGCCTGGGCCGGCTGGCCGCCGCCTTTCTCGACTCGCTCGCCACGCTCGACATGCCCGCTTACGGTTATGGCATTCATTACGAGTACGGCATCTTCAAGCAGGAAATCGACAACGGCGAGCAGCGCGAAAAGCCCGACCAGTGGCTGGCCAGCGGCGCTCCCTGGGAGATCGCCCGCCCCGACGAAGCCTGCCTGGTGCCGATCTACGGTCGGATCGAGCACGCCATGGATCGCGCGGGCGGTTACAACCCGATGTGGCTCGACTGGAAACTGCTGGTCGGCGTGCCACACGACTTCCTCATTCCCGGCTATGGCGGGCGGACGGTCAATCGCCTGCGTCTGTACGCAGCCCGCGCCTCGCGCGATTTCGACATGCAGATTTTCAACGACGGCGATTACTTCAAGGCCGTCGAGCAGAAAATCTCCTCCGAAACGATCACCAAGGTGCTCTATCCCTCGGACACATTCGTTGCTGGCCGTGAGCTGCGCCTGCTGCAAGAATATTTCCTCGTCGCCTGCGCCGTCCGCGATATCGTTCGCAGATACGAGCAACGCCACGCCACGTTTCGAGAATTCGCCGGCAAGGTCGCGATTCAACTGAACGACACTCACCCCGCGCTGGCCGTCGCCGAACTGATGCGGCTTTTGGTCGACGAAGAAGGCCTCGCCTGGGAGGAAGCGTGGAGCATCACGCAGGCTTGCGTCAGCTTCACGAATCACACGCTGGCGCCCGAGGCCTTGGAGAAGTGGCCCGTGCCTCTGCTGGAGACCGTTTTGCCGCGGCACCTACAGATCATTTACGAGATCAACCGCTGTTTTCTCGGGCAGGTTTCGGCGGCCTGCCCCGGCGACCGCGGACGGCTCGAACGCATGTCGCTGATTGAAGAGTCGGCGCCCAAGCAGGCGCGAATGACGCACTTGGCGATCGTTGGCAGCCATTCGGTCAACGGCGTTTCCGACCTGCACACGGAGTTGACGGCCAAACAAGCCGAGCGAATGCGCGAGCAGCGGGCGTACCGGCCGGCGGAAATCTACCACCGCAGCGTGCGCATCCGCCGGGTCGTCGACAGCTTCGCCGACGATCGCTTCTGCCGTAGCGAGCCGGGCCTGTTCGCCTGGATCAAGCACGCGCTGCTCGACGAACGCGACGATAACTGGGTCTTGGCGGATTTCGAGAGTTATCTCGACGAACAGGCCAAGGCGGGCCAGACCTTTTGCGATCGAAGCCGCTGGACGCGCATGGCCATTCTCAACGTCGCGCGGATCGGGAAGTTTTCCAGCGACCGCGCCGTCCAGGAATATGCGCGCGATATCTGGGGCTTGCGGAGCGTGTGACTGCGGCGAAGCTCGAAAACGCCGCCGCTTCTAGAGGGAGGGCCGGGCGCCCTCGCCCGGCGGCTTGGAATAGGGAGCGCCAGGCGCCCTCGCCCGGCGGGCGAGGGCGCCCGCCGCTCCATGCGTTCTCGGCGGGCGAGGGCGCCCGCCGCTCCCTGGGCGGGATGCCCGCACACAAGAACAACCGTCAGTAACGAGTCAGCGACGTGTCGATTTCGGCGGCCCAGGCGTCGATGCCGCCGGTCATGCTTTGGGCCTTGATAAAACCCTGCTGCCGCAGCCAGCGCGTGACCTGCATGCTGCGGCCGCCGTGATGGCAGTGTACCACGACCTCGAACTCGCGAAACGGCTCCAGTTCGGCGGCCTTGGCCATCAGTTGGCTCATCGGGAACAACTTGGCCGCGGCGATGCACACCGTCGCGTACTCGTCTTCTTCCCGGCAGTCGATCAGGACGAAGTCGTCGTTGGCGTCGAGCTTGGCCTTCACCACCTGGCAGCTAATTTCCAGCGGCAGCTTTTCAGCCATGAATTCGTTTCCTGCGAATTACGGGGAGTAGAGTCTTGACCTCAACTCATTTTACGCAATTTGGCCGCAGGCGGAAGGGGCCGGGATGAGGCGTCAGGCGCTCTCGAAAAGACCTTCGTTTTCTGCTCCTGACGCCTCCACGCTTATAATGCCCCCGTCCCGTATCTCCGCCCGTATCTCCGCCGCCGCTTTGCCCCATGCACGTGCATCATCTCGATCCCGAACGACAGCGCGAATTCGCCTTGCAGGTGGTGACGAAGCTGCGCGAGGGGGGGTTCGAGGCGTACTGGGCGGGCGGTTGCGTGCGGGATTGCCTGCTCGATCGGCGGCCGAAGGACTACGACGTGGCGACCAACGCCACGCCGGTCGAGATTCGCGAGCTGTTTTCGCGGCGCCGCACGCTGGAGATCGGCGCCGCGTTCGGCGTCGTAGCGGTGATCGGGCCCAAGCCGGCCGGCGTGGTCGAGGTCACGACCTTCCGCCAGGATACGCAATACAGCGACGGCCGGCGTCCCGACGCGGTGGTCTTCACCTCGGCCAAAGAAGATGCACAGCGCCGCGACTTTACGATCAACGGCTTGTTCTACGATCCGCTCGAGCCGCAGCCCGAGCGGCGGGTGAGCGATTTCGTCGGCGGCGTGGCCGACCTCGAGCGCAAGATCATCCGCGCCATCGGCGACCCGCGAGCCCGGTTCTGCGAAGATAAGCTGCGGTTGCTCCGCGCCGTGCGGATCGCCGCCGGCTTCGAATTCGACTTGGACGAAAGCACGCGGGCGGCCATCGTGGAATTTGCCGCAAGCGTGGTCACAGTCAGTGCAGAGCGCATCGCCCAGGAACTGCGCACGATGCTCGTCGACGCCCATCGCGCTCGGGCCGTCGAATTGTTGCGCGAAACGGGCTTGTTGGCCGCGATCTTGCCGGAGGCGGCCGCTGCGGCCGCCGAGCCCAAAGCCTGGCGGCGAACGCTGCTGACGCTCGAGGGACTCACGGAACCAGATTTTCCTTTGGCGCTGGCAGCCTTGTTCACGGCCGTCGATCGCGCCGGGGAGCATCACGGCAAGCCGACCGAAAGCATCTGCCGCCGTTGGAGACTATCGAATAAGGAGATCGAGCACGCGCGCTGGCTTGTGGAGCATCGCACGGCGCTCGTGGGCGCCGAGTTGATGCCCTGGCCGCGGCTGCAGCGGCTGTTGATCGGCGATTGGATCGGCGATTTGCTGGCCTTGCACGAAGCCGAAGCGCTGGCGAGCGGCGCCGACGCGAGGCACGTGCGAAAATGCCGCGAATTATTGAAACTACCCCCGGAACGTCTGAATCCGCCGCCCTTGGTCACCGGCGACGATCTGATTCGCCACGGCATCGCCAGCGGCAAGCTCTTCAAGCCGCTGCTGGAAAAACTGCGCGACGCCCAGTTGGAAAATCGCATCGCAAACGAAGAGGAGGCGCTGGCGCTGGCCGACCGCCTGCTGGCCGAGGGGGCGGTCGGCGAAGGGTGATGGTAGTGATACCGTTTGCGAGCACCTCAAGGAAAAAGGGCGAATTGGAAGGACGAGCTTGGCCCCATCCGTGTTTGCCACCAGCTTTAGCTGGTGGGGACCGGCAACCATTCTCTCTCTTTGGGAGCCGGCTTTAGCCGGCTTTTTCAGCCCTCGGGAAGCCGGCT
>DATKRK010000254.1:0-6715 GCA_035532215.1 Pirellulales bacterium | reverse complement strand
GTGTCAATCCGCTCACCGATCTGCGAGGTGCGGCGACGCCGAATGCCTGCTGGTTGCGGACCGATTAGGGCGGTTTTGCATTTGACGCACGGCCGGCGGTCGCGGCGCATCATTTGCGTAAATAAAGAATGCCGGACGCGATCCCCGCTCCGGACTGAGCGCCAAACACCTCTTGCCGGAGTAAAGCATATGTCAGCTCAATTCTGGATTACCAAGATGCTCGAACGTCACGGGGTCGCCTACGAAGATCGCCGGCACGAAGACGCCTTCACCGCCCAAGAAGTGGCCGAGCACGAACATTTCAGCGGCCGGCGCGTGGTCAAGGTCGTGGTCGTCGTCGCCGACGATCGCATGGTTGAGTTAGTGCTGCCGGCCAATCGGCAGGTGTCGCTCGAACGAGTGCGGGAGATTCTCAACGCCCAACACGTGCGGCTGGCGACGGAGGATGAAATGGAACTCCGCCTCACAGGCGCCGAAGTCGGCGCCGTCCCGCCGTTGCGGCACTGGGACGACCTGCCGATCATCATGGACAAATCGATGACGGTCAGGGGCGACATCCTGATGCAGGCCGGCACGCACACCGACGCCGTTCGCGTCCGCTTCGGCGACTGGTTCCAATTGGTTCAGCCGCGGGTCGAAAGCTTCACTCTACCGGCGGAACCAAGCGCGGCGCACAGCCATGCCCAGGAGTGCTGGATTTGCGCGCATCCCGAAAACCTGCACGAGTTTCTCGACGACTTGTTGGAAGTGCTGCACGACCAGGCCAAGGAAATCGAGCGACTGACCGCGCACGTCGAACGGCACACCGACCGCCTGCTCGAATCGAGTCAGATGCCGGTGCTGGTTTCGGAAATCAGCGACCTGCGCGCTCGGCTGAGGATGGAAACGTCGGCCCATTAATGTCCCATTAAGAATCGTCGCCACGATAATTCGCAAGAAGAAAAGGATGGATAGCCGCATGGTCGCCACGCTCACGCAAACGACGTACGTTCGCTGGTTCGCCGAGATCGGGCTCGAAGACATCCCCTCGGTGGGCGGAAAAAACGCCTCGCTGGGCGAGATGGTTCGCAGCCTGGGCGAACAAGGCGTGCGGGTGCCCAACGGCTTCGCCATCACGGCCGACGCCTATCGCGAGTTCCTGCGGGCCAGCGGAGTCGACCGCGAGATCCGCAAGATCCTCAGCGATCTCGACACGCGCGACTTCGACAACCTGCACGAGCGCGGCGCCCGCGCGCGGCAGGCGATTTTGGCGGCGGAGTTTCCCGAGGACTTGAAAGACGCAATTCTCGAAGCGTATCAGCAATTATCGCAAGACGCCGGGCGGCCGCTCGACGTGGCGGTCCGCTCGAGCGCCACGGCCGAAGACCTGCCCGACGCCAGTTTCGCGGGCCAGCAAGAAACGTATCTGAACGTGCAAGGCCCGGCGGCCTTGCTCGACGCCTGCCGCCGTTGCTTCGCCTCGTTGTTCACCGACCGGGCGATCTCTTATCGAACCGACAAAGGCTTCGACCATTTCAAGATCGCCCTGTCGATCGGCGTGCAGCGAATGGTCCGTTCCGACCAGGGCGCCGCCGGCGTGATGTTCACGATCGACACCGAGACGGGCTTTCGCGACGCGGTGTTGATCAACGCCGCTTACGGCCTGGGCGAAAACGTGGTCCAAGGCTCGGTCAACCCCGACGAATACTACGTGTTCAAGCCGACGCTGAAGCAAGGCTTTCGGCCGATCCTGAAAAAGGCGCTCGGCTCGAAGGAATTCAAGCTGATTTACGATGTGGGCGGCAACAAGATGGTGAAGAACGTGCCGGTTGCACCCGGCGATCGCGCCCGCTTCGCGCTGGCCGACGACGACATCCTGGCCCTGGCCCGCTGGGCGACGATCATCGAAGACCACTATAGCCGCAAAAAGGGCGGTTACTGTCCGATGGACATCGAGTGGGCCAAAGACGGTCTGTCCGGCGAACTGTTCATCCTGCAGGCCCGGCCCGAGACGGTCCAGTCGCAAAAGCCTCGCGATTTGCTGGAGACGTATCGCTTGAAAGAGCGCGGGCCGACGCTCGTCACCGGCCGCGCCGTGGGCGAGAAAATCGCCAGCGGCCCGGTGCGCGTGATCAAGAGCGTGGCCCACTTGCGCGATTTTAAGGCCGGCGAAGTGCTGGTCACGGACAAGACCGATCCCGACTGGGAGCCGATCATGAAGATCGCCGCGGCCATCGTCACCAATCGCGGCGGCCGCACCTGCCACGCGGCGATCGTCAGTCGCGAACTCGGCCTGCCGGCCGTAGTCGGCGCCGAACGGGCCACCGAGGCGCTCGGCGACGGCCAGGCGGTGACGGTCTCCTGCGCCGAGGGCGACACCGGTTTCGTCTACGACGGCCGGCTCCCCTTCGAAGTGGAGCGGACCAGTCTCGCCGGGCTCGAACGCCCGCAGACCAAAGTGATGATGAACCTCGGCAATCCGGAAGAGGCTTTCGGGCTGTCGTTGATTCCCAACGACGGCGTCGGCCTGGCGCGGATGGAGTTCATCATCAGCAACTACATCAAAGTTCACCCGATGGCGCTGATCGAGTACGAACGTCTCGACGATGCAGCGCTTCGCGCTCGGATCGACGGCTTGACGGCCGGCTACGAGGACAAGCCGCAGTTCTTCGTCGACATGCTGGCCTCGGGCGTAGGCATGATCGCCGCCGCGTTCTATCCCAAGGACGTGATCGTGCGAATGAGCGATTTCAAAACGAACGAATACGCCAACCTGGTCGGCGGGCAGAAGTACGAGCCGCGGGAAGAGAACCCGATGATCGGCTTCCGCGGCGCCTCGCGCTATTACGACCCGCGCTATCGCGACGGGTTCGCCCTGGAATGCCGGGCGATGAAAAAGGTCCGCGAGGAAATGGGGCTGACGAACGTCAAGCTGATGGTGCCGTTCTGCCGCACGGTGGACGAAGGGCGCCGGGTGATCGCCGAGATGGCCAAGCACGGCCTGAAGCAGGGCGAACAGGGGCTGGAGATCTACGTGATGTGCGAGATTCCCAGCAACGTCGTCAGCGCCGCCGCTTTCGCCGAGGTCTTCGACGGCTTTTCGATCGGCTCCAACGACCTGACGCAGCTTACGTTGGGCGTCGATCGCGATTCGTCGATCGTGGCCCACGTTTTCGACGAGCGCGATCCGGCGGTGATGGATTCGATCGCCTCGGCGATTCGTTCGGCGAAGACGGCCGGCCGCAAGATCGGCATCTGCGGCCAGGCGCCGAGCGATTATCCGGAGTTCGCCCAATTCTTGGTGACTCGCGGCATCGACAGCATCTCGTTGAATCCCGACGCGGTGATGCTCACCACGTTGAAGATTCTCGAGATGGAGCAGCGACTCAAGCAACAAGGCAACGCATGAACACGAACGGGAAACCTAATCGTTGGAGGAACCAGCCATGCCTACTTTACAGCCCGAATTAAACGGCGTGAAAGCGAAATCGCAGGATGAGGGCGGGGAAGTCGTGTACCTGATCGACGAAGGCCGCAAGCGGCTGATCCCCGACCATGAGACGTACAACACGCTGTTCATGGACTGGGGCGGAATCGTCCAGAACTTGCGGCTCGACGAGATCGAAACCGGCCCGCCGATTTCGACCGGCGCCGCGCTCGTGCAGGCCGAAGGGCAGACGGCCGTCTGGCTGATCGAAAGCGGACACAAACGCCGCGTCGACGGTCATCCGGAAACGATGGAGAAATATCGCTTCAAATGGCCGCCCGCGAAAGTGCCGCCGATCGTGCTCGACTGCATTCCCACGGGCAATCCGGTTCAGTAACCGCCAGCGCCAGGCGCCTGAGTCGCGATGACAACCGCAAGCTGCGCAATGGTGGACGGCGCCATCGAGCGATTGCGGGCGTTACTGGTAGGCCGCCCTGCTCCTTAGAATAGCATCTCGATCGGTCGGGCATTTTCCGTCAAGCGAACGATTTCGCGCGGGATGCCCGGCTGCAGTCGCAGCTTGCCGACGTCGAACAGCACGTGCATTGCGGTCGAAAGCAGATGTTCGGGCCGATAGCGCTCCGAGAGCGACCGGCCGGCCTGACGGTCGGTTTGGCCGATGACCTGTCCCATCTTCAATCCGCCGCCGAAGAGTACGAGCGGGGTCAACTCGCCGTAATGGTCGCGCCCGCCGTTGCCATTGAGCCGCGGCGTGCGGCCCATCTCGCCGGTCACGGCCAGCAGGATCTTGTCTTCTAGGCCGCGCTGCCGCACGTCCTCGATGAAGGCGCTCACCGCATGATCGACCTGGCCGCCCATCGGGTAGATGCCGGCCATGTGCTTGGGGCTGTTGCCGTTGGCGTGGTAATCCCAGCCGCAGTCGGAAACGGTGACGAAGCCGCAGCCCGCTTCGCACAACCGCCGGGCCAAGAGCATCTGCCGGCCGAGCTGGTTCGAGGCCCGCCGCATGTCGTACCAGCGCGTCAGCTCCTCCATTTCGAACAGCCCGCTCGTGTCGTAGCGGGCGACCGTCGCCGGGTCTTCCTGCGAAAGATCGAAGGCCTTGGCCACCCCGCGCATCACCACCTCGAACGCCTGCTGCTGGTAGAACGACAGGCTCTCGATCGAGCCGGTCGCTTCGGCGCGGCGCCGCAAGCGGTCGAGTTCGTTGAGCAATCCGCGACGATCTTCCAACCGCGCCGCGGGCAGCGACAACTGCATGTCGGCCTTCAGCTCGCCGCCGCCGCTGGGGTTGAAGGCCGCGTAGGTCGCGCCCAGCGGTCCGGCCTGCGTCAACGTCGGCAGCGCGGCCGTCTCGAAGTTGCTTTCCAGCTTCAGGCCGTCCTTAACAGCTTCGGGCAGCACCAGCACGTTGGTCGGCAGTCCAGTTTGCGGATGATTCGTGCCGCGGACACGGGCATAGACCGCGCTCATCGCCGGGCCTTGCGGGTCGCCGCCTGCCACCGTGCGGCCGTAGGTATGCTCGCCGCTGCCGGAGCCGTACGAGCGGACCACGACGAAACGGTCGGCCAGCGCCGCCAGTTTCGGGAACGTGCCGCCGAACGTGACGCCCGGCAGCTTCGTCTGCACTTCGCCCGTCACGCAGCGGATTTCCTGCGGCGCGGTCAGCTTGGGGTCGAAGAATTCGATGTGCGGCGGGCCGCCTTGCAGGAACAGCAGCACCACCGATTTGCCCGTCAAGACTCCCGCCTCGCCGCCGCGGGCCCGAGCCTGCAACAGTCCGGCCAGCGACAGCCCGCCGCAACCCAAGGCGCCAACGCGCAGAAACTCGCGGCGAGAAAAGCCCTGGCAATCGTGCGTTGGATGCGTATCGCCGATCGAAAGCATGGCTGTTTCCTGATGGGGTGACGCCTTTCATTCTACCTGTCCCGGCGAACCAACGCGTTGATACCCATGACGATTTACATCGCCGAGCGTGTTTTTCGTTTTGCCGGGTGCCTGACCGCTGCGTTTGCCGAGAAATCCAGCCCCTTCGCCGCTCGCAGACGCCGCCCGGAGAGCCGAATGGACCATTTCAGACCTTATAATCGCGGCGTTGTGAACGGCTTCCAGGCCGAATCTTCTCATCGGTCGCCGCGGCGCCGGGCTGGGGAAACTGCCTGAATCGCCGATCGGCCGCCTTGCCCGCCGCGCCGGCCGATCAGGTTTTCCACCGGGTCTATAAATCCTGAATCGCGCCCGCCCTCCGCGCGCAGCGGCGCCCCGATCGCGCAAGCTCTCTCGACGATAACGCTCCGCCCCCGCGTTTTCAAAGCCCGCACCCAAGCCACCCGCAGGCGACAATCATTGCGGGTGCCTGCGAGTCTCGTTATACGAGCTGGGTCCCTTTTCCGCTCTGATCGCCTAGAAGTGTTCGTTGGACTGGATGGCTCGCACTGTCCAGGCGGCGTCCTGGCGGATCTGGTCCCTTTTTCGGATCGTGGGGTCGTTCATGGGGCACTTCAACTGCTAGAGGGTCGCAATGTAATCGACCAGAACATGAGCCAGAGACTCGATCAGTACCGTGAAAAACCTCGCACATTCCCTGACTTCATCATCGCTTGGAGCAGCGAAGCCTTTACCACGATGAATGATCGTATTTCTCTTGTCCATAATTCGCTCAAGCCGTTCCCGTGCAAACTTCTCAGCATCGTCAGAAGATGCAGTCCCAAAATGGGATTGCAGGGAAGGTTGCAGTCTGATCAGGCTCCAGACTTTCTTTACTCCTAGCCGCTTCACGTGCTCAGATATGATCTGCGGCTTGAAGTTCCTCTCGTTGCTCGAAAACGCTTCTACGTTGAGAGAAATAGGGGGCGCACCCGTAACGACACAACCATGCAATGCTGACACAATGCCTGCAGCCGTCAGGTGCCCAAACTTATCTTGTGCTAGATTTTGCAGAATGTTGCCACACCCGTTGGTATGGCAGTTTTGCATTTCCGGAGGCAAGAGAGCAAAGGTTCCTTTCTTTGCCGCCGCCTTCATCGCCGCTTCCTCAATCAAATCTCGAACGCCCTGCTCGAATTGGGCACACGCACTCAGATACGCTCCTTCACAGGCAAGCGAAAGTCCGAGTGGAATGGCTCTTGCCCTGGCATAGACATCTCTTGGGACCGAGCGGGAAATCGGAGCCAGTTTCGAGCGTGAAGGCGGAGCCGCTTGAGGCGGCGCGCGGCAGGTCGGCGGGGAACGAACCGGCTCGGCACGCAGTGGAAAAACGCGGAGTGCAAGGCTGCGTCGGGTTGTGGC
>DATKRK010000253.1:0-42582 GCA_035532215.1 Pirellulales bacterium | reverse complement strand
CTTCGAGTTCCTTCGTGCGGCGGTCCAGCCGTTCGCAGTTCGCGCATTCGTGTTTCTTCTCGGGCTCCACCATGACGGCAAAACCCTAATCAATCGCCGCAAAACTACCAAGATCAGTTCAAAACCCGTGAACGCTTACCGCGAAGCGAATGGGCAGAGAAACGAAGCAAGATACCGTTGCCTTGGTAATAAATGACGTATTCCACGAGATCGCCGACTTCGATTAACACGATCGCCAAACAGGTCGGGTAGATTATGAACGAGCTTAATCACTACGCCATTAGTCGAATCCTCGGGAGCGACGTGAAAGCAATCGGTGGAGCACGATTCGGCGGTTTCGGCCTGTTGCGAAGCGCTGCCGAGGCGTTAAAGACGCGCACGCCATCCGGTCGACTCAGTGACGAATGCAGTGAATCTCCGAGTCTCAACGATGACCGTCTGATTGTTCAGGCGTTTGAGGACGTCCGAGATGGAGCTGCCCCTGATCGGATCCTGTGGGACAAAAAGCTCGCTGGCGATTTCAAGCGGCGATGCCGCGAACTTGCGCTTCGGTTTTCGTCGACCGCGTTGAAAAAACGTCTGCTCAATGTTCGCAAAAACAGCCCTCGCTATGCGAAACACGGCATCGTCATATTGCCAACTACAAAACACGAGCCGCATCCGAGCGTCGTGCCACAATACGCCCACGCGATCGAGTTCGCACTTGTGCGGTTGAGATACCGTTACGGCGCCTCCATCGACGACATTCTATTGGATGATGAGATGGGCGAAAAGTTCGAAGAACTGGCGTTGAGCATGGCGCCCGCACTCTCTGCGTCCGAGGTCCGGTTAGGAGCATTGTACATCCGCAAGACGCGACATTTTGCAAAGAAAGACTTGACTGCGTTTCAGGCCCTGGACCCCCGTGAGATCGCAAATGACTGGAGCCAGCCCATTTATCTCACGAATGCGCTAGAGGTCGTCGTACCATCAACTCCTGGACTAATTGAAGTCCGGGAAGATGGCCGCAGTCTGTATGTTTCTCGGACGGAGAACGTAGCGCCGGCAGTTAGCGAGATCCAGACGGGCAAGCCGTTCGAGATCATGTCGGGACCGTTTTGGTCCCCGAACCCCGACCGGATTAGCGTGCGATTCATTGCCGGAGAGAAGATTCACGGAACGGCCGCCCACAAATGGGAACTTCGCCTCATTGCCTCGAACGAGCCCGTGTTTAATTGGCCAATCCGGAAGGTTGCGTAGCCCGCGGCGCATCGAATCGGCGGACTGGCGGTCGCCCGATGAAGCCGAATCGACGACGCCCGGACGGCCGACATCGCGCTCTGATGCATTGAGGCGTCGCATTACAGCTTGCCGCCGCACCAGGATGCGCGCGATTAACAATACACTGCTCGTTGGCAAAGCCTTCGCGGCAGGATAGGCTGACAGGGGTCATCCGCCGATCTCGCATCGCAGGTTCCGCCATGGCTTTCGCCACGATCAACTATTTCAGCCGCGCGCTGCAAAAAGCCTCGTCGTTCAACATCGTGTTTCCCGACAACCCGCCGCTCAAGCGACCTTGGGCGACGTTCTATCTGCTGCACGGGCTGTCCGACGATCATACGATCTGGATGCGGCGCACGAGCATCGAGCGCTACGTGCAGGGCTGGCCGCTCGTGGTGGTGATGCCCGACGGCGGCCGCGGCTTTTATACCAACGCCGCCGAGGGCCCGGCCTACGAAAACGACCTGCTGAAAGACGTGCTGGGCCTGGTCGAGCGGACCTTCCCGGTCAAGCGCGAGCGCAGCGGCCGGGCGATCGGCGGGCTATCGATGGGCGGCTACGGCGCGGTGAAGCTGGGCCTGAAGCATCACGAAACGTTCGGCAGCGTCAACTCGCACTCCGGCGCCGTCGGCATGCTGCGGCAGGAGGCGATGAAGATCAAGCCGCTCACGCCCGAGTTCATGCGCATCTTCGGCGAAGACCCGCAAGGCGGCGACGAAGACCCGTTCGCCCTCGTCGAGCGGATCGACCACGGCCGCATTCCGCCGCTGCGCATCGACTGCGGTCTCGACGACGTGCTGTTGCCGCAGAACCGCGCGTTTCACAAGCATCTCGAATCGCTGCACATCGCCCACGAATACCAGGAGTTTCCCGGCGGCCACAACTGGGCCTATTGGGACGAGCACGTGCAAGAGGCGATTGCTTTTCACGTCAAGAATCTGGGGCTGAAGGCGAACGAGCAGGAGTGAGGACGTAGGGTGCGGGCGCAGCCCCACGCGTTTCTCGCGCCCTCTCTTTTCGCGTTTTCGCGATCTGCCGGGTTTTCCGCGTGCGGCTGCGCCCCACCCTGCGATTTCGGCAAAACGGCGGTAGAATCGGGCGACGCGCCGCCCAGCCGCGCTCGCCGACGCGAGCGTGCGTTCGGCGCCACGATTGGGAGACGAGCGATGTCGACCAACGACCTGTACGTGATTCCGCGCGATCCCAACTTCATTCCCTCCAGCAGACTCGTATCGCGACGCTGAAAGCTTGTTGCGAGCTTTCGTAGGCGAGGCCGCGGGCGTCTTTGCCGAAGTCGAAAGCGAAGTGGAGTTCTTTCATCCCGGCGAATTCCTGGAAAGCATCCGCTGTCCCTTCTGCGGAAGCGACTTGCAAGAATGGTGGGGCGATACGATGGATGTCGCGTTTAGAACGCACTTCAGCGAACTCGGCGTAACCGTCCCCTGTTGCCAGCGAAGCGCCTCGCTCAACGAATTGCGCTACGATCGCGATGCCGGCTTCGCTCGCTTTTCCATCAAGGCGGAGTATCCGAGGCAGCCGACCCTCGATGCAACTCAACTCGCGCAGTTAGAAGGGCTGCTCGGGTGCGCTCTCAAGCAAGTCTTCTGCCACATGTAATTCGTGCCGTGCAGCCGACTCGCGGACGAGTGCAATCTGTGATACGTCACCGCCGTCTACCAAGACGTGCTCGGCCGGGCGCCGGATGCCGCCGGCCTGGCGGCTTGGACCAAGCTGCTCGATCAGGGGGGCGGCGATCGGCGGCGTGGCGGCGGCGATCGTGCATAGCGACGAGTATTTCGCCAACTTCGTCATCAAGCCCGACTACCTGAAACTGCTGGGCCGGGCGGCCGACGACGCGGGCGTGAAGTACTGGACCGCGCAGATGCAGGCCGGTCTGACCGACCAGCAGTTGGAAGCCGAACTGGTCGCCTCCGACGAATTCTACGCGAAAGCCGGCGAGAACTTCGACGCCGCGCCCGACGCCGACGACACCACGATTGCGGATCTCGACCACAACGCCGACTGGGTCGACGCGGTCTACAAGCTGTTGCTGGGCCGAACCGCCGACTCCGCCGGCGAGACGTATTGGGGCAATCAATTGGCGGCCGGAGTTTCGCGCAGCGACGTGGCGCTTTCGATCGCCAACAGCGCCGAAAACGAATCGCATCTCATCGACGCCGATTACCAACACTATCTCGGCCGCGCGGCCGACGCCGCCGGGCTGGCCTTTTGGCTCGAACAATTCGCCCACGGCCAGACGAACGAAGACCTGATCGCCGGCTTCACCGGGTCGGACGAGTATTACCAGCAGCACGCAAGCTGAGCCGCCTGTTATCGGGCGGTTTTGAAAGCACGAAGCCGCGTGCGCGACGTGCGGCCGCTAGGGCCTATTCAAGGACATTTTGACAGTCGGGTGGCTGGCGGCTGAGCCTCGGCGAAGCCCCAGTACGCTGGGGCATCGCTTCGCTCTGCCGCCGGCCACCCCCGCTGCTTGAAATTGCCAACCCCAATTCCTAGACCTGACAATGCACTAGGGCGTCTCGAAGAGATCGCCGCGGCGATAGCCTTTCCGGCAAGCGCGGAAGCGCCGTGCATGAGGTGGAACGACGCTCGATGTCGACGGCGGGTTCAACGCTTGACGGTCGGACCAGGCCGCCTGCCGTTGAGTCCAAAATGGTGCTGGACAAATCGGCGGAGCGCAGACGCGCTCAGGCGGCAGTCGGCGTGGTCGTGCTCGGCGCTTCGGTGGGGTTGACTGCTAACGGATCGGCGGCGATTGGGAACAGCGCAGTTCGTGCGATGATCCTTTGTTGCCCCGAACGTTCCTCACGGCAGATCCAATAGCCGGCCGGCACGACCGCTTCTGCAAGCACCTGCACGAAGCCGGATTTATCGCCAGCTTCCATTTTCAGCCGCTGGCCCGGTTCGATGATATGCGTCGACATGTGGGCAAAACCTCCGACTCGTTGATTGGTATCGAGCACTACAGTATCGACGGCGCCGGGGCGGAACTGAAGAAATAAGGCCCAGTTCGCTGGGGCATCGCCTAGGCTCTGCCGCCAGCCACCCCACTGCCGTATAGGGAATTTATTTAATCCTCGGTGCTTAGCGCCGCGAATTCCGCCGCTCAAGTTCCAAGGGCGGACGATTTCTGGTTTCGTTGACCGTGGATCGTGATTAGAATCGCTCTCAGTCAGCACCGGCGGAATGCTGCGTTGCGGGTAATCTCGCAAGCTTACTCCCGCCCATTGGAAGCCCGCCCGCAAGCACTCTCACTCGTTCACTCCAGAAGGAGCTCGACCAATGCCAACCTCTCGCCAGACCTCGCGTCGTCGGTTTCTTCAAGGCCTCGCCGCCGCGGGGGCCGCAAGCATTCTGCACCCCTCGGCCAAGCGGGCCTTCGGCTACGAGTCGTCCAATGACCGCCCGGTCTTTGCGACCATCGGCTTGCGAAATCAAGGCTGGGCGATCACCAGCAAGTCGTTTAAGTTCGCCGATTTCGCGGCTCTGGCCGACATCGACGCGAACGTGCTGGGGGCAAACGTCGAAAAGGCGGAGAAAGGCCAGGGTAAAAAGCCCGAGGCCTACAAAGACTACCGAAAAATCCTCGATCGGAAAGACATCGACGCGGTCATGATCGCCACGCCGGACCACTGGCACACGAAGATCGCGGTCGAGGCGATGCACGCCGGCAAAGACGTCTACTGCGAAAAGCCGCTCACGCTGACGATCGACGAAGGCAAGCTGATCGAGAAGGCCGTCAAACAGACGGGCCGGGTCTTTCAGGTCGGCACGATGCAGCGAACCGAGTCCGACCAGCGGTTCCTGCAGGCCATCGCTCTGATTAGAAATGGCCGCATCGGCGCCGTGAAGAAAGTGACCTGCGGCATCAACGGCATGGAAGCCTCGCCCGTTATTCCGGAGGCGCCCGTGCCTGAAGGGCTCGACTGGGACTTCTGGCTCGGACCGGCGCCCAAGGTTGCGTATCGAGCCTTGCCGGAAATGCGAAAAGGCTACGGCGGCGGCGTCCCGCTCTACAGCAATTGCCACTACTCTTTCCGCAACTGGCACGAGTACTCCGGCGGAAAGCTCACCGACTGGGGCGCCCATCACGTCGACATTGCCTGCTGGGCCCTCGGCGCCAGCGACACGGGGCCGAGCAAAGTCGCGCCCGTCGAATACAAGTTGCCGGTCGAGTACAAGGACGGATATCCCGTGGTCGCCGATCGGTACAACGCCGCGACCCAATTCACGATCCGCGTCGATATGCCGGGCGGCGTTGAAATGATGATCACCAGCGAAGGCGATAACGGCATTCTGTTCGAGGGCGCCGAAGGCCGGTTCTTCGTCAACCGCGGAAAGATCGCCGGCAAGCCGGTCGACGATCTGAAAGAAAAACCTCTGCCAGACGGGGCGATCGAAGACGTTTACGGCGGCAAGGTCAGCGCCAACCACACGGCCAACTTCATCGAGGGCATGAAGTCTCGCAAGCAGCCGATCTCCGATGTCTGGTCGCACAACCGCATGCTCGAGATCTGTCACCTCTCGAACATCGCGATGCGTCTGGGCCGCGAGCTCAACTGGGATCCGGTCAAGCGGGAAATCATCGGCGACGCTCAGGCGAGCTCGTTCCTCGCGCGTGAAAACCGCCAGGGGTTCGAAATCAACGCGTAGTGCCATCTGCTTCTTGAAGCAGCGGGCGGAGTTGCCGTCGTGCTCTACGGTTGCTATGCGAGCAGCCGAGCCAAAAGAAAAAGGACTCGCGACCGTTCGCCGCAAGTCCTTTGAAATCTTAAAGTACCGGAGGCGGGACTTGAACCCGCACGTCCTTGCGGACACTGGATTTTGAGTCCGCTCCGCGACGTTTCATTGATGTCGCTTTCGCGTTGCTCTTACGCTGAAAACCTCTGATCCAAAGAGCGTTGCGTCAAACCTCAACACAACCCCAATTCTACCGCGATGGTAGGTACATCTGCAAGGTTGCCACCCTTTTGCCACCCCAAAAAAACCAGTCGTGAAGCGCCTTCGATGGTTGACGTGTGCCGGTTAAGGCGATGCATCACGCGACGCTCTGAAACATGTCTCGCACAGGACCGGTACGCCGGGCCGAGGGGCGAAGGGCACCTTGGTCTGTGCTCCGCACCGTGCGCAGGTGACGTCGAACATGTCTCGCTCCGATCGCGGCCCTTCCTTGCGCCGCCCACGGCACGGTTTGCACCTGGATGGCGGCGATAAGTTCTTGCTCGCATAGAATTCTTGCTCGCCCTCCGTAAATGCGAACGCTTCCTGGCAATCTCGGCAGACAAGTTGCTGGTCAGGCGCCTGTGAAGCCTCTTGAGGAGTGCGGACGGGCTGGCGCCTCGCCGGCACCGGTCTCGACTGCGCCGGAAAGACGGTCGCGAGCAACGCTCGCCACGGGCCGGGCGTGCCGTCGCTGGGATGTACGATACACGATCTCTTGGCGGTCGTCATCAACGGCGGGTGGCGGGAGGGTATTGATGGAAAACGGATTCGTGGGGACGCCCTCGGTCAGCAGTCTGACATATGCCGAGTAATTCGACAGATTCGTGAGGTCTTCCGGCTTGAGTTGACCGGGGAATTTACTGAACGCGGGGGCGAGAAGGGCGGCGTCTTCGAAGCCGACGCGGAAGGCGACCAGACTTCCGCAATTCCCCAACACGGCGGAGAGCGTGCGTTCGTCCAACTGGCGCGTCAGTTGATGGCTGAGCGTCAGGCCGAGCCGATATTTTCGGGCCTCCGAAAGGATGATCGCGGTGGAGGGCGTCGTCAGGCTTTGGAATTCGTCGAGGTAGAGGTAGTGGTCTTTTCGTTCGCTCTCCGGTAGTTCCGCCCGCGTCAGCGCGGCTTGTTCCAGGCTCGTCAGCAGCAAGCTCCCGAGCAACGTCGCGTTGTCCTGCCCCAGCCGGCCCCGGCTGAGATTGACAATCAGAACCTGTTCGCGGTCCATTACGTCGCGCAGGTCCAGCGATTTTCCGCCCTCGGGAACCATGATCGCTCGCAACTGGCGATTGGTGAGCAGCGGCAAGATCTTGTTCGTGACCGACGAAACAGCCTCGGTCCGGTACTGTTTGCTCCAACCGGCGAATTCGTGCTCCCAGAAGGCGCGCACGACAGCATCTTGAATCCGCGGGACGGCATGATCGCGATACCCTTCCTCGGTAAGCAGCCGGTGCATGGTCAACAAGGTGCCGCTTTGCTCGACGGCGGCGAAGACGGCGGAACGAAGAAGGTTTTCCAGGCGCGGCCCCCAGGAATCGTAGAGTTTTCGCATGGCCGAGACGACGCCGGATGCGACCTGATCCACGTGGGCCAGGTCGGGGCACGCAAGCGGATTGAACGGCACGACGTAACTCGCAGCCGCATTGAAGACGATCACGTCGTTCGTTCGTCGGCGAGGCGCCAGCCGCACGACGGCGTCGGCGAGATCCCCATGCACGTCGAAAACGGTCAGTCCCCTCCCCGATTCCATATCGGCGTGGATTTGATTGAGCAACAGCGTTGACTTGCCGGCGCCCGTCGAGCCGACGACATATACGTGGCGCAGCCGGTCTTCGCGTCCAATGCCGACGAAGCGCTCGTCGGTTCGAAACCGGACGCGGCCCAGCGGAACGGCCCCCTCTTCCTTTCCCGCGTAGATGAACGCCGGAGCTTCCAACTCGGTGAACTCTTGCATCTGCATGCGCTCCGCGGCGACCATCATCGTCGGCGGGTGGAAGAGTGTCGCCAACTCTTCATGCGACAGCAAGAATTCCCAAGCAGCGGCCCTCTTCCGGCGACCGTCCTGGTACAAGCGAAATCTTGCCAGACGTGCTGCCGAAAAGGCTCCAAACGCCCCGGCCATTTGGCGGAGGCGCGCGAGGGCGAGACGCGCGTGCTGCGGCGGCGCGCAGACAACGAGCCGGATCGACGTGTCGAAGAGGTGCCCGCCGATTTTGTCGCTCGCCGCTTGCAGGTCATCCTCGCGGTCATGCAGGCGGCCGGCGGACGTGTCGATGGCACTGTGGTGCGGGGATGGCGGTTGCGGCGCGAGCAACCCGAGAATCGATGCCGGCAACCTGCCCCAACCGCGTGTGATGTGCTCGGCGTAATAACGGGCAAGCTCGTGGTGCGAGCGAAAAAACGCACGGTCCAGCCGCTTCACCGCCTTGGCGGCCCGACGACATCGGCGCGGGCCAGCGGGTACCGCGACGATTTCAATACGGCTGAGCAGCGAGTCTTCGGGCTGGATCGCGCGCAAGATACCGTTGATGGGGTCAGCGAAGGCGCCGTTCAGCAAGTCTTCGAACTGCGCGTGACGGAGGATGGGATAGATTTCGGGTACGAGTTGCAAGCGGGCGGCCCACGTCTGCCAGCCGGGCGGGCACGGATCGCGCGCTTCGGAGGTTGTCAGCGAGCAATTGGGATAATTGGCGATGATGGGGGCCAGGACAATGCTCTCGATCACTGACGCGCACTCGACGAACAGCGCGACGCGGCCCCCTTGAGACGCATATTCAAGCCTGAAGGGAAGGCATTTGTGGTTGGCTTGGTGGATGGCGGCGAGTGCCTTTTCCATGTACCGCGGACCACGATCGTTCGTTGCCGGAGCGGAGAGGAGTCGTCGCATTGAGGGAGCATAGCAGGCGCGCGAGCGCGCTGAGCTTGCGCTTCGACGGGTTTGCGGCGTTCGTTACATGCCGAGCTGCAAACTCGCCCGCATCGGCGATCGCTGAACAAAGCGGACGAGCTGCTTCGGGAAAACCGCCCCAGCGAATGTGTGCGTCTCGACCGGGGCGGCCCGCCGCGTCTCGCGACCGCGGATGACGCTCCTCGACCGCAAGCGGTGAAGGGGCACAGTGTAGTAGCTGTGCCGATCCGGCGGCTGTACGCTGGCCGGGGAACCGTATCAGAGCGGCGGCGACATCTCGATTGCGCGCGGCAAGCGAACAGGGGCGCGCGTGAAAGCGGCGCTCGGATGGGAATCAACGAGCGCCCGCCAGTTGCCAGCATGGTCGAGGAAGATCGGCGATCGGACATTGGCGGGATCGGCGAGATAGCTGGCTTGCGTCGCGGCATAGATCAGGCGACGCGATGGATTCGAGCTGGCGCTGCCGGCAAGCGCGAGGATGTTGTAGGCCCGCTCAGTGGTCCGGGTCAGAAAGGCCACGCGATAGCGAGGCCGCTCCCAACGCTTGCCGTTCTGCAGCCAGCCGTCGAGAAGCTGCGCCTGATAGGCGTCATAGATTTCGAGCTTCTGCCGGATGCTGCGGTAACTGGGCGAATCGACCGACTCGGTGCTGAGGTCGATCTCGAAGGCCACGTTGAACTCTCGACCATCCGCTCTGAATTGAAAAAAGCAATCGGGCTGAACCTGTCGTTCCCCGACTGCGAACGAGAGTTCGCTTTCCCGGAAGAACCGCGTGATGGCGATCTGCTGGCTGCGGCAAACGACCAGCGTCTGGACAATACACTCGGCCAGCGCCAACGTGTGCTCGAACAGCGCCGGAGAAATCTCGGCGAAGAACGCGCGCGAGGGCGGCGCCGCGTCGGCGCCGTACAGGGACTGAAAACCAGCCATCGTGAGCTTGTAGTAGTTTTGAAGGCCGCCGCCGGCATGGGCGGTGGACCAGGATCGCACCAATCCCGCCTCGGCAAGCCGCTGCAAGCGCTCGCGCAGCCGGCGCTCATTCTGAAAGCGTTCTCCGTCGAACGTCTGGCTCGCCCGCAAGATCAAAGTGGTCGTGGCGGGCGTCCAACTGAGGACCGTCAAAAGCGAGCGGTCGCGCGGTGAGAGAGAAACGGCAGTGTACATGCAATGCGGAGCAGCGTACCATCGTGGCCCTCCCCTTCTCCACCGCTCGCGTGGAACGCCCGGCATATCTCAACATCGACGACCTGCAAGCCCAGACGACGCTCGAAGAAGCGGCGGCCAAGTGCGGCGTCCGGATCGAGCCGCAGGGCCGCGGCGACAATGTGCGGATCGACTGCCCGTTCGGATGCGCCGGCGACCATGCGGCAAAGCGGGAAATTTCCGTCAACGTGGCCAACCCGCAGAAGGTGTTCTGCTGTCACGCCTATATGTGCAACCAGTTCCGGGGGAACCTGCTGACGTTGATGCACGGCTGGCTCACGGGAGCGCGGCCCAGCGGCGACAAGCTCAAGGGCGCCGAGTTCGCCCGCGTGCGCGGCGTCCTGAGCGGGCAGGCCACTCCTCTGCCGTCAGCGCGAAGCGTGCCGGACGCAGCAGTGGCAACGACACTGGACGCCCCGCCGCCGATTCGCAACGTGCCAATGGCGGAGAGCCCTAGAGAGAAAATCCGTGATCTCGCCACCATCGACGAAAAATTCATCGTCGACGTCGCGCTGATGTCGCCGCCGGCCGCGAGCTACGTGCGTCGCCATGCGAGCCTGACTGCGGAGTCGATGACGAAGTGGCGCGTCGGGTATCTGCCGCTTGATGGCGGCGGCGACAAGCGCGGGTGGTCGCTCAAGGGGCACATCCTGTACCCAGTGCTCGCGGAAGACGGGCAGGTGCTGGCGTGGGTCGGCCGGGACGTGCAGTTCGAGCAAAAAGAGGAAGCATTCCTGCGGCTGGCACCGGAACATCGAGCTAAGGAGAAACCGCCCGCGAAATACCGTTTTCCAACCGACTTCCACAGGTCGGTCGATTTCTTTGGTCAGCAAGCAAACCGCCTCCGAGAACCTGGCTATCGGGAAGCGATTTCGCGGTATGGCATTGTCGTCGCGGAAGGCTTCAACGATGTCATCGCGCTGGACAACCTGCACATCCCGGCCGTGGCGATTTGCTCGAACAAGATCACGGAGGCGCAAGCGGCAAAGGTCGAGCGGTGGGCGAAGCAACTCGCCGGCGGCAAGGTCTCGCTTCTATTCGACGCCGACGAGGCGGGCGATGCCGGCGCGAAAGAGGCGTTGTGGCTGCTTGCGCAGCGTGGACTGGACGTGCGATTGGGATGGAGCCGGTCGATGCACGGCGGCGCCTTCCGCGACAAGCAGCCGGAACAGCTCACACGGGCGGAATGGGACTCGGCCATCCGGCCGAGCATTGCGCGTTGAATGGCGTCCGCCGGGCCTCCGGCCCAGGCACACTGGACGCCGGCAGCCGTGGATGGCCGCTCGCTTCCTCCCGCGAGCGCGTGGACTGCTCCGCAGTCGTGATCGCCGACGGGCGCGTGGTGCGGACCCACGTCGCGAGACCGCTGCAGAGCGGCCGCGACCCCGGCCGGGCGCCGCGTCGATCACGGAGGAAGCGAGGTGTCAGCGTGTCGTCCACGGCCGGGGTCGCGGCGCAGGCCGTCGACGCGGTGTCCCTCATAGCGTGGCCATTTCCGGGCTTTCCGAAGCCCAAGAAGGGGTCGATCTCCGATCGCCGGTGGTCCGCCGCCTGGTCGCCGGAAGCGGCGATGGGTCGGCGTCGGGATGGCGCACGTTGACAACTGTCGCATGGCGTGTTCTCGTTGGCCCGCGGACATTTTTCGCGCGCGGGCGATCATTATGATCGCCGACCGTTTCTCCTGCGTGGATGCAGTCGGCCGGTGAGCGGCGATCGCTTCCCTCTCGTCGTCACTTTTTCAAAAAGCAGGCGGGCGCTAGCCCGCACGTCTTTGCTTATACCTATAAAGCTTTGTAGTACGCTTTGTAGGAGATCCAGCAGGGTGGGTTTTCCGGCCTATGGAAACGGCAAAGACGCTGTGCCGTTTTAAAAAAGGTCCGGCAAACGCCGATAGTCGGTCCGGCAAACGCCGATAGATTCCCGCAAAAAAGGTCCGGCAAACGCCGAGCCTCGGGCTGCTATGCCGGAGTTGGCTCATCCCCTGTCGGCTGGTTTCCGTCCTGCCACTCGCCAAAGTCGGGGAAGCGGAAGTCGACTGTCTGCATCCGGCGCAGCGTCGCCTCGCGCGTCGCCTGATCCGCGCACTCTGGCTCCGTGCGACGATAGAGTTCAAGCAAGGTCGCGAACGTCTGCTCGTAGATTTGCCTGCCGGCCGCCGATCCTAGGTACGCCTGAAATGCGGCGGACCTCTGCGCGTCGTAATCGACTCGCTGCTGTTGCTCGTGCTCCGCCAGTTCCGCGCGATTGCGCTCCCACTGCTCCTGCTCCTGGCGCTTCTCGTGCGCGTAGATCCAATCGGGAGGCAAGCGGCTGTGCGTGATGCCGTCGATGAGAAACGCCGCGGGCGAGACCTTGAAGCCGGGAAACCCTTGCGGACGATCGTGCATCGCGGCGTCGGTGATGCGCACCCAGCGACCGATGAGCGCGCGGCTGTACTCGGCAAACAGTCGGCGAATGGCGGCGCTGTCGAGGCCGATCGTTCGCAGCGGCTCGAAGAGCGGATCGTCCGCAATCGCATTCTTTTGGGCCGTGGCGCGTTCGGACGCAGGACGGCGGAAGTACGGCCCCTCGTGGAACAGAACGACGTAGGAGCCCTTCCCGCGCTTGAAAAACAAATCCCTGGGATCGGTCTGGCCGCGGCCGAGTTCGATGATGCCCTGTTCCAGCAGTTCCCGGATGCAGTTAGTCAAGTCGTACTTGCGTTTCTTGAGCGGGCGGCTTGCGGAGAACCCCAGACCATTGATCGTCAGGTCATCGACGTTGAAAAACACTCGCTTGGAGCGCCAGAAGCGATCTTTGAGTTTGAGAAAGAGCCGCCTCGACGCCGGCGTCAGCCCTTTGTAGAGATCCAAATCGAACAGCAAGTTCCCGCCGGTCATTTTGCAAAACCGAAAAAATGCGGGGTTCCATTCGATCCGCCAGCAGCGGTCGGTGTCGATCGCCTCCCCTCTCCCGTTGACCGTCGGCAGCAGGAAGCTGAGGAACTGAAACGCGACGTACTCGTGCTCTTGAGTCTGGGGGTTATAGAAAGCGGTATTCTGATAGCTTGTCGTCGCCAGCCGCAACAGCGACGCGCGCAGCTCGCCGTACTGGTAGCCGCCGGTGGCGAGCCCGAGGGTTTTGAGCATCCAGTAGGGCGTGGCGATTAGCATCCCGTCGGCGTCGGGTTTGCTGAGCGTGGATCCCAGGAGTCCCCACAGTACATACTCGTCGATGGATTCCAGCCCGAGCGCCGAGCGAACGATCACGCGAGCCGTCTGCCTGCCGGCGTCGCCGGTGAACGCATAAGTCGTCTCGAAGGCCGGCGTGGGAATCTTTCCGCCCTGCAGCGGCCAGATCGCCGTCTCGAGAAGCGACAGCTGCGCGATCCCCTCTCGCTCGATGCCCGGCAAGCGATACCGGTTCTGCGCAGTGGCGCCGACGGCGGAGGGGGCTTTGCTCATGTGAGATACGGCTGAGGATTCCCGAGGGGCTTTGCGCCGTCAACGCAAAGCCCTTGCATCGATCGCCACAAAGGATGCGGCGTACTTGCTCAATGAAACCAGCGCGAGAGCAGTCCCCTCTTCGCAGGCTTCTTGGCCGGGGCCTTGCCCTTCGGCGGCGCGGGATTAGCGGATTTCGTCGGCGTCGGTTGGGCGTCCACCACGGGCGGCGCGGTATTCTTCTCGGCAAGCGTCAAGCGCTGTTGCAAAGAACCCAAGAGCATGTTTCCTTCACGCAAGCGCTCGCTGAGCGCATTGAGCAGTTCCATTTGCCGGGAGACCAGCTCCGCGTGCTGGGAAATCTGTTGGTTCTTGATCTCCAGTTCGCGGCGAAGCATCACCACGAGATCAGCCTCGGCGCCATGCGCGCCCTTGGGCTCTCTCCCCGGATCCACCTGGGACGCGGGGGGAATCGCACGATTGAGCAGGTCCTCGCTGAGCCGCCACGCGAAGTTTTCGCCGCGCAGGCGAAGCTCGCGCGCGTCATCGACGCTGGGTTGAATCTGCGGACGATCGGGATGCTGCGGGTCTTCGAGAATGGGATAGATGACGCGGCGGATGGAACTCGGGGACTTGCCGGTTCGCTGGGCGGCCTCTTTGACCGTCAAAAACTGCGACATGGCGAGGAGAGGGGAGTGGTCGTGGCCTACGCTACCACGGAAGGATTGCGCGGCAAGGGCTTTCGGAAAGGTTCCCTTGATCTTCCGCGGAACCGTGGTGCGACCGTATCAGGCGCCTCGCGGCGCCTGACCAAGTGGCTTCCATCCTGCGTTCCTGCGGCTTGACCGCCAGGGTGGCGGCAGCCTTGCGATGGCGAGCGCAAGACCGCTTGGAAGCCGTGCCGGACAGCGTTCCGAGAATACCGTTTCGGTAACGCGCCACGGCGCTCAGTGAGAAGACGGCAGAGTGGTTGCGGAAAGGGTATCGCGATACCGTCTCCAGTCCGCCAAATGGCTTTCTTACTGGCTTGGTGATGTGCCGGTGGGAACTCTGGCGGAACGGCTACGACGACATGCCGGCAGGATGTCGCGAGAACGTTTCAGATGGAATGGGCAAGATCGTCCGTCCGGCGCTTCGAGCGTGTGGTGACGGGGGCAGAGGTCCCCGAATTGCGTCGTCCTGGCGGCCATTCGTTCAAACGATGGATCGATTGCAGCGGTCTTGGCATCGGCGGACCTGCAAAGCCCCGTTATTCGCTTCATTTTCTGGTCGCCCTCGGGAGCGTCTGGTATGATAGAGATGGATTGGCATTCGTTGCGACCTAGCTCTCACCGCCATGACCATCACGATTCACTTACCACCTGCAACCGAGGAGCAGCTTCGCGCCCAGGCCGAAGCGACGGGCAAGAACATCAGCACTCTCGTCGTCGAAGCCGTCCAGGCACGTCTGGCGCTGGCTCAGCTCCAATTCAAGGATATCCTCGCTCCCGTGCATGCCGAGTTCGAGCGGAGCGGCATGACGGAGGCGGAACTCAACGCGCTGCTGGGAGAGTCGCTTGAAGAAGTGCGTTCGGAGAAACGTTCCGCCCCCGGCTCGCCTGCATGATTTCCGCGGTCTTCGATTGCATGGTCTTCCTGCAAGCGGCAACCAACATGCGAGGCCCGTCGTTTGCGTGTCTCGGGCTCGTTGAATCCGGCTCAGTCAGTCTCGCCGTGAGCCCGGCAATTCTCGCGGAAGTCAGGAATGTTCTCACGCGCCCAAAGACGCGCAAAGGATTTACGACGCTCACCGACCAGCGGGTCGAAATCTTCTTGCAAAAAATTGCGATGGTCGCGACGGTCGCCGACGATCCCGCCGACGCCGGTTTTCCTCTGCGCGATCCCACCGACTTGCCGTATCTCAATCTCGCCGTGGCGACAGACTCCCGCTATCTCGTCAGCTGGGACAATGACTTGCGAGACCTCATGAAGGATGCGAGCTTCATCGGCAGATTCCCGCACTTGCAAGTCGTCGATCCCGTGAACTTCTTGGGTGCAGCGAGGCCGTTGAAAAACCCTTGATGTCGGGTTGGGGGAAGGGGATCGCGCGATTGCAACCGATCCGGCCAGGCAGCGGCGGTGGATATGCCTTTACGGCTGCAGCCGTAAAGAGGCTCGGGAAGCCGCTCGTTGACCAGCATGGCACAGAATGGGCAAAGCTGTATTCAATAAAAGCAGGGCGGCCATTCCGTCGGCCGCCCGTTTAGCGGCACCCGCAGATTAGGGTGTCACTTCGATTTCTTCGCCGACTTTTTGTCGGCGCCGGTTTTCGCCTCCGAGGGCTTTTTGGGTTCCGGTTTTGGCGGATGGCTGCCGTTGGTCATGGGTACGACTCCTTTGAGAAGAGGGAAGGGAACCAAGCAAACGCGCGGACCGTGCGTAGTATTTGCGCAGGTTATCGCGCGACGACGCCAAGAAGAGAAATTCAATCAAGAAGAACGCCTCGTCCGCCCACGGGGCGAACGGCGGTTGCTGCACCCGCCAGGTGATATAGACGCAGGCAACGGCGACCGCCAGATTCGAGTGAAACTGGTAAAAGCGATAATGATCCTCGACGATGGCGGAGAACGCGGGCAGCTTGGCGGGCAGACTAGCGTCATCCCACTCGGGACGGCGCAGGCCGGTCGAATGATGAAGAGTATCGACAAGGAGCCAGCGCAGCGCACTGACGGTCATGCCGGCAAGCAGCGTGGCGAGGGTGACGAAAGCGGTGCTCTCAACGCCATCGGCCAAGCCAAGCGTCGGCGTCAGCAGAGCGCGAATCGGGGGAAAGATGAAAGCGGCGCCGGAAATGACGACGAAGCCCGGCAAGATGTAGGCGATGAGGAGGCCGAAGTTTTGGCGGATCAGATCGTTCACGGAACGCGGGGAGCGCGTCGTTGCGCGGAGGAGCGGCGGATGGCAAGTTGCGGGAATTGAACGAATCGGCATGTCGCACCTCCTCCCGCTCGCCGTGGTCTCGGGGCTGCCATCGCGAACGATGCCAAGCATTGTAGGATATATCCTACAGCCTAGCAAGCAGGGAGCGAGCATATTGCTGGGATGCTTGGGGATGAATTGCGCAAAGCTCGCGAAGAGGCGGGGATGAGTCAAGAAAAGCTCTCTTTTGAAGCGAGCATCGACCGCAGCTACTTAAGCGAACTCGAAAACAACCATCGATCGCCGACCGTTGAAATGCTTTTTCGGATCTGCGACGCCCTCGGGATCGCCGCGTCCGACATGATCTCTCGCGTCGAGACGCGACAGCGCAAGCGTTAATGGCCCACATCCCGCACCGCGCGTGGCGTTCATCGTCTGTGACTGCCGCGCCCTAGTTGGGTGATTTTCGCTTGCTGTGCGGCTCGAAGCGCTCCGACAGTGCGCGTTCCAACAGCAAGAAGCCGTCGAGCACATCCGCTGAAAGGCCCCATGCCTGCGCATGGGGCGAGGTCCGAGAACGGTCAGAGCGTGCCTTAAAAAGGGGGTTTTTGGGCGCCGGGAGCGTCGTCATCAGGATTGCTTTCGTCGCCGGGCAAGGGAGTGGTGTAGCAATACTCCTGCGCCTGCTGGAGCGCAAAGATCAACGCCGGAAGATCGCTCGGTCGAAACGACGGCGCGTCCTTCCATTGGTTCGATTCCTGATCGAAATAGCGGCGCGGCGCCACGGTGATCGACCGGATTTGCCGCGCGCCCGCATCGGTCTCGACGGTATTGATCCAGATCGCGACCCCAATGCCGCCGGCAAAGGGGCCAATCTTTTTCTCGGGAGGACGTGCCCCCTTGGGCTTGGCTGTGGACATAAAGCACCTTTCTTTCTTGCGAACGGAGAATGGATGTGAAGGAGCCGCTCTCGGACAAGAAGGAACACTGCCTGAGAGAACCCGGAAGTTCAATGCATTCTTGCCCCCGTGACGAGTGACCGCCGTCTCAGTGCCACGCAGATTCGCTTGCCACCACGTTTCGTGGACGGCAATGTGCGACTCGATGGCCAAGGAACATTTCTTTCATCCCCAAACGCCGAAGCTCTTCAAAAAGCTGGAGGACCTCAGCCGCCGATCCGGAATCAGCCGCGGCCAGGCATTCGAGGATTGGCTGACGGCGATGGTCTGCGCGCTCGCGGCGGAGACGAAGGTGTCAGTGGCGGTTTAGAACGAGGCCACTATAGCGGCGGTGGTTGGGGTGGTTCGGCGGTAGTCGGTGGCGGCGAAGTGGCTTACCAACGCCACGTTGCGAGACGGTGACAAATGAGCGGTCTGAAAAAACATTGGGGCAACTTGACTCGCTACAGTTGCCAGGTAGGATGCGTTGGCTTTGTTGCAGGTCGATCAGTTTCACCGAACTGCAACGATCTGCCGCTGGTGGCTAGTTGCCTCGGGCAACTGCAAATTCGCAAGGTCAACGGAATGCCACGTTGCCCGCGGGCAACTCGCAATAGATCAGACGCGCTAGAAGAGCAGGCTTCCTGAGCGATTCGCGAACTCGTGCTTGCGAGCTGCGTTACCCCGCAGTAGCGCAAGATTTACGAGCGTAGCGTACGTCAGTAAGGAAGGGCGAATCGCCTTTTCTGCGCTGAGGCTGCGCCCGAGCTGACTGCTTCTTCAGTCGTTTTTTGGGACGCGAAAGTGTGATGCTATGCGCGCACCTCCCGCGAATTCCAGAGCTACGGGTTCCAAGAAAGCGGTGGAGAGAGGCTTCGCATTCAATTGAGAATCGGAGCCTCTCCCATCGACTTCCTTCTCGGCAGGCTCATGCAGCACGGCAACTCCCGTCTGCCAAGTGTCCACTCGCAAAAAGGGCGAACCACTTCGTGCACTTAGCGGAGCGGCGTTCTCTTCGAGCAAGACCCAAAACCCGCAACCCGGCCGCCATTTCAGTTCAGCCGGCAACCTGCACACTGGCAATGATCTGGCCGCCAAAGTGGCCTCGTTTCTAACCGGCACCGACAGACGAAGGAGGAGGAATATCTCGCGATGGTCGGGCGCCACACGAAAGGAAAGAAAGGGGAGCGGGGCGTGGACCTCATGGCGCGGATGTTCGGGGAGCTGATCGGCGCCATGGACGATAACGAAGACGATCTCCTCGGCGATCTCTTCCAGGGCGCCATCACCTACGGGGAGGACGGCCAATATTTCACGCCGGACGGCGTCTCGCGACTGATGGCGCAGATAAGCGTTGATCCCGAGGCGCGGCCATCAGCAGGCAAGCCGATCTATATCCACGACCCGTGCTGCGGCACGGGGCGGATGCTGCTGGAAGCGTCAAAGGTCAATCCCCATGCAGAACTCATCGGGCAGGACATCGATCCTCGTTGCGTGAAAATCACGGCGATTAACTTGGGCTTGCGGAGTCGGTATGGCTGGGTCATTTGCGGCAACAGCCTCTCCGGCGAGACGCAGTTTGCCTATCGCATCGGCTCGTTGTTCCACGAGACGCCGAACGGTCTTCGGCGAGGAGTGATTCGCGAGGCGCCAATAGATCAAACCCCGGTCGCGACAATTGCGCGTGGCACCCGAGGAGCGGCCCAGGAGCTCTTTGAAGAAAAAGCGGAGTTGAAAACGCCTTCGCTCGAACACGTTCCGACCATCATTGAAGTGCCGCAGTGGCTCGCTCGGCTTGAGCCGGGGCTGGCGGCTGCGGGACGAACGGAGCAGGTATCGACTGCGCCGCCATGCGAGTCCCAATTGACAAGCAGCCAAGAGCCGGAGGAACCGCGGAAGCAGCAAACGCTGTTTTGAGAGAGGCGGTGGAAGGCGGCCCGGCGAATCAGTGACGGCAAAGCAAGCGCAGCTTTCAGTCAGGCATCAATCCGATGCAGAGGGGGCTGACAGCTTGCCAAGTCGGAAGCATAGGCCATTCAGGCATCCACCTTATCTGAGACGTCGGGATATTTGGTTTCGAGCAGTTTTTTCAACAGGCGACGGAAGCATGCACGCCGCCAGTTGGGATATCCTGCGATAATTCAATGGGGCCGCGGTTTCGGACCGCGGAAAGTCCTCTGGGATTTGTATTGCTCCCAACCAGGAAAACGCTTCAATGGAACCCGCCGTAGAGGCAGCGGGAAAATTGGCTGCCGAGCCCCTAATTCACAAATTAGACGCTCGGCGGCGGGCTCGCATCCGTGCTCACGCGCTTACGGCCAATTGACGAATGCTATCGACCGAGCTACACAATGTCAACTTCGTTTTGCTAGTAGGGAGTTCGAGGGAATTGAATTCAGATTTGCCTTCGGATAGATTCTTGCTAGCTCAAGACCCATTTTCACGCGGAGGCAGCCATGCCACAACAGCTCACACTCGATTTGCTTTCGGCTGCGGTAGGCGGAAGCGCCGCAGCATTTCGCTGTCGGACGGAACTGCAACCTGCTGGCGGTGTGGGGGACAAGGTGTTCCCACCCACGTATGCCGGTGCGGTGTATGCGACGGAGAAGCGGCGGCTGCCAGGCAGTGCAGATCCCGTGGACTGCGTGCTGCTGGACTCGGTTCAGTCGCAAGCCAACCGGATGGAAGAAGCGTTACAGCAGGCCATCGACGATGGCCGGTTGCGCATCCCGATCATTGAAGTGGACTTCACCGGCAACAACTTATTGACCGAAGTTGGCAAGGTGACGAGTTTCCAGGCCCCGCACCGCATCGCCGACGCAATTTTGCGCGACAGCTTGTTGGGCGACGTTCCGTTCCGAAAATCTGACTTGGGCAAATACATCGACACGGTGAGCATCGCCAATGCGACGCCGCTTTACGAACTGTGCCCCTCCGCTCTCGTGTTTGGCATGTGGGACTCTACTGGTCCTAAAGGTGGACTGGGTGCGAAGTTCCAGCGGGCGATGGTGAGCGAGATTGTCGGAATCAATGCGGTATTCGGCGTCAAAACCAGCAGCCGAATTGACCCGCTGCAAATTGAGAAGAATGCAGGCCCGTTATACAGGAAAGCCGATGGAGGCTGGACGCTTAACCCCAGCGAAGCTTTGGATGAGCTGGACAAGAGCAGGAAGCCAACTGGCCGGAAGGTTCTTTATCAACGTGTGAAAGGTAAGGACGCTTACCACCACCCAGAAAAGGATGCTGACAAATTGCCGGATCCCGGGAGGCCCTCGACTGCAAATCATGGGAATGTGACACCCGATGTGTCGAAAATCGACAGAGATAGTGGTCGCCCCCTGGCCGGCGGCGTGACTGTAGCTTCCGCCGAACAGATGGTGGTATTGTCGTTGCCGGCGATTCGGAGGCTCCGTTTTCCAGTCCAACGAAAGAATTCAGAAGAGCAGAAGCAAGTAGATTCTGCTGGCCGCGTTGTATTGGTGGCATTGGGACTTTGCGCGGCGGCGCTCGCGGCGGAGAAGGGCTTTGACCTGCGTTCTCGCTGTCTATTATGGCCTTCGCAGCAAATGGATTGGGAGCTACTCGACAAGCCTGGAAGCAAGAATGAATCCAAGATCGCGCTTGATGCAAAAGCGGCCATGAGCTTGCTTAACGATGCCGTCGTAGCGGCAGAGAAAGTCGGACTCAAATGGCGCGCCGAGCCGCTGGTCCTCAAGCCTTCTCCGCAATTGATCGCGCTGGTGAAGAAGAGCCAGGAATTGACGGCGGCTGAGGGCGGCGATGCCGGAGGGGAAGACTAATGCTCGCCCTGGGGATTCGTTATTTGACAGGCTATGCCATAGCAACGGATGTGTCGCGCGGTGCGCCGGGGGATGAACGAGCCGAATGGCCGCCGCATCCGGCGCGGGTGTTCATGGCGCTCGCGGCCGCTATGTTCGAGGCCGGTGAGAACGGCGATGAGCGCGCCGTGCTTGAATGGCTGGAGCAACAGGGCGCGCCGTCAATGAGGGTTAGTGATGCCGAACCTCGCGACGTGGTGACATGCTTCGTACCAGTGAATGACAGTAGTGACCCAATCAAGGGCAAGAAGGCACTAACTCCGCTGCAAAGCGTCGCCCTCGGTCGCGATCGACAGGCGCGCACGTTTCCTCGTGTCAGACCGTCGGACGACACCGTTTTTCTGTGCTGGCGAGATGCGCAGCTCAATGGGGAGCAATGCGCGATTTTGGATCGACTCTGCGAGAAGGTAACGCGAATCGGCCACTCGTCGTCGCTGGTGCAAATGTGGGTCGAAGGGCGACCGCCGGAACCGAATCTGCTGCCTGCCGATTATGGTGAGCGGCCCATGCGGATCGCAAGCACCGGTACCCTCGGCTATCTCGCCGCTGTCTTCAACGGCGATGCAATTGAAGCCTATGCCCAATTGCACGGCCGCATGGCCACAGCCCACGGCAAGGCAAAGAAGCAATTGAAACAGGAGTTAGCTGAACGATTCGACGGCATCGAGCCGATGAGGTTGCATCCTACGATCAGCCAGTGGCAGCCATACCACACCCACGCCACGGTCACCGAGGCCGAGACAGTATCGGGGGTGTTCGATCGGGAGTTACTGATTCTGTCGAAAGACGAAGGACCCGTGATTGGTCTGGGATCAACCTGGCATCTGCTGACCGCGTTGCACAAGACTATCATCAAGCAATGCGATCCAGCTAGGGAATGCGAGTGGCTCAGCGGTCACAAGGCGGACGGGGCCCCCACGCAGCAACCGCACTTGGCACTGCTGCCATTGGCATTCGTCGATCGTGAGCATGCCGATGGACACATCATGGGAATCGCTCTAGCGTTTCCGAAAGGGATCGAACCGCGCGAGCGTGGACGGGCATTACGCGGTTTAATCTACGACGACATCGGCCAGCCAAAGACAATCGACCTGATACTCGGGTCGCTAGGAAAGTGGACGCTGACACGAGAGACGCGGCTATCGCCGCCCGGGACGCTGCAAGTCCGCGCTTGGACCGAACCGAGCGACACCTGGGCGACGGTCACGCCGATCGTGCTGGACCGCCATCCCAAAGTCGAGCGAGCCAAAGACCGTCAGCAATGGTCGCTGGATGTGGCGGAGATCGTGGCGGAAAGCTGCGAGCGGCAGGGGTTACCCCGGCCGGTTGGGGTTGACGTCGACAAGACAAGTTGGTTCCGGGGAGCCCCACGAGCGGTGGCCGGCAACGGCGGAGGCTTTTCGCTGATGCCCGTGAAGCAGGGGCAGTCACAACGCCAGCAGGTACACGCGTGGTTGAGGTTTGAGCATCAAATCGAGGGACCGCTACTACTGGGCGCGGGTCGTTTTCGGGGCTATGGCTTGTGCCGGCCGTGGAAAGGGAAGCGATGACGAACGAACTGAAGCCAAGTGACTTTTGCGAGTTCTTCGGCGAAATCTACAAAGACGAACGAGGACGGCCGATTGCGCCATTCCCTTGGCAGCGTCGCCTCGCGCGGCGAGTGTGCGAGGGCAACTGGCCTGCGTTCATTGACTTGCCTACGGCAAGCGGCAAGACGGCCTGTCTCGATATTGCCGTGTTCGCCTTGGCTGTCCAAGCCTCGCGTAAACCAGGCGAGCGGACCGTCGGGCGACGCATCTTCTTTGTCGTCAACCGCCGGGTGATCGTGGACGAGGCATACGGGCGGGCGATGGAGATCGCCAAGCGTTTAGCTCAGGCCCTTGACAATCCTTCCGACTCGATTCTGCGGCGGGTCGCCGCAGCGCTACGCAAAACGTCTGGCGACACAGACGCGCCTCCGCTGGACGTGGCAATGCTTCGCGGCGGACTCGTACGTGATAACCGTTGGGCGCGCTCGGTAACGCAGCCGACGATCATCACGAGCACAATCGACCAGGTCGGCTCGCGTCTGCTATTCCGAGGATACGGCGTCTCGCCCGAGGCCGCACCAATGCACGCAGCGCTGATCGCGCACGACAGCACGATCTTGCTCGACGAGGCGCACATTAGCCAGCCGTTCGTCGAGACACTCCAGGCCGTCCGCCGTTATCGTAGCGAGAGTTGGGCGCATGAGGCCATTCTCACACCGTTCCATTTTGTGCAAATGACCGCCACCCCGGGCGATCCCGTGAGCGACGTATTCCGTCTGGACGATGAAGACCGTGAGCATCCAGTGCTGACCGCGCGCCACGGTCGGGCAAAGCCCATTCGACTGCACGTGGCGGAACGGGCGAAGGGAAAGAAGGCGATCGACGAACTAGCCGCCGAAATCGTCGCGCGGGCGATTGAGCTTCAAAACAACCAGCCTCACAACATCGCCATCGTGGTCAACCGCATTGCTACGGCACGCGCGGCGTATGAGCGGCTGAAAAATCACTTCAGGCCCACAACACAGACGGATGAACCTCCGGCCGCCATCCACCTTGCCATCGGTCGCATGCGGCCGCTTGACCGAGATGAACTCACCCAGGCAATACAATTGCGCGTCGGGAAGACCCGCGGAGCGACGGCCGGTGAAACCAAGCCGATGTTCGTCGTTGCCACGCAGTGCCTGGAGGTCGGCGCGGATTTCGACTTTGATGCTATGGTTTGCGAGTGCGCGAGCCTCGACGCAATTCGGCAGCGATTCGGCCGGCTCAATCGCAGGGGACGGGACATTGATGCTCGCGGCTACATCGTTATCCGCGCCGATCAAACCGAGGGTGACGATCCAATTTATGGTTCGGCTCTCGCTACCACGTGGCAATGGCTGCAATCTATCGCGTCAGATAGCTACGTCGACTTCGGCGTCAATGCGATGAACTCGCTTCTTGAGGAAGTGAAAACGATGCCGCTACTAGCCCCGCGCGCCGGCGCCCCGATTATGTTCCCGGCGTACCTCGATGCCTGGGGCCAGACAAACCCAATCCCCGTGCCGGACCCGGACGTGTCGCTGTTTCTGCACGGCCCACAGCGCGGCGAACCGGATGTGAATGTCTGCTGGCGCGACGACTTACCGGAAAACAGCGACCAATGGATCGACACAGTCAATCTCTCTCCGCCTTCTTCGCCGGAGTGCATGTCTGTCCCAATAGGTCTTGTGCGCGACTGGCTAGCAGGTAAGAATGTCTCGGATGAGCAGCGATCTGACCTGTTCGACGCACCCCCGCCGGAATCAACGGGCGAGCGAGGCCGGACGCCGTCCGTCGCTCTGGCTTGGCGCGGTTCCTCACGCAGCACTTTAATTCTTGATTCGGCCGACCTTCGCCCTGGCGACATGGTTGTGTTGCCCGTCAGCGCCGGTGGCTGGGACTTCTTCGGTCACATTCCCGACAGTGCCCCCAGAGATGTTGCCGAGCGGGCCTATCGCCAATCGCGCGGCCGCGCCATCCTTCGCCTGCGCCCGGAGCGATTGGAGGGCTGGCCGAAGAGTCAAGCAATTGATCGACTTTGCGAATGGCTTGTAGATACGGAGAGCGACCTGCATCGCGACGACCTTCGCGACCTGCTTCGCCAGGCTGCCGATGCGGCCCATCAGGATCAGCGCGAAGTTGCGGAAACGATGCGTGTGTTGGCCGCAAAGAAGAATGGCCTGGACGAAGAACGCTATCCCGACGAAAAAGGGGTAGTGTTGCGAACCCGCAAACGTGTGCCGACAACAGCAGCGACGATAATCCTTCCAGCTATGGATGACGGCGAAGATGAGACCTCTCGCGTCGCTCGGGAGAACCCCGTTTCACTGGAAAAACATTTGCTTCATGTGCGACACGAGATTGATGCCGTAGTCAGCCTGTTGCCTGTGCGCGGCTGGGCCGAAGCACTTCAGCGGGCGGCGGACTTGCACGACTGGGGCAAGGCAGACGAGCGTTTTCAAGCCTTACTCATCAATGGTGACCGTAACGATGCTGGGGCACAGCCGGCTCTCTGGGCCAAGTCCGGTCGGATGCCAAACACCACGCAGCAATGCCGTCTCGCTCGCGAACGTAGCGGCCTGCCCGAGGGTTTCCGCCACGAAGTGCTCTCCGTGCAACTGGCGGAATTAGTCGCAGGTTGCCTGCCAACTGACAAGGTAATGCGAGACTTGACCTTGCATTTGATTGCGGCACACCACGGCCGGGCGCGGCCGCTCGCTCCCGTGGTCGTCGATGATGAACCATCGGAAGTCAACCTTGAATCACTGGGGATCATTGCCATGCTAACCGCCGAACAACGCAAGGAGAACCCGCCCCACCGACTCGACTCCGGAATCGCCGAGCGGTTTTGGACGCTCAGTCGGCGCTTCGGTTGGTGGGGGCTGGCATATCTTGAGACGACTCTCAGGCTGGCCGACCAGCGTGCCAGCCAGCGGGAAGAGCAGGAAGTTATGGACGGCGCTCCGCAACGGAAAGCCGAAGAGGTTCTGACATGACGAGCGCCCTGAGTGCATCCAAAGATGGCTTGGTTCTCAGTGGTCTTGACGGCAGCAATCCTCTCGCCTTCCTCGCAGCGTTAGGTACGCTGCGCACCTTAACCCTCGCCTGGCCCGAAGGCCATGTGAAAATGTCTTGGATCGAACATGCAGGTGCGTGGCGCCCAATTGTCATTGGAGACAAGCTGTTGAATCAACAGGATTGCACGGACCTACTTCACGTTCGCCTTATCCGGATGAACGATCACCTTGCTTTAAGTCTTGGCGATAACCTCAGTGTTACTCCGGAGGAGTTTCGTGCATTTGCCCGGCAATGCGTGGATGTGGCCCATCATTCTCGCGATCCAGATCGTCGCATTGCGGCCGATTTTGCCGCGGCATTCGCTTGCGACGTCATTGTGAACGAACAGGGCGGCAAAGTAGTAGTCCAGGACACCGCATTGCGAACGATGAGCGGTGCCGGACACCAGCATTTCCTTGCGTTCATGCGACACATCGTCAAGCGCACAACGGACCAGCATCTTCATAAGGCGCTCTTCTTGCCTTGGAAGTACGACGATCCCGTGACTAATCAGACACTCAGATGGGATCCGTCCGATGACAGCCGTTACGCCCTCCAGTGGCGCGACCCCAGCGGCGACCCCGCCCGCAAAAAAGGCGGCGCCATGCTCGGCGCTAACCGACTTGCGATTGAAGGTTTACCCCTGACCACGTGCGCCCCGAGCAATTCCAAACTGCGCACCGTCGGCTTCACCGGCCGCGGCGCCGGGGATACCTATTGGACCTGGCCCATCTGGACACGTCCGGTGTCCGTTGATGTTTGCCGCAGCCTGCTGGCGATCCCGGATCTGACTGATAATAGGGCGCAAGCGCCGCGGCGACTGAGAGAATTAGGTGTTCTGACTGCATTCCGAAGTAGACGCATCACTATCGGCAAGTTCCGTAACTTCACCCCTGCCACCGCCATCTTCTAGATTCGCGAACACGTTGCGGAAAACTATTTTGTCCCGGCAGGCAGCGATCCTTGCGTCGCCCGGCCATCGAATTACTCTGGAACGTGGGATAACCCTGGCACGGATGGCTGTTCGGCCTGTTGACTCGGGTTTAAGCCATGCGTAACACGTATCTCGTCTGCTACGACATCGCCGATGACAAGCGGCTGCGCAAGGTCTTCAAGACGATGCGCGATTTTGGCGATCACCTGCAATACTCGATCTTCGAGTGCCAGTTCACGCCGATCGACCTGGCCAAGTGCCGGCACGCCTTGTCCGAACTCATCAAGCACAACGAAGACCAGGTACTGTTTGTCGACCTTGGGCCAACCGAGGGACGCGGCGAACGTGTCATTAGCGCGCTCGGGCTCGCTTACACCAACATGGATGCGCCCTGCATTGTGGTATAGCCCATGTCCACTGCGCCTCAGAACGACGTCCGCCAGGACGATGCTGCGCCGGACTATCTGCCGGCCCGGATGCTCAATGAGTTCGTCTACTGCCCTCGACTATTCTTCTACGAGTGGGTCGAAGGAGTCTTTGCACATAACCGCGAGACGGTCGAAGGGGCGCTACGGCACACGAAATTAGACGGTGGCAAGGGGGAACTTGCCCCCGCGGAAGAATTGCCGGCCGAGGAGTCGATCCATTCGCGCAGTGTCACCCTGTCGAGTGAGACCCACCGTCTGATCGCCAAGCTCGACCTGATCGAGGCGGAGGATGGCATCGTCACGCCCGTCGATTACAAGCGTGGTTCGCCACGCGAAGATCGGGACACCGGAGTCCTTGCGGCCTGGGATCCGGACCGCGTGCAACTGGCCGTTCAGGCGCTCGTGCTCCGCGACAATGGCTACCGCTGTGAGGAGGCGGTGGTCTACTACGTCGCCACCAAGCAGCGTGTCCGCATCCCGATCGACGACGACTTGGTGAAAGCGACGCTCGACGCGCTCAGCCAGGCGCGCGCGTTGGCCGGCAGCGGACGCATTCCACCTCCATTGGTCGATAGCCCCAAGTGCCCGCGCTGCTCATTGGTCGGCATTTGCTTGCCCGATGAGACCACAACGCTGCGCATTCACGAGCCGCTCACCCGGACCGTGCAGGGGACGTTGTTCGATATCGGTGACGCGCCCAACGCGCGCACCATCGATGGGGCGAAGGACGACGGCGAAGTTCGCCGCCTGTTGCCAGCTCGCGACGAACTCCGGCCCCTCTATCTGAACACGCAGGGACTTCGCGTGGGCAAGAGCGGCTTCGTGCTAAAGATGCAGCAAAAAGAAAAAGTCGTCCAAGAAGTGCGGATCAATGAGATTTGTCAGCTCAATATGATGGGCAATATCCAGCTTTCGACCCAAGCTTTGCAAGCTTTGTGTGAGCAGGAAGTGCCGATCGCCTACTTTTCAATGGGCGGGTGGTTCTACGGCGTCACGCATGGCTTGGGTGTCAAGAACATCTACCTTCGGCGTGAGCAGTTCCGCCTGGCCGACGTGCCCGGTTTCTGTCTCAGAGTGGCGCGGGCATTGGTGGCCGGCAAGATTCGCAACACGCGCACCATGTTGCAGCGCAACCACGTCGAACCACCTGCGTCGGCCCTGACCTTTCTTAAGAACATGCAAGACGATGCCGAACGGGCCACTGCAACGGACGAATTGCTCGGCATCGAAGGCAGCGCGGCCCGAGTGTACTTCCAGCACTTCGCCGGCATGATTAAGCTCGACGAGTCCGGAACGTCGTCGCGCGGTTCCGCCGACTTCAATTTCGACTTCAATTCTCGCAACCGCCGCCCGCCGCGCGATCCGATCAATGCACTGTTATCGCTGGCCTATAGCGTGCTGGCCAAAGATTTGACTATCGTTTGCCACGCCGTCGGTTTCGATCCATTCCTCGGCTTCTACCATCAACCGCGCTATGGCAGGGCGGCACTGGCGTTGGACCTGATGGAGCCGTTCCGTCCATTGATTGCCGACTCGGTGGTCTTGAGCGCGATCAACACGCGCATGGTGACTCCGCGCGACTTCGTCCGTGCCGGTAACTCCGTCGCCCTCACAGCCAACGGTCGCAAGGCGTTTTTTCGAGCCTACGAACAGCGGATGGACACGCTGGTCACCCATCCAGTTTTCGGTTATCGTATCAATTATCGTCGGGTGCTCGAAATCCAGGCTCGCCTGCTGGCCCGGGTACTAACCGGTGAGGTGATGACGTATCCGGTCTTCACGACCCGTTAGCCAATGGCGTTCTTTGGCAATTGAGCAGTTTTTGTCGTGCGAGCGGCGGGGTCCGTCGCAAAACTCGGCCAACGCTCGCAGGTTGATAACGATCGGCGGAGACGTGACTTACAGACCCCGCCAAATGCGTTTGTCGTTCGTCCAAACCGCTCCGGCGCTCGGTGCTCGCAATGTCGTTTCGGGCACGTTGCGGCGTCTGGAGTTGCGCGGGCGGGCACTCCGCGGCGAATTTGCCGCGGCCCCATTGAAGCGACGCGCGAGCGTCCCTTGACGGTCGGCGTACCCTCGCCACTCCGCGGCGAATTTGCCGCGGCCCCATTGAAGCGCCGCGGTCTGGCAGCTCGCCGACCCGCTGCCGGCGACACTCCGCGGCGAATTTGCCGCGGCCCCATTGAAGCTGCTGGTGATCGCGACGTTCGTCGAGCCGCCGGCGAACACTCCGCGGCGAATTTGCCGCGGCCCCATTGAAGCCGGCGAATCGCCCGCGACGAGGCCCTAAACCAAAGCACTCCGCGGCGAATTTGCCGCGGCCCCATTGAAGCTCGATGGCTGCTCGTTCGTCGTTGGTGAGTTCTTCCACTCCGCGGCGAATTTGCCGCGGCCCCATTGAAGCCAGTTTGGAATTTTGATCGGCGTTTGGACCGTGCTTCACTCCGCGGCGAATTTGCCGCGGCCCCATTGAAGCCGGAATTCGGCCCCGTCATCATCCAGCTCGATCCGGTCACTCCGCGGCGAATTTGCCGCGGCCCCATTGAAGCCGGCATCTGTACGCCCAGGCCCAGCGAACTGCCGGCGGCACTCCGCGGCGAATTTGCCGCGGCCCCATTGAAGCCGGCCTCCCGGTCCGCTTCCTTGGCTCGGACCTCGACCACTCCGCGGCGAATTTGCCGCAGCCCCATTGAAGCGCGTCTTCGCTCAGTCGCTGTAATTGGTCGCGGCGCGCACTCCGCGGCGAATTTGCCGCGGCCCCATTGAAGCAGATCCAGCTTTACCCCGGCGGCCAGGCCGCCGGAGCCACTCCGCGGCGAATTTGCCGCGGCCCCATTGAAGCAGGTCAGTAGACCGCGGCGCTAGCGCGATTCCGGCCACTCCGCGGCGAATTTGCCGCGGCCCCATTGAAGCCCAGATTCGCCAGATTGGTAAATCTGGTACGAAAAAGCACTCCGCGGCGAATTTGCCGCGGCCCCATTGAAGCCGATTTGCATCGCGGGCTGAGTACCAGGAGTCTCCGCACTCCGCGGCGAATTTGCCGCGGCCCCATTGAAGCCGGTACTCACGGTCGGCTCCTTTTTCTCTCTTCACCACTCCGCGGCGAATTTGCCGCGGCCCCATTGAAGCCTTTCGTGCTTTGCAAAAATAACCCCGGCAGCCCTAACACTCCGCGGCGAATTTGCCGCGGCCCCATTGAAGCGGATATCGTGTAGCATGGGTCGCGTGGCTGTGGATCACTCCGCGGCGAATTTGCCGCGGCCCCATTGAAGCAACGCTTGGCCGATGTTAGCCGCCGTAGCGGCAGCCTGCACTCCGCGGCGAATTTGCCGCGGCCCCATTGAAGCCGCACCTCGCGAGCCAAGCACCGAACGAGAATCTTTCCACTCCGCGGCGAATTTGCCGCGGCCCCATTGAAGCCCGGCTTCCCGGCTTCCCGGCCACTCCGCGGCGAATTTGCCGCGGCCCCATTGAAGCGTCGAACGCGGCGACGACTGAACCACCGAGACGCGGAGCACTCCGCGGCGAATTTGCCGCGGCCCCATTGAAGCAACACCGGATCGAGCTGGATCACGACCGGGCCGAACACTCCGCGGCGAATTTGCCGCGGCCCCATTGAAGCCTGGCTCTTCGGCGAGCGGTTCGTCTAGCTCGAACACACTCCGCGGCGAATTTGCCGCGGCCCCATTGAAGCCTGAAGTCGGAAAGCAGGTGTTTGCCATGTCCGAAACACTCCGCGGCGAATTTGCCGCGGCCCCATTGAAGCTCGCTGGCCGCGGCGCCGAGCGCTTCGTGGCCCGGCCCACTCCGCGGCGAATTTGCCGCGGCCCCATTGAAGCATTTTCGGAGGGCCAAGACGTGCTTCTACGATCTTTCACTCCGCGGCGAATTTGCCGCGGCCCCATTGAAGCGTCCATCCCGCGCAGGTGTCGTCGGGAGCATTTGGCACTACGCGCACGGAAACGGATGGACGGTGTGGGTCGGGTTGCCGGGCAATCCGCCGGTGCAGCAAGCGCCGCTCGGGGCTGCACTCGCGGTGCCAACCTTCAAGGCAGGGACCGACATCGACGTTCCCGACGAGTGGCTGAACTGACCGGCGTCAGCGCGGTCGCCAGCCAGCTTGCCCGTTGTGCCCAACAGGATCTACGCTAGTGCCCGATGGGTGCCTCGGACGTTCCCGGCCGGGGAGAACGATCGGTCCAGCGGTCGCTCTTCGGCGAGGAACCGGAGCGGCCAGCCGCCGACACGTCGACCTTCCGCAGCTGCCACGTCCATCGCATCCGCCCGCCGGTCAAAGCTCACGGCGGCAAGTATTATCTTGCCCCGAAGATCGTGCCGATTCTCTTGGACGTTCGCGCGAAGGTGACCGAATATCTGGAGCCGTGCGCCTTCGGTGCGTCGGTCTTCCTCGCGATGCCGCGGATGAAACGCGAGATCCTCGGTGACATCAATCCCAATGTCGTTGCACTCTGGACCGTTCTCTCTGCGGCAGAGTCAGCAAGGCAGCTCTCGTCACGCCTGGCGGACGTCGCCTACGACGAGCGGACATTTGAAACTGCGAAGCGGGAGACGAGCGGTACGATGATTGAACAGGCGACGCGGTTTCTCATCCGCTGCCGCTTCTCGCGCGGAGGGCTCGGAAAGAATTTCGATTAGGCATCTTGATGCCCCTTCCAGAAATCAAGGTGGGAGATTTGTCCGTCGATAAACTGCCTAAACTTTGCCAACGTCGATGGCTCGTCAGGGAAGAGATAGCACTTCCGTGCAGCATCTTTCTTCACGCGGATCGAGCCACGAGTGATGCGACCGTGAATCCAATTCTGGGGAAGATTCAATATTTCCGCCAACTGCGAGATAGTCAGGTGGCCGGCCACTCGGCGCGGGTGCGAATAATTCGGACGCTGAAAGACGCGGTTGGCCAGACGAATCTTGTTGACCGTATCGACGAGTAGCTTGTCGCTGAGCGGTGAACGATGACCTTGCGCGGTGAGCGTCGCCGCAATTTGCTCGTCGCTCTGTCCCTTGTGCCCTTTGCCGAAATGTTTGCCGCTAGCATCGATTAAATGAGTGGAGCAAGGGCCTTCTCCCTACGGCGGCTTATGGCCGCAGGAGAAGGTCGAGATGTCATCCGAGTTTCAAGGTCCGGGATCGCAGGGCGAGGATCGCGGGGAAGAGTTGGGCCGCTTTGGTCAAGCGCCGGAAGCGGGCAACGCCTGGGAGTTGTACGCAGGAGAGGAGAGCCGTGCTAGCGGCGGCGACTGCGTCCCATTGGAAGACGACGGCGGCGAAGCGTGGGATGATCTGGGCGCCGAGGCGGCGACGTCGCCGGACGAATCGGCGCCGGATGTGCCGCCCGCGGGCCCGGCCATCCGGGGTTCGGGCGTGGAGTTGCCCAGGAATCGAGTGGGCTGGGATGGCCGGCGGGGCCGGAAGCTGGTCAAGCCGGACGAGGTGCGGCAGGCCTTCTCGCCGCAGGAGCGGCTACTGATCCTCGATACCTGGCAGCGGAGCGGACTGCCGGCGGGCGATTTCGCGCCGCTGGTGGGCCTGTCGAAGCACACGCTTTATCTGTGGAAGAAGCGGTTCTCGCAGCAAGGCCCGGCGGGGCTGATGGAGCAGCCGCGGGGCGCCTCGACCGGCAGCCGCCTGTCGGAAGTCGCCAAGCGGACGATCGTGATGCTCAAGCAGTTGCATCCCGATTGGGGCTGCCAGCGGATCAGCGACGAGTTGCTGCGCGGTCCGGCGATGGCGGCCAGTTCCGCGGCCGTGGCTCGGGTGCTGCACGAGGCCGGCTACCAGATGGAAGAGCGGGTCACTCGTCCGCACCCGGACAAGCCGCGGAGCTTCGAGCGGGCCAAGCCCAACCAACTCTGGCAGACGGATCTGTTCACCTTCGTGCTCAAACGTCAGAATCGGCGGTTGTATCTGGTGGCTTTCATGGACGACCACAGCCGCTTTCTGGTGAGCTACGGGTTGCACGCCAGCGCTTCCAGCGCTCTGGTGCTGGAGGTGTTGCGGGCGGCGATCGCCTCCTACGGTCCGCCGGATGAGATCCTGACGGACAACGGCCCGCAGTACGTGACCTGGCGCGGCAAGAGCCAGTTCAGCCGGGAGCTGGAGCAACAAGGAATTCGTCAGGTCATCTCGCGTCCCAAGCATCCGCAGACGCTGGGCAAGGTCGAGAGGTTTTGGGGTACGTTGTGGCGCGAATGCCTGCAGCGAGCCGTGTTTTTGGATCTGGAAGACGCACGGCGACGGATCGGTCTGTTCATCGACCATTACAACTTCCAACGTCCGCATCAGGGCTTGGACGGTTTGACGCCGGCGGATCGGTTTTTCAACGCCGCGCCGACGGTGCTCGCGACGTTGCGGGAGCGCGTGGCGTCGAACGCCCTGGAGTTGGCGCGGCAGGGAGTTCCGCGTCCGCCGTTCTACGTGACCGGCCAGGTGGCCGGCCAGCCCTTCAGCGTGCATGCCGAAGGAGAACGCGTGTTCCTGACTCGGCCGGGCCAGCCGCGACAGGAAGTGGAGTTGGTCGGTCCGCCGGCGCCGGCGGACCAAGAGGCTGCGGAGCCGCTGCCCGAGACGGTCTGTCCGCACGGCGCGCCGGAGAGCGGCGACGACTTGCCGGCGCCTCCCGCGCCGGGGGTCTCCTGGTATGAATCGCCGTCGTCGCCCGCGGAAGAGGGCGGCTCGACGCCAGAAGCGACAGGAGGCGCCTCATGAGCACGGCCGAGAAAGCTCCGCGGCGCGCGTCGGCCCGTCGTAAGACGTCGGCTTCCGCTCCGCCCGCCGCGCCGGGCAGTGTTCAAGCCCGGCGGCAGGCGGCGGCCATCTTGGAAGTCTTGGCCGGCGTCCGCCGGCCGAGCGAGGCGGCGCAGGCGCTGGAAACGTCGCTGCCGCGCTATTACCTGTTGGAGCGACGAGCATTGGCTGGACTGTTGTCGGCCTGCGAACCGCCGCCGCGCGGTCCGCAGCCTAATCCGTCTCGCCGACTGCTGGCGCTGGAGCGTGAGAATCAACGGCTGCGACGCGAATGCGATCGACAGCAGGCGTTGGTTCGAGCGGCCGAACGCTCGCTGGGATTGGCGTTGGCGGTCCCGCGGCCGCCGGCGAAGTCGTCCGAGGCCAAGTCCGGCGGAAACGGTCGGAAACGCCGCGCGCGTCGGCCGAGCGTCCGCGCTTTGAAGGCGGTTCGCATGCTGCAAGCCGCAGAGACGACCACGGCGCTGGAAGGAACCGCCGCCGTCGAGACGACGACGCCCGCCAAGGAGGTCGGGTGAAGGTAGGAAGACCCGCGGCGGGCCGGCGAGGATCGGCCTGGCCCGCCGCTTTTTTCTCTCTGGTTGCGAATAGGGAGTTAAAGCATGACGCGATTGGGACGCAAGCCGCAAGGCGCGGCCTTGGTGACGCCGCTCGCCGGTTCGGCGCACGCCAAGCGACGGATGATGTTGTTCTTGCAGACGTTGAGCGGAGAGTACAGCGTGGGCCAAGCCTGCGCCGAGTTGGGGATCTGCGAATCGCGGTTCTTCGCCCAGCGCAGCGACTGGCTGCAAGGGGCGCTGGGGCTATTGGAGCCCCGCTCGCCCGGCCGGCCGGCGAAGGCGGAGCCGCTCCCGGCGCCGGCCGATCTGGAGTTCCTGCGCGAGCGGATTCGGGCGCTGGAGTCGCGCGCGGCCGTGGCGGAGGTGAAGGCCGAGTTGGCGAGCGCTTTGCCGCACGTGATCCGCCCGCCCTCGCCCGTAAAAAAAACGACGCGTTCGACCCGCCGGCCGCCCCGATAGTTCTTGCGGCCGAAGGCGAGAACCGAGACCTGTCCGCCGCCCGTCGCCAGGCTCAACGGCGCAACTGCCAGCGGCGAGCGGCCGAGCAAGCCGCCCGTTGCCGCGCGGCCGACGCTTGCCGCACGGTACGACAGCGCGGCGTGCCGGCGGCGCACGTAACTCGCGGTCTGCACGTGTCGGACCGCACGCTACGTTATTGGCGACAAAAGCCTTGTAAGTCCTCCCGGTCGGCTTGCCGAGGCCGTCGGCCTCGGTGCGCCACGCGGCTCCAGCGCAACGAAGTCTTTCAATTCCTTCTCCAACGCGGCGAGGCGACTTCGCTGGACGCGTTGCGGGCGGAATTCCCGCACCTGAGAAGCGCGGATCTCCGCGAACTGCTTGCACGCTATCGTCACATTCAGCGGCGCAGGGCCGAGCGGCACAAGTGCCGTCTGGAGTGGCGCCAGCCGGGTACGGTCTGGGCCGCCGATTTCAAAGAATTCCCCGAGCCGCTCGAAGGGCGATTCGGCTGGATGCTATCCATCAAGGATCTGGGCAGCCGCTGCCAATTGGCCTGGCAACCCTTCGCCGAAGCCACGAGGGAAGTCGTCCGTGCCGAATATGAGCGGTTGTTCGTCGAACATGGCCCGCCCCTGGCGATGAAGAGCGACAACGGCGGACCGTTCCGCGCCGACGAAGTCAAACGGCTGCTGGACGACCATGGCGTCGTGCCGTTATATAACCCGGTGCGCCGCCCGCAATACAACGGGGGCGTGGAACGAGCCAACGCCCAACTTGCCAGCTATCAAGCCGCCGTAGCCGCATCCAGCGGCCGGCCGGGAATGCCGACTCGCGAAGACGCCGAAAACGCTCGATGCTTGGCCAACGGAACCGCCCGACCCCACGGCTGGCGCGGACCGACGGCCGGCCAACTGTGGGCGGAACGAGCGCCGATCCCCGCCGAACAGCGAGCCGCCTTCCAGGCGACCGTCGAAGAGCTCCGCGCGCAGGTGCGCGCTGCTTGGGACTTCGCGCCTGACGAAACGCTGACGCACTACCAGGCGGCCGCCGTTGATCGACGCGCCGTGCGCGACGCCTTGCTCCACCACGACTTGCTCAAAATCCACCCGCTGCGCCGCCGGCGCCGCGCTCGCGAATCAGAAACTGCGGACCTCGTCGTGCAGCGCGCCCAAAGCGCGGGTAGAATGGTGCTAGCACAAATCACCGCTCCGTCGACGGTCGACGGGGCAGCGGACTCCGAGCCGCGCGTCGCGACTCCGATCCGCAACCAATCCGAGGAGGCCCATTGCTCCACGAATAAACTTCAAGCTAGCGGCAAGAATTAGCGACTGGGCACAGGCGCTCGAAGCCGACGTTCCGCCGCGCGAACTGCGCCGGCACGTCACCGTGGAAACCAATCGGGGCCGTCAGGAACGTCGCGAATACTTCGCCCTGCCGGCGCCGCGCAGCTTGCCCGGCTTTGCCGAATGGGCGAACCTGGTCACGATCGTAATGGTGATCCGCACCACGATCGTGAACGGCAGGGAAACGGGCGAAGTGAGCTACTTCCTGTCGAGTTTGCCGGCCAAAGTGAAGACGCTGGCCAAGCGGATCCGCCAGCACTGGAGCATCGAGAGCCAATTGCATTGGGTGCTGGATGTAACTTTTACAGAGGACGCCAGCCGAATTCGCAAGCAGCACGCGCCCCAAATCTCGGCCGCGTTGCGGAGATTGGCAGTGTCCATCTTGTCGCGGGACACTTCGCTAAAAGATAGTCTACGGGGCAAACGCTACAGCGCCAGCCTCTCCACCGACATCTTGGAACGCATTCTGCTCAGTTTCGTCGAGAAATAAGATGCGATTGCCGTGGCTGTTTTCCCCCGAGAGTCAGCGAGGATGCGTGCAGTCGAAACGTGAGTCTGCCTTTTGTATTTGGTGCGTTTGAGACGAGGTTTCTTGGGGCCGCGGCGATGTTTGCGAAAGCAGGCGAGGTTTACGCGACGGGCAAGGGCAAGCAGAAGATTCGCCATCTGGGGCGCTTTCAAGCCGCCGAATTGCCGACGCCAAGCGGCGCCGGGAATCGCGACGCTCATGCCTCGCATCATACCGCGGATCTCGTCGGCCACATAATAGGCGGAGATTTCTTCCAAGATCGCCGGACCGTGGGCGGCGGCGATCGCCGTGCGCGTCACGCTCAGGATGTTGTAAGCCAGCAATCCCACGCCGAACGCGAACAAGGCGGCCGGCGGATAACCAAGACTGGCGATCTCGCAATGCAAGGCCGCGGCCAACTCGCCAAACGCGCCTTCCAGCTTCCAGCGACCGCGATACGCGTCGGCGATCGCCCGGGCCCGCACTCGGTTCGGCAAGTTGGTCAGAATCTGAATTTCCACGTCGCCGTCTTCGGTCGGCTGATCGAGACGAACGGTAATCCGACGCGCGCTGAGCCGTCCGCCCCAGTCGTCCAGCAAATCGACGCGCTGCTGATAAACCACGCCCGTTTCGGTGCGGCCGATCTTGCGTCGCTTGCCGACCGGAATCCAACGCACGTTGGTTGCATGTTGCCGGATGACGAAATAGGCGTGATTCGCAGCGGTTTGAAAAAAGAACAAAGTCGTGCAGAAGTTGCGATCGGCGATCCAGACCTCGTCCGTCTGCATTGCGTCGAGCACGGCAAGATGCAGACTGCGTTCCTGGGCATGCCCGTCCTCGCAAGGGAACATGTCCGTAATCAGGCGGGCGTCTGGATCGAACGCCACCAACGCATGGCCGGGCAGCGGGCCGGCGGCGATGTCGCGCAACTCGGCAATTCGATGTTCGCTGGCCGCCAGATGATTCCCGTCCAGAATCCGTACGCGCCAACTGGGCAAAAGACTCTCGAACCCGGCTTTTTTCCGCAACTTCTTGACGACCGGCTCCAGCCGCTGGGCCATGCTCCGCACCAACTCCCGAACGACGCGCGGCTCGACAAGATTGATCTTATCGTAAACTGCTCTGCGGCCGACGGAAAACCGCTCGTGTTGCTTCTGATATGCAGCGTTGACCGACGGAAACACCTGGCATACCACGCCGCTCATCAAATCCACGATGTCGGAAAACAGCAATGCCCGCGTGTACTGCCGCTGTGCGGTCCGCTCAAAGAGTTGGTCTACAAACTCCTCCGGCAGGGCATACTCCAAGCTTCCCCGAACCATGACACACACCGGACTCCCGTCGGCAAACTTTTCAAACGCCTTGGCCAAAATCACGTTCCACCTCCTCCCGCACGCATAATGCCAGTCGCCCCACTGAATTATGCGGCCGAGGATCAACTCAGGGCGGTCATGCTAGCAAAGACAGCTTCACAGGGGTGGGGTTACAGAATAAGCCCCGTGCGTTTGTACACGGGGCTCGGGCGTCAGTCGCCGTCCTCCTCCAGGCGCGCCGCCATGAAGGGAATGTAGTACGTGACACAGCCGTCGCCGAAGGCATCGGTCTCGACGTCGTAGGTGTCGCCGCATTCGTCGCAGACCACGGTCATCGTCACATCATCGGCGTCGACGATCGCGAGTTCGCCATTGCAGCTGCGGCACGTGCCGTCTTTGGGATCCACATGCATTGCTTGTCTCCGATGCTGAGGTTGGGAAAGAGCGACTGCCCTTGCGCGCTGCCGAGGCAGGCGAGGGGAGCATGCCGCGACCAGCCGCCGAAGACAATTGACGTTCCGTCGCTTCTTCCGAGACGTGAACGACGCGGCGATCCCATTGCAGGTAAGAGTGGAATGCCGCCTGGGCGCTCACGGCGGTTCCAATCGGCTGGACAGTGACGAATCAGGCACCTTGCTGGCGTGCAAATCAATCGTCGCCAAAGAGTTCCTGCTGCTGGGGCATCGGCCCTGGATCATCAGCTTCCTCGTCAACGTCCGGCGCAGGGTACATGACGACGGAGCCGCAGTCGGCGACCGTGTAGCCGCAGTTGAGGCACGCGACGCCGGGCAACTCTGGGTCGCCGGTCCACTGGAGATCGGGCGCTTCGCAGCAGTAGGCGCGCGCGGCATCGACCTGCGGCGCATGTTGACGGGGTGTCGGCTTTGCTCCCGGTGCATCGGGCAGATCGCGCGGCGCATATCTATTCAGCCGCTCCGCCCAATCCCGTGCAAGCGGATCTTTGGGCATGCTCGTGATGTGATGGGCTGAATTGGACCCCACTGTTCTTGGCGATTGTTTTTCAACCACCACGCAATGTCATCTCGAATTTCGTCCAGTGTTTCACTTATGTCGGTGAGTTTGTCGATGCCGTCGGCGCTGAGGAGGATCCCCTCGGCGGACCTTGGCTCGCCAGCACTGGAGTCGCGATGGTTCGTCACGCCGGCCATCACGCTAGGGCAAGCGAGGCCGGCGGTCAAACGTGCGCGTCATGCGTCGGCCGCTTCCGGCTCCGCCGGCGATTCAGGGGCCGGCTGATGGGGACATTCCAGAAGCACGAAGTGCTCTTGGTCGCCGTACTCAGAGCGGCGGTTGACGATGTTGGCACTGCAATTCTTGGGGACATCGATGGTGAGGACGTGCGTGCCATGCACGGAATAGTGGCTGCTGTCGATTGCTCCGCTAAATGACGAGTACACGGCTCCCAGCCCCGGAAAGTCGGGTGCCAATGCCTTGGCGATGCCGGAGAGTCGGGCGGCGACCTCGTCGATTTGGCGGCGGAGGCGCGGTGAAATCCTTTTCATGCTGTCTAGCGTAGCGCGACAAATGGCATGGCGCAAGAGAATCTTATTCGCTGCAAGCCGGAATTGGCTAATAGCCGCATTCGCCATGTCTCGCCAAGCAATTGATTGCAATCGCCGATGGAAAACGATGGCTTTGCGTGTGCAACATCTGTGCCGACGTGCTAGAATTGCGATATGGAAAGCGATCTGAACATCGACGTCGGCAGTCTCGATGCGGTCCACCGCCGCGCGCTGGAGGAAGTGATCGGACGCCAGTTGGCGGCGAATCAACGACTGATCATCCACATCGCGGAGATCGAGATTCCGGTTGAGGAACCACGACGGCTTGCACAATCAATCGATGACTGGACGTCGGTCTACGCCGGCTTGAGCGAGCAGGAGATCGAGGCGATCGACAAGATCGCAAAAACTCGTGCCAATCTTACCCGCCACCTTTCGTAGCTCATGGACGAGGCGCTACTCGACACGGACATCTTGTCTGAGGTGCTCAAGGGCAAGAATCCGCAAGTGCTGACTGCGGCGCAGAAATATTTGGCGGTCCATCAGCAGTTGGCGTTCTCGGCGATGACGATGTACGAAATCATGCGCGGCATGCTCGCGAATCAGGCATCGCGACAGCTCGCCGTTTTCCTCGCCCTCACCGGCCGTAGCGACGTGCTTCCCGTCTCCGTTCCTGTCCTGAAACGCGCGGCAGGTCTGTGGGCGGAGGCGCGCAACAATGGACATCCGTGCGATGACGCCGACCTGATTATTGCCGCCACGGCGCTCGAAGCGCGCCGCGTGCTGGTCACTGGAAACACGCCGCATTTTTCCTGGATCTCCGGCCTGCGCGTGGCCGACTGGCGCTTAGCTACGTCGTGAATCGAGGTGTCGTGGATGCGAATGTCGCTTTTTCATCGAGGTCGCCAGTGCTATCGTAGCGATCAGGAAAGGCATGGGCCGCCCCAACGGGAAGCTTGCAGGGATAATCACTTGTTGCAGCGGAGAATCGGTGAGATAGTCGGGCCATGGAAGAATCGTTGACACTCAACGCCGAGCATCAGAAAGCCTTGCAGCAGGGCGAGTCCGTCCCCGTTGTCGAGAAGTCCACGCAGATGCCGTGTGTCGTCGTCCGTGCCGACGTTTTTGAGCGCATCAAGAACCTCCTGCCCGACTTTGATCCGCGCGAGGCATATCCTGCCCTCGACAAGGTGATGAAGGAAGACTGGAGCCATCCCAGAATGGCGGAGTACGACGACCACGAGTTCCGCGAAGGATGAATTGGTTCATCGAATCTGAATGTGTCGGGCGGCATCCTCCGCGTCGCGATCCTTCGCGGCGTAATACATCTGCGTCGTGCGGATGTCGCTGTGGCCGGCGAGTTGCTGCACCTGCTCCATCCGCGCGCCATGCTCCAGCGCATTGGTGAGCGACGTCTTTCGCAGTGAGTGCGTGCAGACCGACCGACCGGCGATGCGATCGACGTCGATGCCGGCGTACCGTGCGTACTTTTTCACGATGGCCAGAATGGCGCGAGGCGTGAGGTGTTTTCGCAGCAGCGTCCGGCGGTCTTTGGCCATGGGGCGAAAGAGGGGACCATCAATGTCGTCTACGATGCCGGCTGCGGCGATATAGGAGCGGATTGCAGGCGCGGCGTCGAGCAGTGCTTTCCGCTGGCGTTTTTTCCCACCGCGGCCCTTCTCCCAGACGACGAGATAGTAGTCGGTGTCGGTCCGCTCGATGTGCCCGACGCGGGCGTCTGCCACGGCCGCGCACCGGCAGGCCGTCTTGAAGAACGTGAACAGCAGCGCATGATCGCGCAGGCCGACGATGGTGCTGGTATCTGGCATGTGCAGCAGCCGCACGGCTTCCTGCTCGCTCAAGGCCGGCGTCGTGTTGCGATCGACTCTGGGCGACTCGACCGCTTGGATGTCTTGCACCTGGTTCCATTGCACCAGCCCGCGCTTGCCAAATTGTTGGTAGGCGCCGCGCAGCACCGACAGCACGCGGCCGACGCTCGCCGATGATTTGCCGGCGTCGAGCAGCGCGGCGCGGTAGATGCGCAGATCGTCGCCCCGAACGGAGAGGGGATCGATGCCCTGTTTTCCCATGTGGCTGAGGAAATCCGCCAGATCCGAGAGATAGGCCCGACGGCTGTGGGGAGAGGGGAGTCGCTCGCAGATCCACGGGACGAGCGCCGCCGCTGGGCTGCCGGCAGCGCGGACACTCGGCAGCGCTCTATTAAGGAAGTCGCCGATCGCCGCGTCGCTCGAAAAGTCAGTGGGCCGATCCGGCTCGAACTTGACAAGATCGACGTTTGACGCGAAATCAGCGGGGGCGGCGGAGCGCCCCTCGTGCTTGACGTCAGCCGGATTTGGTGGTGTTTCATGGTCCACGCGAGAAGGAAGGACGAGGCACCGGGTGAGCGCCGATAAAGCACATTATCGGAAATGCTCCGACAGATCCACAACCAATGGTCGACGAGGAAAGGCAAAGGTTGCCTGGTACATGTTGGGTGGCTGGCGTTGGCTCTCGACTTCCGAACTCTAGCCGAGGTTTTCTTGGAGCAGCGTCCGCCTACCGGTTGCGATTGAGATTGGCGACCGCCCCAAGACACCGGAGCATCATTGAGGCCATCGGTGAACAAACAGCGCGTCGGCACGCATGTCATCGAATGTGCGATAGGCGCCGAACGGGTTGGAATTGCCCCAGTCGATCGCGACTCCGGGGTTGGCGCGCCGCAGAGCCTCCAATGCACGTCGGCAACGAGTAAAGTGGCTTTGCTGGACGAACACGTCACCGGTGTCGGTAACCTGTAACCGTTCACGCGCCGGGGAGGAGCGAGGCGACGGGTTGACCGCGGAAGTGGGCTTCGACAGCGGCTGTCAGGTAGCTGAAGATCGAGCGGCCTTGCAGGCGGCACGTCTCGCTGACGGTCAGCATCCGCTCGATGAA
>DATKRK010000252.1:0-7758 GCA_035532215.1 Pirellulales bacterium | reverse complement strand
CGAGGGCGCCCGGGCCTCCACGAAAACGGGCGAGGGCGCCCGGACCTCCATCGATGCGGGCGAGGGCGCCCGGACCTCCATCGATGCGGGCGAGGGCGCCCGGGCCTCCATGCCCGGTTGCAGGAAGCACGGCCGCGGGCGTAAAATCGCGCGGACTAGCGGCTGGCGCCTGCCTCCTGATCCACAAAAGAACAGCTCACGAAAAGCGAACCTATCTTGGCCAACGAGAACAAAATTCACATTATCGGCATCGGCGACGATGGGCTCGAAGGGCTGACCGCCGCGGCGCGGCAATTGATCGAAGAGGCGGAACTCTTGGTCGGGGCCGACTATACGCTGGCCCGCGTGCCGAAGGCCAAGGCCGAGCGGCTCGTCGTCGGCGGCAATCTCGACCAGACCGTGGCCCGGCTGACCGCGGCCAAGGACAAACGCACGGTGGTGCTGGTCTCGGGCGATCCGCTGTTTTACGGTATGGCCCGCTATCTGTGCGACAAGCTGGGCAAGGAGCGGTTCGAGGTCGTGCCGCACGTGAGCAGCATGCAGTTGGCCTTCGCCCGCGTGAAGGAAAGCTGGGAAGACGCTTACCTCACGAACCTTAGCAGCCATCCGCTGGAGCACGTGATCGAGAAGATTCGCACGGCCGAAAAGGTGGGCCTGTTCACCAGCGAGGCCTCGCCGCCGGCCGCCGTGGCCAGGGCTTTGCTCGAGCGGCGGATCGATTACTTCTCGGCCTATGTCTGCGAGAACCTCGGCTCGCCCGACGAGCGGGTCACGCAGGGCGACTTGAAGGAGCTGGCCGAACAGGACTTCGCCCCGCTGAACGTGATGATCCTGGTCCGCAAGCCGGGCGCCCCCGACCGGCCAAGCGAGAAGCTCGGGCGGCGGTTGTTCGGCAACCCCGATGATGTGTTCCTGCAGACCAAGCCCAAGAAGGGGCTGCTCACGCCGGCCGAAGTGCGGGCGATGGCCCTGGCCGAGATGGACCTGGGGCCGACGAGCATCGTCTGGGATATCGGCGCCGGCAGCGGTTCGGTGGCGATCGAGGCCGCGCAGCTCGCCTCGGCCGGCACCACCTACGCCATTGAAATGGACGCCGATGATTTCAACCTGATCCAGGCCAACGCCGCTAAGTTCGCCGTGGCCAACTTGAAGCCGATCCTCGGCCGGGCGCCCGAAGCCTGGGCCGGCTTGCCCGACGCCGACAGCATCTTCGTCGGCGGCAGCGGTCGCGAGATCAGCCAACTGGCCGACGCGGCCTACGACCGCCTGCGGCCCGGCGGCCGGCTCGTGGCCAACGTCGGCAGCATCGAAAACCTGGCCGATTTGCACGCCGTCATGCACCGCCGCGCGGGCGACGCGAAGGTCTGGATGATCAACCTCGCCCGTGGCACGTACCAGCTCGAACGCGTGCGGTTCGACGCGCTGAATCCGACGTTTTTGCTATCGGTCGTGAAACCGGGGTGATGGAAAGGCTTTGGAAAGGGGATGTGGGGATGAGGAGGAGATGAGGGGGATTTTTTAAGAGAATGCTCGATAGACAGGGGAAGGTTGAACTCAAGCGCTGCCAATAATCGGTCTGTCGCTTAAAAACCGTTTCCTTCTTCCCCCTCATCTCCTCCTCATCCCCACATCCCCTTCAGAAAATCGCTCCACCCCATGACGCCCGACCCAACTCCTCTCGACGTGATCGCCGCCGGCCGGCGGGAACTCGCGAGCGCGCCGCCGACAGGCGACGGCAAGCAGGCGTAGACCATGAACCCCCACCTCGCCCAGGAGCGCGAAGAGCAATTGGCCCAACTGCTCGAACGCATGACCGCCGAGCTGCGCTCCGGCCGCCCGCCCGATATTGAAGCCTTGGCTCGCGAGCATCCCGATTTCTCGGGCGAGTTGCGCGAGTTGTGGGCCGCCGTGCAGGTGGCCGAAGGAATCGCCGCCGGCTTGTCGCAGAGCAGTTGGTCGACCGTTCCGCCGACCGTCGGACTGTCGAAGTCGGGCGGAGCGGCGGCCGATTTGCCGCGTCGCTTCGGCGATTTCGAGTTGCAGGCGGAACTCGGCCGCGGCGGCATGGGCGTCGTCTACCTGGCCCGGCAGTGCAGCCTGGACCGCGCGGTCGGTTTGAAGATGATCCTGCAAGGCGAGCTGGCCTCGGCCTCCGACCTGGCCCGGTTCCGTTCCGAGGCGGAATCGGCCGCGCGGCTCGATCATCCGCATATCGTGCCGGTCTACGAAGTCGGCGAGTGCGACGGGCAGCCCTACTTCGTGATGAAATACGTCGCAGGCACGACGCTCGCCCGGCGCCTGGCCGAAGGGCCGCTGCCGCCGCGCGATGCCGCCGAGATCCTGGCGCCGATCTGCGACGCGATCCACTTCGCCCACAGCCGCGGCATCCTGCACCGCGACTTAAAACCTTCGAACATCCTGATCGACGCTGAAGGCCGGCCGCACGTCACCGATTTCGGGCTGGCCAAGCGCGTGACCGGCGACTCGCAACTGACGCGCTCCGGGGCGATCCTCGGCACGCCTTGCTACATGGCGCCCGAACAGGCCGCCGGCAACCGCGGGCAACTCGGCCCGGCCAGCGACGTCTACAGCCTGGGCACGATCCTCTACCAGATGCTCACCGGCCGGCCGCCCTTTCAAGCCGCCACGGCGGTCGACACGGTGCTGTTGGTGCTCGAACAAGATCCGCTGCCGCCGCGGCTGTTGAACCCGCGGGCCGACCGCGATCTGGAAATGATCGCCCTGAAATGCCTGCAAAAGCTGCCGGCCCTGCGTTATCCGACGGCCAAGGCTCTGGCCGACGATCTGCGGGCCTATTTGACCGACGAACCGATCGCCGCCCGCTCCGGGCTGTTCAGCCAGGTCATCGCCCGCTGGTTCCGCGAGACGCACCATGCCACGGTGCTCGAGCATTGGGGCCTGCTCTGGATGTGGCACAGCCTGGCGCTACTGATCATTTCGCTCGTGACCAACGCCTTTCAATGGCGCGGCGTCACGTCGCCGGGGCCGTACTTCGCGCTCTGGACGGCCGGCATGGGCACCTGGGCGGCGATCTTTTGGGCCTTGCGGCGCCGGGCCGGGCCGGTGACGTTCGTCGAGCGGCAGATCGCCCACATCTGGGCCGGCAGCGTGATCAGCATCGCCGTCCTGTTCCCGGTCGAAATGCTGCTCCGCCTGCCCGTGCTCAAGCTTTCGCCCGTGTTGGCCATTTCCAGCGGCATGGTGTTCATCGCCAAGGCCGGCATCCTGACCGGCGAGTTTTACATCCAAGGCGCCGCGTTGTTCGTCACCGCGCTGTTGATGGCCAGTCTCGACCGCTTCGATTATCCGTACAGCATCACTCTCTTCGGCATCGTCTCCGCCGCCTGCTTCTTCGTGCCGGGGCTGAAGTATTACCGGCAGCGGTTGCGGCAGGAACGGGGAGCGTGAGGGTGGCTTGCGGCGTTTTGGAAAGGGGATGGGGGGATGGGGAAGGAGATGAGGGGATCGAGTGAGCGGCGCTCGGACCTAACAATGGCTGCGGGGAACCGCGTAAGGCGCCAAATGCTCTGTATCCACACATTCTAACCAGTTACCTCAACAGTAGTTGCGCCTTTCCAGGTAGTCGGCCCATATTGTTGGCTTCTGCCTCCGGCGCCCCCCTCGGTCTTGTCGATAGTATCACATTGTGATACTGTTTGGAGGAGATGCGCGGTTCTTCAAGCGATCCTTCGAGTTGACAGGCCCTTGGATGGCTAAACACCTAAAAGTACTCAAAGCGGTGTTCGCTGATCCAACTCAGTCGAGCATCGCTTGGCGAGACATCGAATCGATGCTGAAGTCGTTGGGCGCGGAACTCAGCGAAGGAAGGGGTTCCCGCGTGCGCGTCCACTTGAACGGAGTGCGCGCCGTGTTTCATCGTCCGCATCCCCAAAAAGAGGCGGGCAAAGCGTGCGTGGAATCCGTAAGAGAATTCTTGCTTGCAGCGGGAATTGCTCCGCAGGAGGCGGACTAGCTGGACTACTGTTAGCGCGATTCTTCTATCGGTTCTTACTGTCAAAGCTCCTTGAAATATAAAAGCCATTAAAAATGCTGGTGTGTTTATGCTGCACTATAGAAACTATTCTGGCATGATTTCCTTCGACCCGGAGAATGATTTCTTGCACGGCCAAATTGTTGGGATCAAGGACGTCGTTACTTTTCAAGGGCAATCGGTTAGCGAGCTGCGGAAGGCATTCGAGGAGTCGGTGGATGACTACCTGGAATTCTGCAAAGAGCGTGGAGAAAAGCCAGATAAACCTTTCTCCGGGCGATTTCTTCTTAGAATGTCGCCCGACTTGCACCGACGGCTCGCAGAGCTGGCAAGCGAGCAGGGACAGAGCCTAAACAATTGGATCGTGACGCGGCTCGAAACGGTTGCCTGTTCCTCGGTCCGCGCGGGGCCCATCCCGGTGACGCATGCAAGGTCGGCGAAATCCAAGAAACAGTCTAGCAAAAAGAAATTGCCTCCTAAGAAACAGCATGCTTAGTATTTCTGCGGCCGTTCGCAGTTGAATCCTCAATACCCCCGGCGGCGGGCGTCGAATTCAAGCCGGTCCCCGGCAAGCCCGACGCGCCGGCGGCGACGCCGGTTCGCCGCTTGGCTCAGATGCGGAACATCCTGCGCGGATTCTCGGCGGCGATGGGGCACGCCCAGTGGCGGCACGAGCTGCGCCTGATGCCGCAGCCGCTCTACCGCTACGGCGCCTTTCGACCCGCCCGTGAGGCGCGCGACTCCCCATCTGGATGAACGAGTCCCCAGGCGCAGAAGAGGGCCAAGAGCAGCACGCACTGGGGCGTCCAGTAGATGAAGAAGCCGAGCGCGACGAGGGTCGAGTCTTTCAGCCCGGCTGAGGGGCCGAGGACGAGCGGGGCAAGCAAGACGAGCGGCGCGACGATGAGCATCGTCTGACCGCGGGCGCGCGGCGCGAGCCAACTGGCCAGGCCATGGCTCGCCGCGAGCAGGCCGGGGCCGAGCCAGTAGGCCAGAATCAGCATTTGCCGCTTGACGCGAACTTCGGCCTCTTGCCCGAGGGCGAACAGCACCGCGACCGACGTCACGAGCAGCATCAAGCCGAGCAGGCTGAATTGCGGCCGGCGAAGTTTCGCGGCAGATTCCTCCACGTCTTCATTGCGCGGAGGTGCGGGGAAAAGTGATCCGGAGACTTTCCGATCGCCGCGGACGGCCAGCGCGAAGAGGCAGCCGATGGCGCCGCTTGCCGCCAGCCCGATGCCGACGTCTGCAAGCAGAGCGTTGAGATAAAAATCCCGGCCGAAGCAGCCGTTGTCTGCCCAGACCAGCCACGGGAAGCCGATCCGCCCGCCATGTCGCTGTAAATTGCCGCCGGTGCGCACGAAGTACGACAGCGAATTGAAGGCGGCGAAGGCGAGCACGCCGCCCAGCATGCCTATCGCCGCGCTTCGCAGGAAGCGGCTCATGCGTGGGCCTCCGGATAGGGATCGTCGCGGGCAACGAGCCGTAGTTTACCACGGGCGCCAGGCGAGCGGGGGGCGTCAGCCCCCTGGTGACGTTGAGCTGCGATCTCAATGGCTAAGCGCGTTTTGCCGCGAGCTGCGAGCTAACGCAGGACATCTTGCCGCTTTCACCCGGAGGCTGATGCCTCCGGCTCGCCACGTGCGCTGATGCCTCCGGCTCGCCATGTGCGCTGACGCCTCCGGCTCGCCAGGCACGCTGACGGAGACGCCTCGCGACCTTTCCGACTTCCGACCTCTCAATAGCTCAGCTTCGCAGGGGCGCCGCGCTGGATCGGCACGTCGAACAGCCGGGGGACGTCGCCGGCCAGCGATTCGCGGACGCGGTCGGCAAGTTCGTCGGGCTCGGCGATGCGATGGGCCTCGACGCCGAGCGAACGGGCCAGAGCGACCAGATCGATCTCGGGCCCGACGAGATCGAGCCCTTCGTAGCGGCCCGACTTGGCCGCGGGCAAGGCGAGCTGCTGGGCGCCGACCTTGAGGATTTGGTATTGGGCGTTGTTCGGCACGACGAACGTCACCGGCAAGCGGTAGCGGGCGGCGGTCCACAGGCCCTGGATGCCGTACATCGCGGCGCCTTCGCCGATCATCGCCAGCACCGGCCGCTTGGGCCAGGCCAGCTTGACCCCCAGCGCACAGCCCAGGCCCCAGCCGAGCGCCCAACCGCGATGGGCGAAATAGCCCGACGTGTTCTTGAGCGCCCCGAGCCGCTCGAAGTAGGTGTTCGTCGTGGTGACCGCTTCTTCGATCACCGCCACGTCGTCGGGCAGCACGCGGGCCAGGCTCGACATCAAAGCCAGCGGCGTGAGCGGCCGGACGTCGCGCTCGGCGTCGGCGCGGCGCCAAAGCGCGTCGCGCGTTTTTTGATGCTCCGCGCCGCGAGCCTGGCCGCGGGCTTGGGCCGCCGAGACGAGTTCGGGCGTGAGCAATTCGTCCAGCAGCTCGGCCAGTTCGGCCAGGCCGGCTTGCGGATCGCCGATCAGGCCGACTTCGAGCGGGTAGTTTTTGCCGAGCTGCCAGGGATCCTGATCGAGATGGATGATGCGAACATGCTCGGGGATGGCGCGGGCCGGTTCGAAGTAGACATACAGCCGCAACAGGTCCATGCCGACGGCCAACAGCACGTCGAATTCGGCCAGCCGGTCGCGGACTTCGGGCGACCAGAGCGGCAAAGCCTGGGCGTAAAGGGGATGATGGGCCGGAAAGCCGAGCCGCCCGTGTGTCGTGCCGCTTTCGGTGAACACGGCGGCGCCGAGCCGCTCGGCCACGGCCACGATTTGCTCGACGGCCCCGGCCTCGACGACGCGGCTGCCGGCCAAGATTGCCGGGTTGCGGGCCGCAGCGAGCACATCGGCCGCGCGGCGCAAGGCGTCGGCCGGCGGGCGGACGCGCGAATCGAGCGGGCGGGCCGGCGTCAGGTCGAGTTCGGCGATTTCGCTTTGCAGATCGATCGGCAGCGAGAGGAACACCGGGCCGCTGGGCGGCGTCAGCGCGGCTTGCACGGCCCGGCGCAGGGCCGACGGCAGGTCTTCGAGGCGTTCGATCTCGGCGGCCCACTTGGTCCAGGGCCGGGCGACCTGCACCAGGTCGGAATAAAGAATCGGCTCTTCGAACTTCAGCCGCCGGTCTTGCTGGCCGGCGGTGACCAACAGCGGAGTGCCGGCCCGATAGGCGTTGTAAAGCATGCCCATCGCGTTGCCCAGGCCGCAACTGATGTGCAGGTTGACCACGCCCAGCGAGCGCGAGGCCTGGGCATAGCCGTCGGCCATGGCCATCACCGGCACTTCCTGTAGGCCGAGGATGTACTGGATGCGGCGGTCATCGACCAGCGCATCCATCAACGGCAACTCGGTAGTGCCGGGGTTGCCGAACAGGTATCGGACGCCGGCCTCGGCCAGCATCGTGAGAATGGCTTGGGAGCCGCTAACTGCCATACGCGGTGGGGTCGTGCTTCGCTTGGGGGTGTGAGTGAGAGCCTCGCTCGTGGGCGATGAGCTTCCCCAGTGTACGCGAAGCGCGAGCCGACCGCGAATGGGTTGGGCTTCTTGGTTTGCGAGAGGGTTGGGGCTAGAGAAACGCCCTCGTTGTTCTACACAACTTTTCCGGTGGATTTCCCGGATCGCCTTCGGCCACGACTTTTACGTAGCCCAGGCATTTATGCCTGGGAATTCGTTCAAGGTGCGCCCGTTTTTCCCGATTGGCGGGGGGTAAACGGCTCGCGGATCCCAGGCATAAATGCCTGGGCTA
>DATKRK010000251.1:0-69444 GCA_035532215.1 Pirellulales bacterium | reverse complement strand
TCCAAACCGAGGTAACGTAAACTTGTTTTCATTGGACCAGTCCTCTCGTTGCGGCACTGCCTGAGAAAAAGGATTACCCCCTGATTTCAAAGGTAATCCGCGCCAGACGCGGGCGACTGGTCCAACCATTTTGTCTACAGGGATTTGGCGCGAACGCCTCTCCGGCTCTGAACTCTCTTCAGCCAGCCGCTCGCCCACGAGCGGCAGCAGATTCAACGCCAGCAGCGTCACGACCAACGGCAACGCCGCGCGGCGCCAGTCGGGCAATTCGCTGCGCGAAGCGGCCGCTGCATCGCCGGGCCGCGGCTCGAAGCGGGCGCCAAGCCGGCGCTCGCGGGCGATGGCCCATTCCAAGTAGAGTTGGCCCAGCAGGAACATCGTCGCGGCCACGATCAGGCTGACGGGCCAACCCGCCAAGGCGTCGGTCAGCGGCTCTTGCGTGTTGGCGTCGATCAGGTAGCGGATCGGAATCAGGTTCTGGATCTCGGGCGAGCCGGCGCTGGTCATGGTGAACGTGATCGAGCCGAACACCATCGCCGCGGGAATAAATCGCCGCGGCAGGTCGGCCTGCCGAAACAATTGCACGGCCAACGGAAATACGGAGAATCCGACCACGAACAGCGACACGCCGCCGTAAGTCAACAGCGCGCAAGCCAGAACGACCGACAGGCAGGCCCAACGCGTTCCCAATCGCTCGACGACGGCCAGGGCGATGCTGGTGGCGGCGCCCGAGGCCTCCATCAGCTTTCCGAAGGCGGCGCCGAACACGAAGATCAGATAGAACTGGCGGATGTAATCGGCAAAACCGGTCATGAACGGACCGGCCATGCCCATTGCCGGATCGGCGCCGCTGAAGGCCAGAATGGCGATGGCGCAAAGCGGCGCCGCGACAAAAATGCTCGCGCCGCGAATGACCAAAACAGTCAACAGCACGAAGCCGGCCAAGAGCACCGCAAGCTCGTAGATCATCGGCAGTCGATTACCTCATTGCGCGGCGCCAGGCTGGAAATGCCGAGGGAGAAACGCATCGTCCCGCTGCCGGGCGAAGGGCAGTAGGCGCGTTCGTTTCTTCGAGGAGGAAGGATGGGGCGCAATCGGTCGATTTTAAGTCGCCTCGAGCGACTTTGCGAGGTCCGGACAAGCTTAAGTCGCGTTCTATGATTGTGGTGTCGTGGCCCCGTTAGCTAAGCCCGCAGACCCCGGCCTGCACTGCCCATGCACAACTTGAGGGCGCCAAGGAGCGGTTGCACAAGTCGAACCGCCAAGATAGTTTAACCACCTAGGCTAGATTTATTCCATATTTATCTGAACCAAGAAGAGCGTCGAATGCGGCAGAGTTTGCCTGGGCGGCTGGGAAGAGAATTATCCGTGAATTCAGCGACCGTCGGGGGCGGGATTCTTCGGCGGGCACTCCGTTTTGGCTGGATTGCGGCTGCCTGTCTGATGTTTGCCCTAGCTCCATCCCCCTCTGTAGCGGCAGATGATGAGGTGTCGCACGAGGGAGGCGGAGAAGCGAGCTTGGTGCTGCCCGACCTGAATCAGGCGAGATTTCTGGGCGACCGGATCGGCGGTCGTGATCTGCTGTTTACCGGTTTGGTCGTCTCGATCGTTGGGCTGGCGTTCGGGCTCGCCGTCGGCCGCCAACTGAAGAACATGCCCGTCCATTCGTCGATGAGCGACGTCTCCGAGCTGATCTACGAAACGTGCAAGACGTACCTGATCACGCAGGGCAAGTTCTTGTTCGTGTTGTGGCTGTTCATCGGTTCGGTGATCATCTTTTATTTCAAATACCTGCAGAATTTCGAAACCGTCAAGGTCGGGGTCATTCTGCTGTTCAGCGTGATCGGCATTCTCGGCAGTTACGGGGTCGCGTGGTTCGGCATTCGCGTCAATACATTTGCCAATTCGCGCACCGCGTTCGCCAGCCTCGCGGGCAAGGCCTATCCGTGCTATGTGCTGCCGCTGAAGGCCGGCATCAGCATTGGCATGCTGTTGATTAGCGTCGAGTTGCTGCTGATGCTGATCATCCTGATGTTCATTCCCGGCGACTACGCGGGGCCGTGCTTTATCGGTTTTGCCATCGGCGAATCGCTCGGCGCCGCGGCGCTGCGCGTCGCGGGCGGCATCTTTACGAAGATCGCCGACATTGGCGCCGACCTGATGAAAATCGTCTTCAAAATCAAGGAAGACGACGCCCGAAACCCGGGCGTCATCGCCGACTGCACCGGCGACAACGCCGGCGACTCGGTCGGCCCTTCGGCCGACGGCTTCGAGACTTACGGCGTCACCGGGGTGGCGTTGATCACGTTCATCCTGCTGGCGGTCAAAGATCCGTTGGTTCAGGTGCGGTTGTTGGTCTGGATTTTCATGATGCGGGTGATGATGGTCGTGGCGTCGGGCGCTTCGTACTTCATCAACGAACGTCTGGCCAAGAGCAAATACGAGCACGCCCGGCACTTCAACTTCGAGTCTCCGCTGACGATCCTCGTCTGGCTGACCTCGATCGTCTCCGTGATGCTGACCTACGTCGTCTCGGCCGTTTTGATTCCGACGCTTGGCGGCGACGACTTTCTGTGGTGGAAACTGGCGACGATCATCACTTGCGGGACGCTGGCCGGAGCGATCATCCCTGAAGTGGTGAAGATCTTCACTTCCACCGAGTGCGGCCACGTTCGCGAGGTCGTGACTTCGTCGCGCGAGGGCGGGGCGTCGCTCAACATCCTTTCGGGCCTGGTGGCGGGCAATTTCAGCGCTTATTGGCTCGGCATCATCATCCTGTCGCTGATGGGCGTGGCTTACGAAATGAGCAAGCTGATCAGCGGCGAAATCATGCTGGCCCCGGCCGTGTTCGCCTTCGGCCTGGTGGCGTTCGGCTTTCTGGGCATGGGACCGGTGACGATCGCCGTCGATAGTTACGGCCCGGTAACCGACAACGCCCAATCGGTGTTCGAGTTGTCGACCATCGAAAGCCTGCCGGGAATCAAGCAAGACCTCGAACAAAACTATGGCTTCTCGCCCGATTTCGAATTGGCGAAGGACAATCTCGAAAAGAACGACGGGGCCGGCAACACCTTCAAGGCGACCGCCAAGCCCGTCTTGATCGGCACGGCCGTCGTCGGCGCCACGACGATGATCTTTTCGATCATCCTGGAATTGACCGGCGGGCTGAAGCCCGAGTTGCTGGCCAACTTGTCGATTCTGCATCCGCCGTTCCTGCTCGGCTTGATCGCCGGCGGCGCGATCATCTACTGGTTTACCGGGGCTTCGATCCAAGCGGTGACCACCGGAGCGTATCGTGCGGTCGAGTTCATCAAGGAAAACATCAAGCTCGACGATTCGGTGACCAAAGCCTCCACCGAAGACAGCAAGACGGTGGTGGCGATCTGCACCCAATACGCCCAGACCGGGATGTTCAACATTTTCGTGACCGTCTTCTTTTCGACCCTCGGCTTCGCGTTTTTGGATCCCTACTTTTTCATCGGCTATCTGGTGTCGATCGCCCTGTTCGGCCTGTATCAGGCGATTTTCATGGCCAACGCCGGCGGGGCCTGGGACAACGCCAAAAAGATCGTCGAGACGGAACTCCACGCCAAGGGCACGCCTTTGCACGACGCCACCGTGGTCGGAGACACCGTCGGCGATCCGTTCAAAGACACTTCGTCGGTCGCCTTGAACCCGATCATTAAGTTCACCACGCTGTTCGGCCTGTTGGCCGTGCCGTTGGCGGTGTCGCTCAAACATAAGGAAGGGGCGAACGTGACGATGGGCTTCGCCGTCACGTTCCTGCTGATCGCCATGTTTTTCGTGTATCGGTCGTTCTACGGCATGCGAATCCAGGCGGAACACGAAAAGCCGCACAATTAAAACGAGCCCCGGTTCCGGCCGAGCCTGGGCCGCCGGCCGATGGGGATAATCGTGCGCCTTGCCGGGCGAAACGAGACGCTTTGCACCCAAGCGCCCGTTCCTTTCTCGCTCCGCACTTCCTGCTCCGCGTTGCGCGCTTTCTTCGCACTAGCATCGGTCGGCGAACCGATGGTATCGTGCATATCTAGGGCGTCGTACGGCACGCCAGCGCCGGAACGCCCCGCCCCTGGCGATCCAACCAGCGAATCGAAGCTCATGGAACCTGAACAACGTTATCAAATCACGGATACGATCGCCGCGGGCGAATTCGCCACCGTTTACCGGGCGCGCGACCTGGAATTGGCCCGCGAGGTGGCGATCAAGCAGATCCACTACCAGTACATGCAAGACCCGCGGCAGCTCGACCGCTACTGGCAAGAGGCGCAGATTCTGGCCAACTTGCACCACCAGTACATCATGACGATCTACGATATCGTCCGCGAGCGCGGCTGGCTGATTCTGGAGCTGATGCGCGGCAGCCTGGCGGGCGAGTTGCAGGGCCGGCCGATCGACGTCGAGACGCTGAAAATCGCCTTGGTGCAAAGCTTGCACGCCCTGGACTTTCTACACTCGCGCGGCGTGCTGCACGGCGACGTCAAACCGAGCAATCTGCTGATCGGACTGAACAACCGGCTCAAGCTCGGCGATTTCGGCCTGGCGCGGCGGTCGGGCGGCGGCGAAGGAAGCCTGCTCAAGGGAACGCCCAAGTACATGGCGCCGGAGGTCATGTCCGATCACTTCGGCCCGGTCGGGCCGGCGAGCGATCTGTACTCGCTGGGCTTCACTTGCTACGAGCTATTGTGCGGAGCGAATTTCGAGTCTCTGTTCCCCGGCCTGAACAGCTTCGGGCGCGACAAGGCCGTGGCCTGGATGATGTGGCATGCGGCGCCCGACCGGCGGCTGCCCGAAATCGCCAAGGTGCTCGAAGGCGTCCCCGAGTCGATCGCCGCGGTGATCCAGAAGCTGATTCTCAAGGAGCCTGCCCAGCGTTACCGGACGGCGGCCGCGGCGCTCGAGGACCTGAAGGAGCGGCCGATCACGCCCGTCTCGCCTGGGGCCGACGCCGAAGCGGTAGCGGCCGCCGCCGAGGCCAAACGCAAACGGCGCCTGGCCATCGGGGCCTTCGCCGCCAGCGCCGCACTGAGCCTGGCGTTGGCGCTGCTGCCGCTCGGCCGCGAACAGCCGGCGCCGGAGGCGCCGTCGTCGGCCGCCGCGGACGCTCGTCGCGGGCGGATTCGCGATCTGCTGCTCGACGAGCAGAAGATCGTGTTCGTCGCTCCGGAAGATCGCCAGCCGTTGGAAATCGCCGTTCCCCCGGATTGCAAGATTCAGCTCAACGGCGAACAGTTCCTGTTGTTGCGCGAGCTGAAGTCGGGCGACGAAGTGGAAGTGGCGTTGGCCAAAGACAAATCGCAACAATTGACGGCGACCGCGATCCAAGTGGTGCGGCCCGAAGTGCTCGAAGGTCTGTTCAATTCGACGGAACAGCAACTTTCGGTGCTGAAGCTCGACGTCACGCCCGACGGCAAAGAAAGGGAGATTCGCCTGCTCCACGTTCCGCCCGATCTGAAGCCGCTCTTGAACGGCCAACGAGAATTCGAGGGGCGTTCGGTCACGCTCGCCATGCTCCAACCGGGCGATCGAATTTCGGCTGCTTACTTTTTGCACGGAAGCGAGCGCGATGCCGTCTCGATCGAAGCCTACCGGGTCGTCACGCTTTCCGGAAAACTGCTGCGGCTCAATCTCGAACAGCGGCAGCTTGAAATTACGGCAGACGGTCGCGAGCGAAAATTTCCCCTGGCCGCCGATTGCGAGATCACGCTCAACGGCGACTTCGCCAGCCTGCGCGACCTGGCGCCCGGCGACGAGGCGACCATCCAGCACGATGCCGAAGTCAAACGCATCGATGCCAAGCGCAGCGCAAAGTCGGCCCGTTAACGAACGCTCGGTCGCAGCCGCGTTCACTTCCAGGCAAACGACTGCCCGGTGAGAATCTCGTAAACTTCGATGTACTTGGCCCGCGTCTTGGCGATCACGTCATCGGGCAGCTTGGGCGGCGGGCTGTTCTTATCCCAAGTCGTGCTCTCCAACCAGTCGCGGACGAACTGCTTGTCGAACGACGCCTGGCCGCGGCCTGGTTCGTAGCGGTCGGCCGGCCAGAACCGCGAACTGTCAGGCGTCAGCGCCTCGTCGATCAAAATCAACCGCCGGCCGCCGGGCGAGTCGACCCAGCCCCACTCGAACTTGGTGTCGGCGACGATAATTCCGCGCTCGAGAGCGTGTTCGGCGCCTCGCTGGTAGATGTCGAGGCTGCGACGCCGCAATTCCTCGGCGGTCTCCAGGCCGACGAGGTCGGCCATCCGTTCGAACGAGATATTCTCGTCGTGGCCGCTTTCGGCCTTCGTAGCCGGAGTGAAAATCGGCTGCTCGAGCCGGTCGCTTTCGCGCAAACCGGGCGGCAGCGGCTCCCCGCAGACGGTCCCTTGCCGCGAATACTCCTTCCAGCCCGAACCAGAAAGATACCCGCGCACGACGCACTCGATCGGCACGACTTCGGTTTTGCGAACCAGCATCGAGCGGCCGACAAGCGGCGCCAGGTCGATTGCGGCGGGCAAACCGGCCTCGGCCAAGTCGGTGGAGAGCAGATGATTCGGCTCCCCCAGCCGCTCGAACCAGAACACGCTGGTTTGCGTCAAGACCCGGCCCTTGTCGGGAATTCCCGAAGGCAGCACCCAATCGAACGCGCTGATCCGATCGCTGGCGACCAGCAGCAAGCGGTCGCCCAGGTCGTAGACGTCGCGGACTTTGCCGCGGCGGACGGGCAAATCGCCCAGAGAGGTTTCGAGCACCGCATCGCGCGTCACGGCAGAATTCTCCGTTCCGACATGAGAGACAGGCGGCTGTGACTTTTTGGGATGCCCTTATCCATCGGGCGGAGTATAACAATCAATAGAGAAATTGGATAGCGGCGAAGGCCAGGCGGACGGCGCGGGCGCCGGTCGGGATCGCTGGGAATCGGCTCGTCGATTCGTCGCCCGTTCGTCGGACCTGTGCGCGTGGTGAGCAGCTTATGCCCAATGGCTTGATGCGGTTGATCGTGCCGCCGAACGGCCGTCTGACCCCGCGTTTGGCTGAACGCGCCTATATGGCCGGCCCCGATCAGATTCCCTGGCACTGCCGCACGCGCTTGAGCGACGGCGAATTGATCATCGAACGGCACGTCGTCGACTCGGGGAAATTCTTGATTCCCTGGCCGGTCGCGGGCCACGGCGAAGTCATGCTTTCGACCGCGACCTTGATGGAGCGCGACCGCCCTTATCAATTGCTCGTCGAGCTGGCGCGCGGCAAGGTCCACCAGGTGCGCAACCAGATCGCCGATTGGCAGTCGATCGGCCTGGTGACGCCCCCCAAGATCGAAGCGGCGCTGCACAAGGCGCTGGGATTTTTATCGCGCGCGGTGACGTCGCAGCACGACCCGGCGAAGGCCGCCGAATTCGCCGAAAAGGCCATCGTCGGCGCCTTTGACGTGAGCGATTTGCTGGTCTCCAGTTACATCGATCAGGCGCTGGCCGCGCGGCAGCGTCAATCGCCGCGAATCAACGCCTTGCTCGGCGCCAGTCTCGGCCCGGACGCGCCCGAACCGCCTCTCGACGGGCAATTCCTGCGGACCTTCAACGCCGCCATCGTGCCGCTGGCCTGGCGCCAGGTCGAGGCCAGCGAAGGCCGCTACCAGTGGGAGGCCTTCGACCGCCAGATCGAATGGTGCGGCAAGCACTCGCTGGCGGTTTGCGCCGGCCCCTTGCTCCGGCTCGATGCGCTGGGGCTGCCCGACTGGCTGTATTTGTGGGAAGGCGATTTCAACAACGTGCAATCGTTCGCCAGCGACTACGTCGAGGCCGTCGTCAGCCGTTATCGAGGCAAGGCGCAAGTCTGGCACTGCGCCTCGCGAGTCAACGTCGGCGAGGCGCTTTCGCTCAGCGAAGAGCAAAAGCTGCGGCTGGCGGTGCGGGCGATCGAGATCATCCGCGATGTCGACCCCTCCACGCCGCTGGTCGTGCGCTTCGATCAGCCTTGGGCCGAGTACATGAGCCGCACGACGCCCGATCTCTCGCCGCTGCACTTTGCCGACGCGTTGGTGCGCGCGGGGCTGCAACTCTCGGGCATCGGGTTGGAAATCAATATGGGCTATTACCCGGGCGGCTCGTATCCACGCGACCGATTGGAGTTCAGCCGGTTGCTCGATCTTTGGAGCTGTCTGGGGCTGCCTTTGCAGTTGATGATTAGCGTGCCTGGCAGCCAACAGCCGGCGCCGGCCGCCAAAGGGCGCCCGCAGCCGATCGCCGACGCCTTCCCCGGCGGCTGGTCGCCCGAGAACCAGGCTGCCTGGATCAAGCATTATTTCCCGCTGTTTTTCGCCAAGCCCGCGGTCCACGGCGTGTTCTGGAACCAGCTTCGCGACGGCGAGACGGCCGAGTTTCCTTATGCCGGCCTGGTCGACTCCGGCGGGAATTTTAAACCGGCTTTTACGGCGCTTTCGGGACTGCGGCGCAAGTACCTGGATTGACGCCGTGGCATGACCGGCGAAGGAAGTTATTTCACCCTCGGTCCTTATACGTTATCGCCCGCCGTATCCCGGCCGCGCGCCGTGGCGCCCTCGCCGGCCGGGGTTTGTCCCCAGAGCCAGTCGCGGATTTCCGGCATGTCGTCGCCGTACTTGTGGATGTATTGCCTGTGCTCGATCAGCTTGTCGCGCATCGCCTGGCGGAGATAGGCCGCGCGCGAGCCGAGCTGCGGCAGGCGCTCGACGACGTCCTGCACGAGATGGAAGCGGTCGAGGTCGTTGAGCGCCACCATGTCGAACGGCGTGGTGGTCGTCCCCTCTTCCTTGTAGCCGCGGCAGTGCAGGTTCTTGTGGTTCGTGCGGCGGTAGGTCAGGCGATGGATCAGCCAAGGGTAGCCGTGGAAGGCGAACACGATCGGCTTGTCCTTGGTGAACAGCATGTCGAATTCCCGATCGCCGAGGCCGTGCGGGTGCTCGGTGCTGGGCTGCAGCGACATCAGGTCGACCACGTTGATCACGCGGATCTTCAGTTCGGGCAAGTGCCGCCGCAGCAACTCGACGGCGGCCAAGGTTTCCAAGGTCGGCACGTCGCCGCAGCAAGCCATCACCACGTCGGGCTCGTGGCCTTCGTCGTTGCTGGCCCACTTCCAGATGCCGATGCCCGCGGTGCAATGTTTCACCGCGTCGTCCATATCGAGCCACTGCGGCGCCGGCTGCTTGCCGGCCACAATCAGGTTCACGTAGTGCCGGCTGCGCAGGCAGTGGTCGGTGACCGACAAGAGCGTGTTGGCGTCGGGCGGCAGGTAGACGCGGATGATCTCCGCCTTCTTGTTGACGATATGGTCGATGAAGCCGGGATCCTGGTGGCTGAAGCCGTTGTGGTCCTGGCGCCAGACGTGGCTGGAAAGCAAATAGTTGAGCGACGCGATCGGCCGCCGCCAGGGAATATTCCGCGTGACCTTCAGCCACTTGGCGTGCTGGTTGAACATCGAATCGATGATGTGGATGAACGCCTCATAGCAGGAAAAGAAGCCGTGGCGGCCGGTCAGCAAATAGCCTTCCAGCCAGCCCTGGCACTGGTGCTCGGAGAGCATTTCCATGACGCGGCCGTCGGGCGCCAGGTGGTCGTCGTAGGAGAATGTCTCCGCATTCCACGCCCGGTCGACGACGTCGAGCACGTCTTGCCAGCGGTTTGAGTTGTTTTCGTCCGGGCTGAACAAGCGAAAATTCTTGGTCTCCAGATTCATCTTCATCACGTCGCGCAGGAACTGCCCCATCACGCGCGTGGCCTGGGCCTGCGTGACGCCGGGAGTCGGGCAGGCGATGGCGTATTGCCGGAAGTCGGGCAGCCGCAGGTCGCGGAGCAATTGCCCGCCGTTGGCGTGCGGGTTGGCGCTCATCCGCCGCGTGCCTTTGGGCGGCAAGTCGGCGAGTTCGGCGATCAATTGGCCGCGCTCGTCGAACAGCTCCTCCGGCTTGTAGCTTTTCATCCAGGTTTCGAGCAGTTTGACGTGTTCGGGCTTCGACATGTCGCTCATCGGCACTTGGTGCGAGCGCCAATAGCCCTCGGTCTTCTTGCCGTCGACTTCTTTGGGGCCTGTCCAGCCCTTGGGAGTGCGCATCACGATCATCGGCCAGCGCGGTCGCTCGGTGCGGCCGTTTTGCCGGGCGTCGGACTGGATCGATTGGATGTCGGCGATCACGCGGTCGAGCGTGGCGGCCATCAATTGGTGCATTTCCTCGGGATCGTCTCCCTCGACGAAGTGCGGCGTATAGCCGTAGCCCTTCATCAGCGCTTCCAGTTCTTCATGGCTGATGCGGGCCAGCACCGTGGGGTTGGCGATCTTATACCCGTTGAGGTGCAAAATAGGCAGCACGGCGCCGTCGCGCGCCGGGTTGAGGAACTTGTTGCCGTGCCAGCCGGTCGCCGCAGGGCCGGTTTCCGCTTCGCCGTCGCCGACGACGCAAGCCGCGATCAAGTCGGGATTATCGAACACGGCGCCGTAGGCATGCGAGAGGCAATAGCCCAGCTCGCCCCCTTCGTGGATCGAGCCGGGCGTTTCGGGCGCCACGTGGCTGGGAATTCCGCCAGGGAAAGAGAATTGCGTGAACAGCCGCTTCAGGCCCTCTTCGTCGCGGCCGATCTGCGGATAAACCTCGCTGTACGTGCCTTCCAGATAGGCGTTGGCGACGATGCCCGGTCCGCCGTGGCCGGGACCGATGACGTAAAGCATTTTCAAGTCATGCTCTTTGATCAGCCGGTTGAGGTGCAGATAAATAAAGTTCAACCCCGGCGTGGTGCCCCAGTGGCCCAGCAGCCGCGGTTTGACGTGCTCGCGCACCAGCGGCTTTTTCAACAGCGGGTTGTCGAACAGGTAAATCTGCCCGACGGAGAGGTAATTCGCCGCGCGCCAGTAGGCGTGCATGCGGCGTAGGAGTTCAGGTTTGAGGGGCTTCGCCGCGGTCTCGGCGGACGCCGGTTTCTTGGCCATCTGCTCCGTGGCGGCTATTTGAGCGCTCATCGACGCACCTCCTTCTGCTGATTCGTTGCCGGCATCCCTAAGGCTACGCCCGTCATTCTGCGCGAATCGATACGATTTTGGCAAGCGCAAGCAAAAACGTTGCGGGATTCGGACTTACGGAATTTTCCTGAGAAGTCGAAACGGCGATGAGCGCCGAGCCATAGTTGGCGATCAACGCTTGACGGGCGACAGTTTGACTTCGCGCAAATCCATCACCGCCACGCCCGGTTTCTTCTTGGGCTTGACCTTCAGCGTGTAGCGGCCGGGGGCTTCGAGCTTGAGCTCGCCGATCTCGCGATTTTCGAAATTCTGGAAGCCGCCCGTATCCTTGACCGTGACTTCGAGCGTCTGCTCGCCGACGGAAAAATCCACCTCGCTGCCTCCGCTCCCTTTGCCGCAGCCTTGCAGGATTTCGACCTTGAAGCGGCCGGGTTTGGCGATCTCGAAGTCCCAACTCACCCAATCTTCGACCTTGGTCCAATAGCCAATCGTGTTTTTGTTCGGCTGCGGTTCGTAACGCACGGTCGTGCCGTGGATCGCCGCCACGCGCGCGTGAAGCGAGACGGTTCCGTCGGCCGCTTGGCGCACAAGCTTCGTTTGCTCGCGAGACTCGCGCTTTTCTCCTGCGCCGTTTTCTTTGGCGGGAGCGCGAGCAGCGGCGAGGAAAGCCGACAGCAAGCAGGCAAACGTCAGCGGGGAAGTCGCTCTCGGGGAGGACAGATGCGCGAATGTCACGGTCGGGCGCCTCGCGAAATGAGAGGAATATGCAGGAAGTTTCTACCACATTATCCGACCAGCCCCGTCTTGTTCGAACTCACGCCCAGATTCTACGACTCCCTTCCTGCTCGACGGGCGAGGGCGCCCGTCCCTCCCCCGTCTTGTTCAAACTCACGCCCAGATTCTCCGACGACGCCCAGTGCGAGTCGCCAAAACCCCGCCCTTCAAGCCCCGAGACCGCTTTGCCTTAAATCTGATTGACATCTATCAGAAATCTTATGGAAAATTATGGCGCTCTGCGAACACGAAATGCTTGAAGTCCTTCCGCTACCGACCACAGCGCGGAGTGCTCGAGCGACTCTGAACGACGCCCCCGGCCGACGCTGCAAGTCCGTGCCGCGCCTAAGTTATGGGTTCTAACAGAATTTCTCGCTTTTTAGTTGCGTTGGATGTAGCGGCGGATCACAATCGTCAACATTTGCACAATCGTCCTAAATGGCGCTACGAGAGCGCCTGGGCCAGGACTAATGTTCATAGATTTCAGGGGGATCTGAAATGGGCGTTTGGCAGTCTTTCCCGCGCTGGGATTCTGCGCGCACAAAGCGCAAGACGCGGCTTTCCGGCAAGCGATTGGGGAAAGCGGGCATTCTGGGCAAGTTTCCGGATCGGCGTGTTGAAGCCCTCGAAGGTCGGTTGCTGCTGACCAGCGGCCCCTCGTTGATCTCGATTATTCCCAACGACGGCAGCCTGCTCGCACCGAACGACACGATCCATACGGCGCCGACGCAACTGACCTTCCGCTTTTTGCTGAATGCCGGCGAAGCGCTCGACCCGAACACGCTGGGCGGCATCCAGCTCGCGCGCAGCGGCTCGGACGGCGTTTTCAACAACGGCAACGATATTCACATCACGCCCGGATACGTTGGCATCGATCCCGCGCATCCGAACCAGGTGGTGATGCGGTTCAGTTCGCCGCTGCCCGACGACCTGTATCGAATCACGATCATCGGCGGCAGCGCCGGCGAGGTCGATCCGCTGACCGACACCGCGTCGCCCGCCTTGCCGTTCAACGACGGTCAAGACGTCGCGCAAGATTTCCGCTTGGCGATCGGGCCGCAGGTGCTCTCCATCGTGCCGGAGCCGGTGACTCGCGGCCCGAGCGGGCAGCTCGTGGTTCAGGACAAGGAGATCGACGTCTATTTCAGCGGGCCGGTGCAAACGCTGCCCGGCAACGGCAACGCGCTCGATCCGGGGCAATTTCAACTCATCGATACCAAGAATACGGCGACCACGGCCGACGACGGCACGCCCATTAACCCTGTTTCGGTAAGCTACGACCCCGCGAACAACGAAGCCACGCTCACGTTCTCCACCTCGATCAGCACGCTGGGCAGCGGCGGGGCGGTGCGTCTGCGGATCGGCAATACCGACGAGACGTTGCCGGCGCCGACCGCGCCCACGCCCTATCCGGGCGACCCCAACGGCACCTTCACCGGCGCCGATCCGATCGGCGCCCTGGGACCGCAAACGCAGCTTTTCAGCGGCGATCTTGCGCAGCTGACTTCCCTGACCAACCTCGTATTTCCGGGCGGACTCAGCGATCCCGGGCATCGAAACATCCCGGTTGACGCCGGCGGCGAAAACCACGCCACCGGTTCCGGCGGCGTTACGACAATCACGTACAGCTTTCCCGACGTGTATGGCTACGACCCGACCAACGGGCAGCCGTTGCACAACCAGATCACCGACAATCAAAAGCAGACCGTCCGCTACATTTTCCAGCTTTATAGCTATTACACGGGGCTGACTTTCGAGGAGGTTCCGGGTTACAGCGGAGATGACTGGGTCGCCGTGGGCGACACGCGCGTGCTGGCCCCAAACCTGCCGCCAACGTCGATCGGCGGGATCGCAACGCTAGGCCTGGGCCTGGCGATCATCAACGGCAACGACGACTGGGGCGCGAGCCTCTACGGCAGCGGCTTCATGGGCACGGCCATGCACGAGATCGGCCACACCTTGGGCCTGCCGCACGATGACGACGGCCCGCCGGGCACGATCATGAACGGCGGCTCGGAATCGCTGACCACGACGACCGGCAATCCGCCGCCGCCCTTGTATCCGGGCCTCGCCGACATCACCAATTTGCTCTACGGCTACGAGCCGAACAGCAACCAGATCGACCTCTACCATTTCACGGCCGATTCGACGGGCACGCTCAATGCGCAAACCGTTGCCCAGGCGTTGCCGACGCAGAGCACGCTCGACACGTTGCTGACGCTGTACGAAGAATTCAACGACTTGAGCCTGCCGGCCAGCGGCGCTCAGGTTACGCTTGGCGATACGTTCACCATCACGGACAACACGGGGCTAATGGTCAAGTTCGAGTTCACGAACGATCCGTCGGCGATCAATCCGGCCACCGGCAAGCTGTTTTCCGACGGCAACGTGGGCGTGCTCTATTCGGCCAGCAGCACGCAGCAAGACCTGGCCGCCGCGGCACTCGACGCCGTGGGCAAGCAGGGGTTGAACGTCTCGGGCACGGTCGGACTGAGCGGCGTCGAGTTCGCCGGGCCGATCACGGTCGGCGCCGCTGGTTCGTCGATCAGTTGGTCGACCTCGCAGAAAATGATCGCCCGCAACGACAACTACTATGGCCACGATTCGTTCCTCAGCCTGAACCTTCAGCCCGGCATTTATTACATCGCGGTGACCAGCACGGGCAACGACCAATTCGATCCGAACGTGGCCGACAGCGGCTGGGGCGGCAAGACGTTCGGCGATTACCAACTAAAGCTCGATTTCCAGCCGACCGCAAGCCAACCGCTGACGGATCCGGGGCAGTCGCTGTTCGTACCGGCGGGCCTGGCGTCGATCCCCGACGGCTACAGCTTCACGCTCTCCGACGTCAACGCCTCCGGCACAACGGTTACCGAAACGCTGAAGTTCTACAACGGCAGCACGGCGCCCGTCTCGCCGCCGCCGGGGCAGATTTCGATTCAACTGCAGCCAAGCGACACGCAGGACGACGTCTCGAATAAAATCATCGTGGCCTTGAACGCGGCCATCGCCTCGGCCGGGTTCGACGCGGCAAATTACACGCTGAGTTATCTCGGCAACGGCCGCATCGAGGTGGGCGGAGGCAGCGCCACGAAGATCGTGGTCGATCCTTCGGGCAAGGGCGCCTTGACCGGCACGCCCTTGATCTTGTGGGGCGACGGGCAATACGACGCCTTGGTCGGCAATTCCAACGCGGGCGGCGCGGGCGCCTACAACTTCTGGTTCAACGCCGGCCCGACGATCTACGTCGACAAAACCGCCCCGGCCGGCGGCGACGGCTTGCTCACGAAACCTTACAACACCATTCAGGCTGCGCTGCAAAATTCGACCGTGGTCGGCGCCGCCGCCAACGGCCAGGAAGTCAACGTCCGCGTCGAGGGCAACGCCAACGCCAGCCTGGGCATCGCCAAAACGCAGAGCGGAACGGCGCAGATTCTGCCCGGCGAAACGTTTAACGTCAGCGCCGGCAGCTTCGCCGGCACGTTCGAATTCACCAGCAACCTGACCTACACGCCGGGCCAGGTCCTGCCCGACGGAAACTATGCCGTGCTGCTGCCGCTGAGCGGCACGGCGGCGATAGCGTCGAGCGTCGAGGGTTCGTTGCAGGCTACGGGGCTGGTTTCGCCCGACGGCGGCGGCGTGACCGTGAGCGACGGCGGCAGCGACGGCAACTACCAGTACGTCAAGCTCTACCAGGGCCAATTCCCACTGTCGGTCTTGACGCAAACCACGCCCTTCAACGCGCGCTTGACCGGCGTCACGGTTCCCTCGCTCTACAACAATGCGCCGTATCTGGTCGGAACAGACCAATTCGGAAATCTCTTGCCCGACGATTCGCCCGGCAATTCGATGCTGGAGATTCCCAAGAACGTCGTGTTGATGATCGACGCTGGTGCGGTCTTCAAACTGGATAAGGCGAACATCGCGGCGGGCAGTTCGGTGGTCAACATCGACAAGAGCCAAAGCGCCTTGCAAGTGCTGGGCGTTCCTGGCGAACAGGTCACGTTCACCTCGTACAACGACGACACGATCGGCACGCCGCAGATTCACCCCGGCATCGCGGTGGCGCCGGGCGACTGGGGCGGGCTGGTCTTCAATCCCGACTCCGACCTGGAAACGCTGGGCATCTTCCTGAACAACGTGGCCGAGGCCAAGCTCAGCTACGGCGGCGGCCAAGTGGTCGTCAATGGCGTGCAGCAGTCGTTCTCCCCGATCTACTTCGACACGGCCCGGCCGACGATCGCCAACAACCTGATCGTCAACAGCGCCAGTGCGGCGATGTCGGGCAACCCCAACGCGTTCGAGAGCACGCGATTCGGCAGCGACCTGGCGATCACCGCGACCGGCACGCCCAGCGACGGAAACACCTTCAACGTGGGCGGAACGACCTTCGAGTTCGACAGCAATGGGGTCGTCAACCAGGGCAACGTGGCCATTCCCCTGGCCGGCCTGACCACGCTGCCCAAATTGGCGACCGCCATCGAAGCGGCGATCAACAATTCGCTGTACGCCGGCTCGGTCGACCAGGCTCAGGCCCTCGGCGCTGTCGTCACCTTGCCGCAGAACTTGACCGTCGGAACCAACACTTCGCCGTTGACCTTCACCGCCGATTCGTTCGCCGTCGATTACCAGCGCTTCGGCCCGGACGTCCACGGCAACATGCTCTCGCAGACGCTGGGCCAGACGCTGACGGCGGCGGCGGGTAGCGCGCTCAAGTCGGGGACGAAGTTCGTCATCAACAACACCGGCTTCGAGTTGATCTCCAGCGGCACGCCGGACCCGGGCTATATCGGCGTCAACTTTACGGCCGCCTCGAAGGCCGCCGACGTGGCGCAGGCCATCGCTAACGCAATCAATTCAGCCAATATCGGCGTCGCCGCTCAATGGGGCGCCGGGCAAACGGCCGTGCAGCTCACCGGCGCCTTCAAGGTGCAACTGCCCGCGCCTTTGGCGGGAACGCAGAAGATCATCCAGAACACGATCAACGGCCTGTTCATCCGCATCAATACCAACGCGGGCCAGTCGTTGGATACGCTCGACGTCGCAGCCGAGTTCGCCTCGACCGACATTCCCTACGTGCTGCAAGAAAACCTGGTCATTCACGACGATCTGGGTTACGTCAACTTCGGCGGCACGACCCGGCAACGCGTCGCCGGGCAGCTCACGATCGATCCTGGCGTGCTCGTCAAGCTGGCCAACTCGCGGATCGAAGCGGAAATGGGCTCGAACCTGATCGCCGAAGGCACGGCGGCGCAGCCCATCGTGTTCACCTCGATCGACGACTGGCGCTACGGCGGCGGCGGCACGTTCGACACGCCGAGCAATGGCGGCAGCGGCGGCAGCATCCTCCCGCAGCCGGGCGATTGGGGCGGGTTTTACTTCTGGCCCACCTCCAGCGGCAGCTTCGACCATACGCTGATCACTTTCGGCGGCGGTTCGACGGCCATCGAAGGCGGCTTCGCCCCGTTCGACGCCGTGGAAATCCACCAGGCCAAGGTCCGCATCGCCGACAGCACGTTGGAAGCCAACGCCGGCAGCGGCGGCGGCGATCGCAACGGCCGCGAGCCCAGCGACGCCGCGACCATCTTCGTGCTCGGCGCCCAGCCGGTGATCGTCAACAACGTGATTCAGAACAACGCCGGCGCCGCGATCAGCGTCGACGCCAATTCGCTCGATGCGACTCTCGTGCCCGACTGGGGCCGCAGCACGGGCGCCATCGCCCGCTATAGCCAGTTCGACGACAACTACGGCCCGTTGGTCCGGCTGAACAAGCTCGGCGGCAACGCCATCAACGGCATGGTGGTTCGCGGCGCGACGCTGGAAACCTCCAGCATTTGGGACGACACCGACATCGTCCACGTGCTCGAAGGCGAAGTGGTCGTGCCGAACTTCGCCAGCGTGGGCGGCTTGCGCTTGCAATCGAGCGCCACGCAAAGCCTGGTGGTCAAAGTCGCCGGGGCCTCGTCCGGCTTTACCGCCAGCGGCACGCCGCTGGATATCAGCGACCGCATCGGCGGCGAAGTGCAGGTGCTCGGCACGCCGCAGCACCCGGTCGTGCTCACCTCGCTGAACGACACTTCGGTCGGCGCCGGCCTGACGCCGGACGATTTGCCCGACAACAACACCAACGGCGCCGCCCCGAACGCCAAGCCGGCGCCCGGCGATTGGCGCGGATTGTTGTTCGACCAGTACAGCAACGACCGCAACGTGGCGATGGTCGACGAGACCGAACCGGCGCTGACGGGCGGCAAGGGCACGAACGACACCACGGCCTCGCCCCAGTCGCTCGGCCAGTTGGCGCCCAACGAGCAGAGCGGCGACGACAACTCGCGGCTCGGCTTCCAGGTCAACGGCTTCATCAGCCCCGATTACAGCCAGGACGTCGACAACTATACGTTCAAGGGCACGGCCGGCACGCAGATTTGGCTAAACGTGACCAATACCTCCCCTTCGCTCGACGCCGTGCTGGAGTTGGTCGATGCCAACGGCAAGGTGCTGGCCCGCAGCGACAATTCCGGCGCCGAACAACAAGATGCAACGACGGCGGGCGACCCGCTGTTCGCCGGGCCGATGTTGAAAGGCGAGTTGCCGGGCAACCTGGCCCAGCCCTTGCAGGACAGCCTGTTCGGCACGGCGGGCATGAACTTCTGGTCGACCAACCCGGGCGACCCCGGTTTCCGCGTGGTGCTGCCCGGCTCGGCGGGCGTCCACGACTATTACGTGCGCATTTACAGCAAGGGCGCCGGCGCGAACGCCTACGTCCCCGGCAAAGGGACCAGCAGCGGCCAGTATCAATTGCAAATCCGGCTGCAAAACCAGGTGGAGATTCCCGGTTCGACGGTCGAGTACGCCGACATCCGCTACGCCACGAACGGCATCGACGTCGAGGGCTTGCCCAGCCACTCGCCTCTGGTCTCCAACAGCTCTTCGCAGTCCGCCCTTCACAACAGCCTGTCTACGGCCCAAAACCTGGGCGACCTGTTGGGCAGCGACACCAGTTCGATCAACGTCGGCGGCGATCTGGCGAACCAGTACAGCGTCGATTGGTACAAGTTCGAATTGACCTATCAGGAAATCCAGGTCATCACTGCATCCGCAAAGACCTGGGCGGCGGTGTTCGACGTGGGTTACGCCGACGGCCTGACGCGGCCCGACACGATCATCGACGTCTACGACTCCAATGGCAACCTGATCTATACCGGCCGCGATTCGAACGTCGCCGACCAGCAGCCGCGGCCGAACGCAGGGCAGGACGCCAACCAACTGAACCACAGCAGTTTCGGCACGCTCGACCCCTATATCGGCACGGTGCAGATGCCGGCGGGCCAGCCGGGCAGCGGCAATTACACCTATTACGTCGCCATCCACTCCAACGCCACGCTGCCCCAGGCGCTGGACGCCACGTTCAACGCCACTTCCACCAACTACCTGCTGCGGCTGGAGCCGGTCGATTCGGTGAATCGCATCGTCGAAGACCACGTGGGCAGCCAAGGCGGCGAAACGGCCCAGGATCCTTCGACGCTGACGCCGATGTGGAACGGCGACACGTCGAGCGTCAAAAATATCGCCACCTTGAACAGCTACGCCACGCCCTACAACCTCTCGGACGTGGTGTTGTTCGTGAACACCGGCGGGCCCCAAGGCCGTTTGGAAACCGTCAATCCCTTCACCGGCGCGATGGAAACCGACCAGGGCCAGATCACCAGCGAAGTGAACGGCTTCAACGCCCTCGCCATGCGCAACGACGGAGAGTTGTATGGTCTGACGACTGGCACGAACGACGGCAACTCCGGCAACTACGTGCAAATCGACACCGGCACGGCGGCGGGCTCGATGAAGGGCGACGACGGCGTCGTCACGGAATACATCAACGGCACCAGCGTCACGGCGGCGAACAAGGGCGTGCAGTACAACGCCATGGCCTTCGTGCAAGCGACGCCGCAGGGCACGAACAAGCGGTTTCTCTACGCCATCGGCAGCTACCTGAACGGCGGTTCGGGCTCGCAGCCGTTCCTCAACGGTCTGTACGAGCTCGACCCCGACACGGGCGTCGTGGTGCCGTTCAATCCCAACGGCATCAACTTCGCCCCTCAAACCGCCATCCCGCCGACGCAGCCGCTGGACGTGCCGGTGACGGGCGTGCAAGCCGGCGAAACCATCACCGGCATGACGTACCTCAACGGCGTCATGTTTATCGTTGGCAACGAAGGCAACCTGTATTCGCTCGATTATCGCAGCGGCCAAGCGACGCGGATCGCGAACGTCTCCGGGCTGTCCTTCCAGAGCCTGACGGCCGGCCCGCCCGACGTCGAGCCCGACCCCGCCACGGGCATCGGCAAATACGCGGGCGATCTGTTCGCGGCGGCGGGGGGAATCCTGTACGCCTTCGACACCGGCGGCAAGCTGCAGAACATCTTCAGCGCCGACGGTGGCGCCAGCTACCAGTCGAGCATCGCCTTGGGCGTGACGAACGTGGCCGGGATCGCCTTCTCGACGCTGGACTACAACCTGTGGCACGTCACCGATCGCCGCGGGGCCGATCCGGCCACCACGCCCGCCGACCAGGGCCACGGCATCGTGGCGGCGCCCGACAACAGCCGCGCGAAGAACCCCAATACCAACAATCCGCCGCAACCCGGCGGCACGAGCTTTTATTTCGGCTTGGAGGATCCCAAGGCGAACAACACGCAGAATCTGATCAGCGTACAGCCCAACGCCAGCGATTACGCGACGAATTCGAGCCTCTACGATACTTACAACATGCCCGGCGGCGCCTATGGCTCGCTGTCGACCAACAGCTTTAGCCTGGCCAATTACTCCTCGGCCGACAAGCCGACCTTGTACTTCAACTACTTCCTCAACACCGAGGACGCGCAAAGCTCGAAGGCCAAGCTGCAGCAGATGTTCGACAGCGCCCGCGTGCTGATCTCCGAAGACGGCGGCGTCAACTGGCAGCCGCTGGCCACGAACAACGATTACCAGCCCAACTACCCGGACCCCGAGGCCGAGCGGCCCAATTACCAGAGCGTCAGCAGTGCCACCGGGTCGGGCGATCCCTTGCAGCGGGTGCAGCCGCTGTTCGACAGCACGACGACCAACACCGGCTGGCGGCAGGCCCGCGTCGATCTGAGCGACTTCGCCGGGCAAAACAGCCTGCAACTGCGGTTTGACTTCAGCACCGCCGGCACCACGCTCAATCCGGGCGACCTGTCGATCAACGCCGTCACCGGGGCGGCGAATCCGTACGCCAACCAGAACGTCGCGGGCAACCAGTTCGGCGTGTTCAACGGCCCTCAGACGACGGGCGCTCAGCGGCGCGGCCAGGACAACAGCCACGAAGGCTGGTACATCGACGACATCACCGTCGGGCTCGCCGAACGCGGCGAGATGATCACCAACCCGAAACCAGCGACCTCCGGCTCCGCCGACACAAGTTTCTTCAACGTGCCGGTAAACCCCGTCCCGGGGGCGACGCAGCAAGTGCTCTCCGGTCCCTACCAGCTCGAGATTCGCCGCGGCACGGAATACGGCGCCAACTTCAGCGACTTGTTTCCGTGGATCGACCTGAATCAGTCGTTCGACAGCAACGACCGGATGTCGCAGTCGTATTCGATCGTGGCGCCCGCGGGCAGCGGCCTGACCGATGGCGAAACATTCACGCTCAGCGACGGCGTACACTCGGTGACGTTCGAGTTCGACGACACCGGCTCGGTCGCGACGGGCAACTGGCCGATTTCGTTCCTACCGTCCTACACGGCGCAGCAAGTGGCCGACGCCATCGTCGCCGCCGTCGATTCGAACCCCACGCTGAAGGGCGTCAGCGCGGCCGACGTCAACAACCAGGCCAACGGGTCGCAGGGCGTCAGCATCCCGGCGACGAACATCGTCAATCTGTTCGGCGTCGCCGAAGTCTCGAACGTGAATACCTCGCAGAGCACCTTGAGGGTCGTGCTAGCCCCATCCATTACCGAATCGTCGACGAACAAAGTGGGCACGCTCATCCGTAGCGGCACGAATCTGCCCGCGATGACCGTCAACTTAAGCGCGATCGATGTGGAAACGGGAAACCCCTCGACGAACGTGACTTACCCGGCCACGGTCTCGTTCTTGCCGGGGCAAACGCTTGCCACGTTCCTTTACAGCGGCGTGGTCAAGGGCTCGCCCGAATGGGCCGACGGCACGCAGACCGTCGAATTCAATGCCTCCTACGCCGGCTTCACGAGCTTCGGCGGCACGGTCGACGTGACCGACGATACCGGCGTGCTGCCGACGTTCACGGTGACGAGCCTCCCGTCGTCGATTCCGGAAAATGGCACGGAGTACGAGGGGAAGGTTGACGTCAACACCGGCCCGGTCGATGGCAGCCTGCACCCCGGTGGTCTGGCGGTCACGTTGAGCAGCCTTTGGGCGTCGGCGGCGCTGGTTTCGGGGGATCTCGGCGGCCCCTTCGCGGCGCAAGCCACCCTGACCATCCCCGTCGGGCAGACGTCGGCCAGCTTCTGGCTCATTCCGCAGGACGACAACGTCAAGAACCGGCTGCCGAACCCGTTCCGCGACGCCCAGATCGTGGCCACGGCCGCCGGGGTGATCAGCGGCAGCGCCACGCTGAGCGTCACCGACGACACCGACGGCCAGATTCCTTACGGGGTCGCCACCTGGACGGCGATCGGCCCGGCGCCGATCGTAGGCGGGTATGCGGGAACCGGCGGCGATAGCGGCCGAATTGCAGGCGTGGCGCCCGATCCGACCAACCCCGACGTCCTCTACATCGCGGCGGCCGGCGGCGGCGTGTGGAAAACGACCGACGCCACGACTGCTTCACCAAGTTGGACGCCGCTGACCGACAACATCACCGACGCCAACGGGAACCCCGTGCCGTTGTTCATGGGCGCGATCGCAGTCGCTCCCAACAAACCCAACGTGATCTACGCCGGGACGGGCGAAGCGAACAACTCGGGCGATTCGTTTTACGGTCGCGGCATTCTCGTCTCGCAAGATGGCGGCAAAACTTGGACGCTCGAGACCGCCGGCGGGGCCTTCGACCGGCGCAGCATTTCGAAGATCGCCGTCGACCCGAGCAACGCGAATATCGCCTACGCTGCGGTCGCCGACTTCGCAGAGAACGGGCTACTGGGCAACACAGGCATCTGGAAGACCACGGACGGCGGCGTCACCTGGACCAACACCACGGCGGGCCCCCTCAACGATACGATCGATAGTTTCAGCGACGTGGTCGTCGACCCGAACAATCCGACCACGGTCTACGCCGCACTCGGCACCTTCTTCGGCAACTTTGGCAGCGCGAACAACGGCATTTACAAGTCGACCGACGGCGGGACGACCTGGAACTTGCTGAGCAATTTCCCCAACGGAGTCAAGGACGGCCGTATTTCGCTGGCCATTTCCACGGCCAACAGCGGCAACGTGCTGTATGCGGACGTCTCGGGCACGGGCGCCTCGGGCAGCACCGGGTTTGGCAGCTTGTTCAAAATCGAGAAATCGATCGACGGAGGCGCCACCTGGACGGACCTAACCGCGGCGGCGAGCGACTTCACGGGCGGGCAGGGCTGGTACGACCTGACCATGGCCGTCGATCCCTCGAACTCGTCGATCGCCTACGCAGCCGGCTCGACCAATTTCGGCGGCGTCGGCATCATTCGAACTACCGACGGCGGCGCGACCTGGACGAACATCACCCAAGACGACAACGGCAACTATGCACACACCGACTGGCACGCCATGGCCTTCGACGCCATCGGCAAACTGCTGGTGGGCAGCGACGGCGGCATCTGGCGCAAGGATCCCGATCCGCTGAACGGCGCGGGTTTCTTATGGACCAACAGGAACGGCGATCTGAACACGATCCAGTTCGAGTCGATCGCCCTCGATCCGGCTGTCGCGACGACCGTTCTGGGCGGCAGCCAAGACAACGGCACGGAGCTTTATACCGGCAACCCGGTTTGGACCGAGACCGACGGCGGCGACGGCGGCGAGGTGAGGTTCAATCCGCAAAACCCCAACGTCGTTTACCGCGTCTCGCCGGTCGGCAGCTTTGGCCCGACGGCGTTCTTCCGTAAGTCGACCGACGGCGGATCGACCTGGTCGTCCGCCACGACCGGGTTGGGCTCGTTTGCAAACGCCAACTTCTATCCGCCGTTCGCCGTGGCCCCCAGCGACGGCAATGAAGTGATTTTGGGCGACAACAATCTTTGGATCACCACCAACGGCGCGACCTCGTGGGCCCCGCTCACGACGATTGGCACGGCCGGCTGGAACCCCAACGGCAACACGGTCGACGCGGTCGCCATCGCCCCCAGCGACGCCAACACGATTTACGCTTCTACGGGAGGGGAGTTTGCCAGCAGTTCGCAAATCTTCATCAGCACCAACGGCGGCGCAACCTGGACCGAAATTGACTTGCCTGCCGGCAGCGGCCGGGTGAATCAGTTGGCCATCGATCCGAAGGACTCGAAAATCGCGTACGCGGTGGTCAACATGTTTACCGGGGGCGGCGGACACGTCTTCCGCACCGCCGACGGCGGCGCAACCTGGACCGATATCAGCGGCAATCTGCCGGACGAGCCGACCAACGCGATTGCGATCAACGGCAGCACGGGGGCGCTGTACGTGGGCAACGACACCGGCGTCTACGTGTCGAACGATTTGGGCGCCAGTTGGGCCGCTTTGGGCGTCGGCCTGCCCTACGCTCAGGTTGTCGACCTCGAATACAACCCGAACTCCAACTTGCTCGGCGCCGCCACGCACGGCCGCGGCGCCTTCCTGCTCCCGGCCACGACCGCCGGCACGACGCTGACCCTCAGCGTCAATGGCGCCGCGCAAGTCAGCGACGACGCGGGGCTGCTTCCCGGCAAACTGACGGTCACCCGCGTCGACACGACGGGGAGTTTGGTCGTTTCGCTGACCAGCAGCAATCCTTCAGCGGCTTCCGTGCCTGCCACGGTAACGATTCTCAATGGTCAGACCTCGGCCAGCGTCAATGTCACGATCACCGACGACGTGTTGGCCAGCAACCCGCAGTCGGCCTTGTTCACCGCGTCGGTTGCCGGCCTCAGCGGCGCGGAGCCGGTCGGAGCGGTGCTCGACGTGCTGCCCGACAGCCAAGCGACCGAGCCGAACTCGCCGACGGACAACGACACGCCGGCCCTGTCGCTGTCGGTCCCGGCGGAGACGATGGTTCCCGGCACGTCCACGCAGTCGCTCACTGCCACCGTGACTCGGAACACGCCGACCACCAATGCACTGGTCGTCCACTTGCTTTCGCTGAATCCGAGCGCGGCGACAGTGCAGCAGACCGTCACCATCCAAGCCGGCCAATCGTCGGCCACGTTCACCATCAGCGGAGTCGACCAGTTCAGCGCTTCGGGCGGCACGCTGTTTGGCAATATCGTCGCGGCCGCCGACGGGTTCGCGAGCGCTTCGGGCTTCGTCAGCACGCAGTCGCCCGGCGCGATCGTTCAATACAACCCGCCCGTGCCGTCGGCGCTGGGCGACGTGACGATGCCGCGGCCGCAGGGCGAAGTGATCCTGTACGGCAACCAGATCAGCAACGCCTCGCAAAACGGCATTCTGGTCACGGCCTCGGCGCCGGGCACGCCCTTCGACACGCCGCCTGATAGCAACAACAGCCTGCCGCACCCCGGCGCCGCAGTGAACACGCCGACCTTGAACAGCGCGAATTTGGCGCCGGGCGTGGTGATCGTGAACAACTTGATTTACGGCGTCAGTTCGAGCGGCAACGGCATCGCCTTCGAGGGGGACAATGCCCCGAACGGCGCCACGCAGGGCATCGTGCCGTTCGGGCGAATCGCGAACAACACGATCTACGGCGGCGACAATCCGACGGGGACCGGCATCCTGGCGACCAACAACTCGTCGCCCACGATTCTGAACAACGTGCTGGTCAACTTGGCCTCTGGCCGGGCCATCGACGTGACGGGCGGATCGAACGCCGTGTTGGGCGAGAACTATTATCAGAACGACGGCGCCGCGCCGGTCAACGTTGGCACGGGCAGTTTCGACAAAGTCGTGACCGCGGCCACGCCCTCGCCTTTCCGCAAGGCGAGCACCGATCCGTCGAAGGCCAACTTCTACCTGACCGATACGGCGCTGCCGATCGACGCTTCGATCAACAGCCTGCAAGACCGCACCTCGATGACGTCCGTCACCGGCCCATTGGGCATTCCGCCGTCGCCGATCATCGCCCCGGGCTTCGACCTGTACGGGCAGTTGCGCGTCGACGATCCGGCCGTGACCAACGCAAACCTGGGGACCGGCCAGAACGTGTTCATCGACCGCGGCGCCATCGAGCACGCCGATACCACCGGTCCGACGGCCGCGCTCTTGGCGCCGATCGACAACGACCAAAACGACCTGAACAAATCGCCCAACATCGTGTTCGTCCGCGGGCAGAGCTTGTCGGAATTCACGATCCAGTTGAGCGACGGCTTGGGCAGCGGCATCTACGACGCTTCGGTCAGCCCCGACCGGCTCGACGTTCGCGAGGACGGCCGGCTGCTGACGCCGGGGGTCGATTACTACTTCGACTACGACAACAACAACCACATCATTCATCTGGTCGCCGCCAGCGGCGTCTGGCTGAACGGCCACCAGTACGACATCTATCTGGATAATGGCGTGCAGTTCGACCCCGGCAATTCGGCGGCGACGCCCGTCGGCATTGCCGACCGCGCGGGCAATTTCCTGCAGGCCAACGGGCCCGACGGCCTGACCCACTTCCGGCTGCTGTTGGCGAACGTGACGAACTCGGCGCCGGTGGTGCAACTGGTTTCGTCGGGCACGGGCACGCCGTCGCTATCGATGTACGAGAATTCGGCCTCGCCGTCTTACGGCACGTTCAGCCTGACGACGCCCTTCAGCAGCGCCGACAACACCTCCGTGGCGCTGTCGATCTTCGACGTCGACGCCAACGGGGGCAGCGAGACGCTGACCTTGTCGGCGACGCACGGCACGCTCACGCTTTCGAGCGCCGCTTTGACGGAACTCAATTCGATCGGCGTCACCCCCACCGGCCAGGGTTCGAACACGATCACCATCACCGCGCCTTTGGGCGAAGCCAGCGCCGTGGCGCCCACGCCGGGGCTGAACGCCGCACTCGAAGGATTGGTGTTCACTCCCGATCTGAACTTCGACAGCCACCTGGGCGACCAGGCGGTCGTCACGGTGACGGTCAACGATAACGGCAACTCGCCGGCGCCCGCGCAAACCGCGATTTACTCGATTCCGATCGACGTGATCGCGGTCAACGATCCGCCCGTCGACGCTGTTCCGACCAGCACGGCTGCCTCGCCGATCCTGCTCAACGAAGACACGAAACAGACCTTCTCGAAGGCCAATGGGAACGCGGTGACCGTCGTCGACAGCGACATCACGGCCGCCGACGCCGGCAATGCGCTGCTGCCGCCGTTCGAAGAGATCATTACGGTCAACCCCAGCACGCTGGGCACGCTGACGCTGACCAACGTCGCCGGCATCACGTTTACCGGGAGTACGAGCAACGGGCAGAGCAAGCTCGATTTCCTGGGGACGCTCTCGGCCATCAATCAGGCGCTTGACGGGCTGGTCTTCAACCCGGCCGAGGAGCTCACCGGCGCCGTCGAACTGACGTTCACGACGAACGATCACGGGAATATCGGCGTCGGCCCGGCGCCGCAATACCTGCCGAGCCCACAGGCGCTGACGTCAACGCCCGAGATCGTCTATCTGGACGTGCAACCGGTAGTCGACGCGCCGACCCTAAACACCGGCGCCAACCTTGCATTCCAGCCGGTGGTCGAAGACACGCCATCGGCCAGCAATACGGGCAGTACGGTGCTGGCGATGCTCCAATCCGATCTGTCGGTGCAGCCGAACGCCATGACCCTCAACGCGCCCGGGGCGCAATACGGCATCGCCGTCGTCGCCGCGACCGAAACCGCGCATGGCCTCTGGCAGTACAAATCGCCGATCGGCAATTGGACTCCCTTCCCGGCCGTGGCGACCGATCGCGCGCTATTAATCGACGCGGGCGATTCGGTGCGGTTCTTGCCCGACCCGAAATTCGACGATACGCGCGGCGCGGCGCCAACGCTGTCGTTCATGGCCTGGGATCACACGTACGATCTGTTCGAAGGCGGACCGGACGTCGACGGCGCCGTCGTCGATTTGACGAAGACCGGAACCGGCGGCAGCACGCCGTTCAGCCTGCTGAGCGCCGGCACGGCGACGGCCACGCTGCAAGTCACGCCGGCGCCGGAAGCTCCCACGTTGGCCTCGACCGCCTCGCTGTCGTTCCAGTCGATCAACGAAGACGTCCTGCTGGCGAACAATAACGGCAGTAGCGTTCTGTCCATGCTGCAATCGGACCCGAATTATCAGCCGAATGCCATCACGCTGCACGCCACGGGTACGTCCCGCTACGGCATTGCGGTGACGGGCCTCACGCAAACGGCCAACGGCGTCTGGCAATACCAGATCGGCGGCGGCTGGGCGAATATTCCCGTCAGCGTGTCTCCGACTAGCGCCTTGTTGCTCGACGGCAACGATTCGGTGCGGTTCCTGCCGAATCCGAAATTCGACAATACGCGCGGCGGCGCCCCGACGTTGTCGTTCGTCGCCTGGGACGAAACCTTCGATTACGTTAACGGCATCTATGATCTGGACGGCTCGACGGTCGACTTGTCGCTGACCGGCACTGGCGGCAGCACGCCCTTTAGCAGCGGGTCGGCGGCCGTCGCGACGCTTTCCGTCGTTCCGCAGCCCGAAGCGCCGACGTTGAACCCCGCGGCGGCTCTGTCGTTCGCCTCGATCCTTGAGGATGTGGCGCCGGTCAACAATCTGGGCGCCGCGGTGCTGGCGATGTTGCAGTCCGACCCGAACGTGCAGCCGAACGCCATTACGCTCAACGCCGTAGTCTCGCCGCAATTCGGCATCGCCGTCGTCGGCCTGGGGCAAACGGCTCACGGAACCTGGCAATACCAGTTGCCGGCCGGCAACTGGACGAACTTCCCGAGCGTATCGACGACTAGCGCCTTGCTGCTCGACGGGGGCGACCTGGTTCGCTTCCTGCCGGACCAGTACTTCAACGATTTCTACGGCGGAGCGCCGTCGCTGTCGTTCGTCGCCTGGGATGAGACGTTCGATTACGTCAACAACCGCATCGACGTACACGGGCAGTCGGTCGATCTGACGGCCACGGGCACGGGCGGCAGCGCTCCGTTCAGCAGCGGGCCGGCCGACGCGGCGCAACTTTCGGTCAAGGCGGTCAACGATCCGCCGGTGGTCCACGGCCCCACGGGGCCGGTGGCTCTTTCGCCCAGCTCGGCGTTCAGCCTGTCGACCGCGCCGCTGCCCGCCTTCACGATCACCGATCCCGATCTGCCCGAAGGCAACCAGCAGATGCAGATGACGATCGACGCCACCGAAAACGGCGTGGCGGGCGGCGCCGTGGGCTTGACGCAACTGACGGGCATCTCGATCGTCAGCGGGGCCAACAACTCCTCGAGCGTCACGTTCAAAGGGGCGATCACCGACATGCTGGCGGCCTTGTCCAATCTGGTCTATGAAGAGGACATCAACTTCAACGGCACGGCTTCGCTGATCTTGATCGCCAACGACCTGGGCAACTCGGGCCTCGGTCCCCAAGGCCAGCCGGCGCCGTTCCCGCTCAATTCGGCGCCGTTCAACGTGACGTTGACGGGCGTGGCGATCCACCGGGCGCCGGTGCTCGCCTCGGGCAGTCCGACCCTGCCCGACATTCTGGAAAACGTTCCCCCGGCGAACACTCCGCCCGCGGGCGTGTCGATCAGCGCCATGCTGGCCACGGCCGGGCCGAATTTCCTGACCGTCGACACGGCCGCCGGGGGCATACCGGGGATTGCAATTGCCGGCATGTCGACGGGCGGCGGCGGCGTCTGGCAGTACTCGGCCGACGGCACGACGTGGACCACGATCGCCAGCGCAGCGCCGAACCAGGCCGTGTTGCTGCCGGCCAGCTATCAAATTCGCTTCTGGCCGAACCCCGGTTATGCGGGCAACGCGTCGATCACGTTCTACGGCTGGGACCAGGTCACGGGGACGGCCGGCGGCACGGTCGATCTGACCGGCCCCGGCGCCACGGGCGGATTCAACTCGTTCAGCACCGCCAGCGGCACGGCGACGATGAACGTAAAACTCATCAACCAGCCGCCGCTGTTCACGCTTGCCGCCAACGACAGCGTGCTGGAAAACAATACCGTGACAGCCAGCGGCGGATCGCCGGGCGGCAGCAACGCGGGGCCGATCAGCCTGACCGACTTCGCGACCGGCATTTCGCCGGGCCAGCCGATCGAAAGCCAGCCGCCCTTCAGCCAAACGGTGACATTCACGGTGACGACCGACCGGCCCGACTTGTTCTCGGTTCAGCCGACGCTCGACCCGGCGGCGCCGGGCGCGGCGACCTCGACCTTGCACTTCGCGCTCAATCCCGACGTGTTCGGCGTGGCGAAGATTTCGGTCGTGGCCCACGACAACGGCGGCACGGCCAACGGGGGCAACGACACTTCGCCCCTCGCGACGACCACGCTCACGGTGGCGTTGATCAACGATCCGCCTAGCCTGAACCCGATTCCGAACCAGTCCATTCTGGAAAACGCCGGGCAGCAGACGCGGAACTTGTCGGGCATCGCTTCGGGCCTGGGCGAGTCGCAGAACTTGACGGTCACGGCCACGTCCGACAATCCCGCGGTCGTGCCGAACCCGAGCATTGCTTATACCAGCCCGAACGATTCGGGTACGCTGCAATACACGCCCGTCCCCTACGCCTCGGGCATCGCGCATATCACGGTGACCGTGCAGGACGACGGCGGCACGGCCAACGGCGGCATCGACACGTTCACGCAAACGTTTACAGTCGGCGTGCAGTTCGTCAATCAGCCGCCTTCGTTCGTCAAAGGATCCGATCAGGCCGTCGACGAAGATTCCGGCCTGCAAGTCATTTCCAACTGGGCGACCCAAATCGGCCCGGGACCAGGCAACGGCGAGACGGGCCAGACGCTGAACTTCATCGTCACGCCCGCCAATCCGAATATCTTCGCGGTCCCGCCGTCGATCGATCCGCTGACCGGCGCGCTGCGTTATCAGTTCTCTCCCAATTTCAGCGGCTCGACGAACGTGAGCGTCGAACTGCACGACAACGGCGGCACGGCCAACGGCGGCCACGACACCTCGGCGACGCAAACGTTCAAGCTGACTTCGCTGTTCGTCAACGACCCTCCGACCTTTGTAGCCGGCCCCGATCAGACGGTCGACGAAAACGCGCCCCCTCAGAGCGTGGTTGGCTGGGCCACCGCGGTCTCGCCGGGGGTCGGGTTCAACGAGGCTGGTCAAACGCTGAACTTCCAAATCTCGACGGATAATGCCTCATTGTTCGCCGCCGGGCCGAGCATCGATCCGGCGACCGGCACGCTGACCTATACCCCGGCGCTGAACGCCTTCGGCACGGCGACCGTCACGGTCCTGTTGCACGACAACGGCGGCACGGCCAACGGCGGGATCAATACTTCGCTTGCGCAAACGTTCACGATCAACGTGAACTTCGTGAACCACGCCCCGAGCTTCGTCGGCGGGCCGAGCCTGGTGGTCAACGAGAATGCGCCGCTGCAAACGATCGCCAATTGGGCCACGCAAATCAGCGCCGGGCCGCCGAGCGAAAGCGGCGAAACGCTGAGCTTCATCGTCACGAACGACAACCCCTTGCTATTCTCGATGGCGCCCTCGATCGACCCCACGACCGGCACGCTGACCTATCAGCCGGCGCCGTTCGCCGCGGGCGCGGCCACCGTGACGGTCAAGCTCAAGGACGACGGCGGCACGCTCAACGGGGGCCAGGACACTTCGCCGGCGCAGACCTTCAAGATCACGGTCAACTTCGTCAATCAGGCGCCGACCTTCACCATCGGCCCGAATCAGTTCGTCGACGAGGACGCGCCGCCGCAAACCGTGACCAATTTCATCACCAACATCAGTCCCGGTCCCGGCCCGAAAGAAGTCGGCCAAGCGCTGAACTTCATCGTGACCACCGACAACAACGCGTTGTTCGCTTCGCTGCCGACGATCGACGCCAATACCGGCACGCTGCGATACGCCTTGGCGCCGCAAACCGAGGGCATCGCCAACGTGACGGTGCAATTGCACGACAACGGCGGCACGGTCAACGGCGGCCACGACACCTCGGCTCCGCCTCCGCAGACCTTCAAGATCACGTCCCAATTGGTCAACCACGCCCCGAGTTTCCTGTTCCTGGGCGGCGATCAATACGTCAATGAAAACACCGGCGCTCATCTGGTCGCGAGCTTCGTCAGCCAGCTCAGCCCCGGCCCCGCCGCCAACGAGGCCGGTCAAACGCTGAACTTCCAAATCTCGACGGACAATCCCTCGTTGTTCTCCGCCGGGCCGAGCATCGACCCAGCGACCGGCGCGCTGAGCTATACGCTGGCGCCGAACGAGTATGGCACGGCCACGGTCACGATCGCCCTGCACGACGACGGCGGCACGGCCAACGGCGGCGTCGACACTTCGCCGACGCAAACCTTCAAGGTTTACGTCTATGCGCCGCCCGTCGCGCAGCCGGATTTCTTGGAGATCAGCTATGCCCAGACCAGTTCTTCCACCGCGGCGATCGGCGTGCTGAGCAACGATTCGGATCCGAACGGCGCCCCGCTGACCGCGGTGCTGGTCAGCGGACCGGCGCACGGCTCGTTCTTGTTGCACGCCGACGGCTCGTTCAATTACACGCCCGGCGCCGGCTTCGAGGGGCTCGACCAGTTCACGTACATGGCCAACGACGGGCACGCCAACAGCAACGTCGTGACGGTGCGCATCATGTCGCACGATGCCAGCAACGTCCGCAAGCTGTACGAGCAGGTGCTGCACCGCGACCCGGACGACGCCGGCTTGCAATACTGGACGAATCTGATCCAGAACGGGTCGTCGCTGGCGGTCGTCGCTCAAGGGATTTTCGAGAGCGACGAACGCCTGGATCCGATCATCACGGGCTATTACCAGCAGTTCCTGTTGCGTACGCCCGACGCCGCCGGGCTGGCGTTCTGGCGAGATCAAGTGTGGAAAGCCTATGGCGGGCCCGAGGAAGTCATCGCCGGCATGCTCAGCTCTCCGGAATTCTTCCAATCGGCCGGCGGCACCGACCTTGCGTGGGTCAAGGCTTTGTACCAACGGCTGCTCGACCGCAAGCCCGACCCGCAGGGCTTGCAATACTGGGACAACCTGCTCGAGACTCATCAGGCGACCGAAACGCAAGTCGTCCACGGCTTCCTCAGCAGCGACGAATACTATACGAACCTGATCGACGGCTTCTTCGGAGAGTACCTGACCCGCCAGCCGACGCTGGACGAACTGCAAAGCGATCTGGTGCAGATGCGCGGCGGCGTCAGCGATCGCGACATTCAGCTCGAGATCGTCGTCACCGACGAGTACAAGAACACGCCGCCTCCCCCGCCGCTGGGTTCGATGAAGCAGTTGACGCACTAAGACGCGTTTGAGGGATATTGGGGCCCGCGGCGGTCACGTTCCTGCCTGGCCGCGGAGTGTCGTTCTGCGCCGCCAAGCAAAGGCGGTGCTGCCGACTGTAACGTGACGCGGTTTCAAGCCGCTGACTTAGTGCCATCGGGGATGGATCGAAGGCGACGCCCTGCCAGCCGCGAGTTGAGTTTCGCGAGCAAGTTCGGCGCTCGGCTGTCGTTTATTTTTCTGTCGCAGAGTATATTTCTGATTGCTCGGCATCTGCGGGCGCATCGGCGGATGATGATTCGAGGCAGGCGTCGGTCGCTTGCCCATGCTTCGGCGAACGGCGGCGAGTGCGCGGAAGTGGCCGGGAAAGACGGAAAGAAGGCCATGAAACATCTGTTAGGCAGTTCAGGCGTGGCGTTGTTGTTTCTGGGATGCTTTGCGCTCTTGGTGCTGTCGCAAGTACACGATCGAACGAAGCAGCGCGGCGAAGGGCGACATGCCGAGGCGCCGGCGCCGCAATTCGACGCGGCCCCGGCAGGCTCAGCCTGGGATCCGGAGCGTTTTCCGGCCATGATCCCCAGAGAGCCGTTCCATCACCACAGGTTCGGTTGGAAACGTCTGCTCGACGCCGACGCCGACGGCGAGATCAGCCTCGACGAGATCGACCAGATGGCGTTGAATCTGAAGGCCCTCGACGTGGATCGAAATGGAAAGTTAACGGAGGACGAACTGCCTCCTAATCCGAGCTGGCGCGGCGGTTCGCCCCCGTTCGACGCCGAGGCGGCGTTCGCGCCGAAAACGGCCGAAACCGAAATCGAACAGGTCGAGATCGAACAGGAATAGCGCCGGTCGGGCGTTCGCCTTCCAAGGCCAATCGTGCAGCGGCAGCGGGCAGCGGCGTCAGTGCTTGCCCAGCGGCAGATTGCCGTGCCGGGCGAACAGATCTTGATATTGCTCGTAAAGCGCGGCCGCGATGGCCGGACTCGTGTATCGCCAGCGCGCGGGGCCGCCCTTGCGGAGATCGTCGTCGGGCAAGTCGGCGACGAGCAGCGCGCGGCGCGAGATGCCGGCCTCGGCCAGCACGCGGCCTCGGCGATCGAGAATCAAACTATCGCCCACCCCGACGCCCGCGTAGCCTGACGGCCCGACGCCGGCCGACTCCGGCACGACGACGTTCGCCCGGGCCACGTACACGCCGTTGTCGATGGCGATGGCAATGTGATGGTTGCGGACTTCCGTCGTGTGGTCGGCGACATGCTCGTAGCTGATGTAGTTGAAGTGCGGCGTGAAGATGATTTGGGCCCCCTTCATGGCCAGAATCCTGGCCGGCTCGATGTACGAAGTATCGGCGCAAATCGCGACGCCGAATTTGATTCCGCGCCGCTCGAAGACCGGAAACGCCTCGCCGCGGGTTTCGTAGCTCAAGTAAGCGTATGTTTTCGAGTACGTGCCGACGAGGCGTCCTCGCTCGATCACGGCCACCGTGTTGAACACGTCGTCGCCGCGCCGCTCGTTCAGCCCCAACAGCAGCGTACATTCGAATTTCTTGAACCGCTCGAGCACGCCTTGAAAGAATTTGCCCTGCAAATCCACGGCGAATTCCGGCAAGAACTTCTGCTGCGAAAAGAAGCCGTGCAAGAACGTTTCGGGCATCGCCAGGATCTCGGCGCCGCGCGACTGGGCTTCGGCCAGCGCCTCTTCGGTCGTCGCCAGATTCGCCTCGGCATCGCCGAATTTCACGGGGCCTTGGAAAGCGGCAATAATCATGGGGGATATTCCAGGGGACGTTACCTACTTGTTGTGTCGACGCCCGGCCCAAGGGAGCCCGAAAATATAATTCGGGAAGGTTACCAATGCTTTTGGGCGATATGGGACTTTCGCCGCGGCGACGTAGCTCCGGATAGCCTTCAACGTTTGCAGATTCTCGCCCCGCCGCCGGTTGAATTCGGCGATCGGAAGCGGCTCGGCATCGGGATGCCAGGGCAGAGCCGTTTTACCGTCCAACTCTTGCATGAACTTGATTTCAGCGTCGAGGGCCACTAACTGCAATTGCGGCAACCCGCGAGATTTGTTCTCTCTCCACCAAACGGCCCAGGGATGCTTAGAGCCGGCATACGAGGTCAAGTCGGGGTACCCCGCTCCCGAACGTGTGATCACGTGCAGTTCAGGCTCGTATGAGTACAACTTTCGCCCTGCAATCCGACGACAAGCTTCCGACACCGTGACATTGTAGTCAATGTATGAATTGACGGAAAACGAATAGCGGCTATCGTCCTGATGTTCCAGTAGCATGTCAATTACGCCCTCATCTTCCCCGAGCAATTCCTTGGCGGCCAGATAGACAACCGCTTGCGCGGATTTGTCGTATGTTTTTGTGAATTTGATCGTCTGATCGTCGCCAACCCTCGCATCTCCAATAACCTTGGGAGCGGCATTCTTCGAAGCCAAACATTCGATCAGGAATTCGACGCGAGCGACTCGCTCTCGTTCGACGGCTTCAGCTCCATGCACTGACGATGCAGTCACACCCACAAGTAGCCAAGTCGTGATGAAAGCTGTGATTTTTGCGTCATTGCGGCCGACCATGAGATGTCCTCCAGAAAAACCCAGACAAATCGAACGCGCAAGGTCGCCAGCCGCTAATCGGGCGTCAAACCCGATGCCCTGAGCACCGCCTCCTGCACGGCCAGATCGTGATCGTAGGAATAATCAGCATCTTTTTCCCCGCGAATGATTCGCGCCATGTCGGCCGCGTCGTCGACATAGCGTTCGTACTTGGGAAACTGCACGTCTTGATAGCCGTGGCGATATTTGCCCCGCGGCTGGGAAAACGCCACGCGCGCGGCCGGGTTGTCGAGCGGCTGGATGTGAAACGTCCCCTCGCTGCCGCAGACGACCAGATGCCGCCGGGCGCCGCCGTCGACTTCCAGCGCGCTCGAACGAACGCTGGCCGTGGCCCGCGGGTATTCGAACACGGCCAGCACGTTGTCGGCCAGGCCGTCGTCCAGCGACGAAGAATGCCGCGGATAGGCGTGAACCGCTTGCGGCCCCCCGAGCACGCCGAGGACCAGGTCGATGACGTGGCAGCCGAGTTCGAACATGATGCCGCCGGGATACTCGGCCAGTGGCCGCCGCTGAGCCGGCGGCACGACCTTGCTCATCACGGCATGCACTTCGAACACTTCGCCCAGCCAGCCCTTGGCGAGCATCTCGCGCAGCAGCACGACCGCCGGGTTATAGCGATACATGTAGCCCATCTGCACGAGTCGCTTTTGCCGCTTTGCCGCCTCCAGGAGCCGGCGGAACTGCGCCAGCGATTCGCCGGCCGGTTTGTCGATGTGCACGTGCTTTTCGGCGGCGAGGCAAACTTCGGCGTTGTCGAGCAGATCGCGAACGCGGGTTTCGACCAGCACCGCCTGCACGCCGGGCGAATTGAGCAATTGTTCGCGCGTGAGCCACGGCAAGCCCTGGAAGGCGGGCTGCGATTCGGCACGTTTGCGCAACTCGTCGTCGGGTTCTACGATGCCGACGACCTCGTAGCCGGGCGAACGGCGGTAAACCGCCAGCTTGCTGGCGTGGGCGTGACCGACGCCGATCTGCCCGATCTTGATTCGCTCTTTGGCGGGCGATTCGGCGGCCCGCGATACTTGCGAAGCCAGCGCCGCCGCCAGCGGCGTCGCGAGAAACGAACGTCGAGAAAGCGAGAACATGAAAGCCCTTTCGCCTGGAAAGCCGCTGTAGCGTCCATCCGATCTTTCGTTCGCACGCGCCGCCGGCGGATCCGAGCGGGCGGCGAATAAGGCGATTGTAAACCGCCCGCAAGCGGCGGCACAGTGCGTTGGTCAGGCTTTCGAGCCTGACGGAACTGTCTCAACGCTCCGAAGCTGCGCTCGACGCATAACCGAGCGATGCCGCCTCGCGATTTCCGTCAGGCTCGAAAGCCTGACCAACGCTCAACCTGCCCAGCGGCGGCGCCAATCGTTGAGTCGCTGGATCACGAAATAGAAGACGGGCGTCAGGAACACGCCGAACAGCGTGACGCCGAGCATGCCGCCGAACACGGCGATGCCCAGCGTGCGGCGCATTTCGGCGCCGGCGCCTTCGGAGAGCATCAACGGCACGACGCCGAGAATGAAGGCCAGCGAGGTCATCACGATCGGCCGCAGCCGCAGCTTGCAAGCTTCGAGCGTGGCTTGCCGCGTCGGCACGCCGCTTTCGCTCTGGGCCTTGGCGAACTCGACGATCAGAATCGCGTTCTTGCAGGCCAAGCCGATCAACACGACGAAGCCGATCTGCGTGAAGATATTCACGTCCTGCCGGCCCCAGAGCACGGCGGCGACCGAACAGAGCAGGCACATCGGCACCACCAGAATCACGGCCAACGGCAAAGCCCAACTCTCGTACTGCGCGGCCAGCACCAAAAACACCAGCACCACCGCCAGCAGGAAGACCCACATGGCCGTGTTGCCGGTTTGCAATTGCAGCAGCGCCAGTTCGGTCCATTCCGCGCGCATCGAACGCGGCAGATCGCGCCGCGCGGCTTGTTCCATCTTTTCCAAAGCTTCGCCCGAACTGACGCCCGGCGCGGGGCTGCCGTTGATCGGCGCCGCGCGGTACAGGTTGTAGCGGGTGATCATCGCCGGGCCGCTCACGTCGCGCACCTCCGACAGCGCCGCTAGCGGCGTCATCTTGCCTTCGGCGTTGCGAATCTTGAGCCGCTTGAGATCGTCGATCTGGTTGCGGAAGTCGGCCCCCGCCTGCACGTTCACCTGCCAGGTGCGGCCAAAACGGTTGAAGTCGTTGACGTACAGCGAGCCCAGGTAAACTTGCAGGGTGTTGAACACGTCGCCCATGTTCAAGCCCATCCGCTTGGCCGCCGAGCGGTCGATATCGAGATACAGCCAGGGCGTGTTGGAACGGAAGCTGGAAAACAGATCGCGCAATTGCGGCGTTTCGCGCGCGGTCAGCACGGCGTTGTCCGTCACGTCTTGCAGCACGTCAGGGCCGGCGTCGCCGCGATCTTCGATCACGATCTTGAAACCGCCCGCCGTGCCCAGCCCCTCGACCGGCGGCGCGCCGAAGACGTTGATCAGGCCGTCGGCGACTTCGTCTTCGAGCGCGGCCTGCAAGCGGCTGGCGATCAGGTCGCCCGAGAGACCTTCTTTGACGCGATGATGGAATTCATCGAGCATCACGTACATGGCGCCGAAATTCGGAGCATTGGCGTTCAGCAAGATCGACTGCCCGGCGATCGCCACGGTGTGCTTGACGCCGGGAATTCGCGCGGCGATTTTTTCGATGTCGAGCATCGTGCGCCGCGTGCGCTGGACCGAGGCCGAGTCGGGCAGTTGCACGTTGACCAGCAAGTAGCCCTTGTCTTGCGCCGGAATGAACCCCTTGGGCGTTTCCACGAAGCTCTTGTAGGTCAGGCCCAGCAGGCCGCCGTAGATGACGAGCACCACGATGCTGACGCGCAGCAATCCGCCCACCACGCGCGCGTAGGCGCCGGTGGCGAAATCAAAGCCGCGATTGAACGCGCGGAAGGCCAGGCCCAAGCTGCGGTTCAGCACGCCTCCGACCAGCCATCCGGCGGTAAAAGCCGCGACTGCGCCGGCCCCAGGCGCCAGCCACGCCGACCATGGTTCGAGCGCCTCGGCCAACCCCGCAGGCAGCCGGGCCAGCGTCGGCGCAACGTGCCCGGCGAGTTGCGGCGCCAGAAAGACCCAACCCAGCCAGCCGCCGGCCAGCGGAAACGTCAGCCGAGGCAGGGGAGAGACCACGCCCTTGTCGCTGCTGCGCAGCAGCAGCGCGGTCAGCGCCGGGCTCAGCGTCAACGAGTTGAAGGCCGAGATGATCGTCGAAACGGCGATCGTCAGAGCGAACTGCCGGAAAAACTGACCCGTGATGCCGCTGATGAAGGCGCACGGCACGAATACGGCCGAAAGCACCAACCCGACGGCGATCACCGGACCGGAGACCTGCTCCATGGCTTTGATCGTGGCGTCGCGCGGCGACAGCCCGTGCTCGATATGGTGCTCGACGGCTTCCACCACCACGATCGCGTCATCGACTACGATGCCGATGGCCAGCACGAGGCCGAACAGCGTCAGATTGTTCAGGCTGAAGCCCATCGCGGCCATCACCGCGAAGGTTCCGATCACGGCCACGGGCACCGCGATCAGCGGAATGATCGCCGAGCGCCAATTCTGCAAAAACAGCAAGACCACCACGGCGACAAGGATCACCGCGTCGCGCAAGGTCTTGAAGACTTCGTTGATCGATTCCTGGATGAAGGGCGTCGTATCGTAGACGATGGAGTATTCCACGCCGTCGGGAAAGCGGTCGCGCAGCTCAGTCATCTTCGAGCGGACCAACTGCGCGGTCTCCAGCGCGTTCGAGCCGGGCAATTGATAGATCGACAAGGCCACGGAAGGCCGGCCGTCGAGCGTGCAGGTTTGATCGTAGACCAGCGCGCCGAGTTCGATCTGGGCCACGTCGCGCAACCGCACGAAGCGGCCTTCGGCGTCGGTCTTGAGAATCATGTCGGCGAATTGCTCGGGTTCGGCCAGGCGGCCCATGGTGCTCATGGTGAATTGAAACACCTGCCCGTTGGCCACCGGCGGCTGTCCGATCTGGCCGGCGGCGACTTGCGTGTTCTGCTGTTCGATGGTCCGCACGACGTCGGCCGTGGTCAGATTGCGGTAGGCCATCTTTTCCGGATCGAGCCAGAGCCGCATGCTGTAGTCGCGCTGGCCGATGTAGGTGATGTCGCCTACGCCGTGCAAGCGGGAAAGTTCGTCCTTGAGCTGGATCGTGGCGTAGTTGCTCAGATACAGGTTGTCGCGGCTGTCGTCGGGCGAGAACAGATTGACGATCATCAGCACGCTGGGCGATTTCTTCTTGACCACCACGCCGCGGCGCTGCACGAGGCTGGGCAAAATCGGCTGCGCCAGCGCCACGCGGTTTTGCACCAGCACCTGGGCCATGTTCAGATCGACGCCGTGCTTGAAGGTCACGGTCAGCGTGTAGGTGCCGTCGTTGGCGCACTGCGACGACATATAGAGCATCTTCTCGACGCCGTTGACCTGCTGCTCGATCGGCGCCGCCACCGTGTCGGCCACCACTTGGGCGTTGGCCCCCGGATAATTGGCCGAAACTTCGACGGTGGGCGGCGTGATCTCCGGGTATTGCGCGATCGGCAGCGTGAACAGCGCAATGCCGCCGCCCAGGGTGATCATGATCGAGAGCACCGAGGCGAAAATCGGCCGATTGATGAAGAACTTCGAGAACAATGCGCGACCTTACTCGACGGTCCTGGGTAAATGGAGAAAGTTAATGTCGTTCGTCGCGTTGCGAAAGCACTCTCTTTCGCGGAGCGGAAGGCGACAAATGCGCGGCGGGGCGGGGGCTGTGGAGCGGCGCAGGCGCCTCGTGCGTTTCGTCGGCGAGGATGACGGTTTCATCCGCCGACATGGGAACCGGCGTTTTGGCGCCCGGCGAGCCGTTTTCCGGCGAGCCGTTGCCCGCGGCGCCGTTCGTCGGCGCGGCCGGCAACGGCGGCGCGTGCTGGCGCGCAGGCGCCGGACGCGATCGCTTGCGGGCGCTGGCAGCAACTCTCAAGGCGACTTCCACGCCGAACCGGCGCACCGGGCGCAGGCTGAGCGTCGCGAGCGTGAACCCGCTAAGTCGACGCAGCCACGACCAACCGAACACGCGCGATTCTCCCAGCCAGTCGATGCTGTAGAAGAACACCGGAGTCAGCGCCAGGCCGAACAGCGTGACGCCGAGCATGCCGCTGAATACCGCCAGGCCGAGCGCCTTGCGCATCTCGGCGCCGGCGCCATGCGCCGCGATCAAGGGCACCACGCCGAGGATGAAGGCGAACGACGTCATGACGATCGGTCGCAACCGCAGCCGGCAGGCTTCGAGCGTCGCCTCGCGCCGCGAAATGCCGGCCACTCGCTGCAGCTTGGCGAATTCGACGATCAGAATCGCGTTCTTGCTGGCCAGTCCGACGAGCACGACGAAGCCCACTCGCGTGAAAATGTTGACGTCCATTTTCGCCAGGTTGACGCCGATCAAGGCGCTCAGCAAGCACATCGGCACGACCAGGATCACGGCCAGCGGCAGCGACCAGCTTTCGTATTGCGCCGCCAGCACCAGAAACACCATCACCACGGCGAAGCCGAAGATGACCGTCGCGGTATTGCCGGCCAGCAGTTCGAGGTACGACATGTCGGTCCATTCGTACGCCATGTTGCGGGGCAGATTTTCCTCGGCCAGCCGCTGCATGGCTTCGATCGCTTGATTCGAACTCACGCCCGCCGAGGCGGCCCCGTTGATCGATGCCGCCGGGTGCATGTTGTAGCGAGTCAGCACCAAAGGGCCGTTCACTTCGTGGAGCGTGGCCAGCGATCCCAAGGGCGTCATGACGCCGTCGCTGTTACGCACCTTGTAGCGGGAGATGTAGTCGGGCGAGGCGCGGAATTCGGGCTCGGCCTGCACGATCACCTGCCAGGTGCGTCCGAATTTGTTGAAATCGTTGACGTACAGCGAACCCTGGTAGATGCGCAGCGCGTCGGCGAAGGCCGCCAGCGAGACGTGACGCGTCATGCACTGTTGCGGGTCGGGCTTGATGTAGAGTTGCGGCACGTTGGCTCGGAATGAGGTCATCAGCCGCCCGAAGCCCGGCGTCTGGTTGCCGATCCGCACCAGGTTATCGGTTTCCTCCTGCAAGGCCTGCGGGCCGACGTCGCCCCGGTCTTCGACCATGATCATGAACCCGCCGGAGCGGCCCACGCCGCGAATCGGCGGCGGCGGAAAAACCATGATCATCGCCTCGTCGATCTCCTGGGCGAAACTCTTCTCCAAGTCTTCCTTGATCACCGTGCTCGAAAGCTTGGGATCGCGGCGCAGGTGATAATCTTTAAGATTCACGAACATCGAGCCGAAATTCGAGCCGAAGGCGTTCAGCACGAACGACTGCCCCGCGATGCCCGAGCAGTGCTTCACGCCCGGATGCGCTACCGCGATTTTGACGATCTTATTGATCACCGCCTGGGTGCGCTCCATCGACGCAGAGTCGGGCAGCAGCACGTTGACCATCAAGTAGCCCATGTCCTGGGAAGGAATGAACCCCCTGGGAGTCTCGACGAACCGCCAGTAGGTCACGCCGAGCAACCCGCCGTAGACCACGAGCACGAAGGCGGTCACGCGGAGCAAGCCGCCGACTAACCGGGCATAAAGGCCGGTGCTGTAGTGAAAGCCGCGATTGAAGAGCAGGAAGAAGGCGCCCAACAGGCGATTCGCGCTGCCGGCGGCCAGCGCCCCGGCCAGACCGCCCAATAGCATCGCGACGCCGGGCGCCAGCCACGGTTCCAGCGGCGCAAGGCGCGCGGCCCAACTGGCAGGCAACGCTTCCAGTCCTCGCACGAGCCAAGGCGCCAGCCGCGCCGGCAGCAGCAGCCAACCCAGCCAGCCGCCGGCCAACGGAAAGGACAGCCAAGGCAGAGGCAAGGCCGCCGTCTTGTCGTGCGCCCGCAACAACACGGCCGTCAAGGCCGGGCTGAGCGTCAACGAGTTGAAGGCCGAAATGATCGTCGAAACGGCAATCGTCAGGGCGAACTGCCGGAAAAAGTGCCCGGTGATGCCGCTGATGAACGCGCAGGGGACGAACACGGCGCTGAGCACCAGGCCCACGGCGATCACGGGTCCTGAAACCTGCTGCATGGCCTTGATCGTGGCCTCGCGCGGCCGCATCCCCTGCTCGATGTGGTGCTCGACCGCCTCGACCACGACGATCGCGTCATCGACTACGATGCCGATGGCCAGCACCAGGCCGAACAACGTCAGGTTGTTGAGACTGAAGCCGAAGGCGGCCATGGCGGCGAAAGTGCCGATGATCGCCACCGGCACGGCCACCAAGGGAATGATCGCCGAACGCCAGTTCTGCAAGAAGAGCAGCACGACGATAGCGACCAGGATGATCGCGTCGCGCAGCGTCTTGAACACCTCGTTGATCGACTCGCGCGTGTAGGGAACCGTGGTGAAGCCGACGTCGTAGTCGAGCCCTTCGGGGAAGCCCTGCTTCAGTTCGGCCATCTTGGCCATCACCCGGTCGTGCGTTTCCAGCGCATTGGCGTCGGGCATCTGGAAGATGGCCAAAAATACGGTCGGCTGCCCGTCGATGCTAACGTTGACATCAAGGCTCTTGGCGCCCAACTCGACGCGGGCGACGTCCTTCAGCCGCGTGATGCGGCCGTCGGGAGTCGCCTTGATCACGATCTCTTCGAATTCCTCGGGCTCCGACAACCGGCCGAGCGTGCTCAGATTCACCTGCAGCATCTGACCTTCGGGCGCGGGCTGCTGCCCGACGGCGCCCGCGGCCACCGGCATGTTTTGTTCGCGAATGGCCGCCGCTACATCGGCGGCGGTCAGGTTGCGAGCGGCCAGTTTTTCGGGATCGACCCAGACGCGCATGCTGTAATCGCGCTGGCCGAACAGGAACACGTCGCCCACGCCGTCGAGCCGCGCCAGTTCGTCCTTGATTTGCAGCACGGCGTAGTTGCTCAAATACAACTGGTCGTACCGCCTGTCGGGCGAGATCAGCGCGACGCCCATCAAAATGTCGGGCGAGCGCTTGCGCGTCGTCACGCCGGTCTGCTTGATCACGTCGGGCAATTGCTGCACGGCCAGGCTGACGCGGTTTTGCACCAGCACCTGGGCCATATTCACGTCGACGTCGTTGAAGAACGTGACCGTCAGGTTGTACTGGCCGTCGTTGGTGCAGGTCGACGACATGTACATCATGCCCTCGACGCCGTTGACTTGCTGCTCGATCGGGGCCGCCACCGCTTCAGCGACCACCTGGGCGCTGGCGCCGGGGTAAGTGCAACTGACCGTGACGGTTGGCGGAGAGACTTGCGGGAATTGAGCTAACGGAAGCGTCCAGATGGCCACGCCGCCGGCCAACGTGATCACGATCGACAGCACGGAGGCGAAGATCGGCCGATCGATGAAGAATCTGGAAATCACGGCCGCCCACTCCTGCGTTTCAGTTTCTCTGGAACCGGGATGCCACGTGCCGGCAAATGGGAGGCGGTGATTTGTCTCCGGCGACGCGGACCCAATGAAGGACGCGAGCACGCCTTATTAAGCAGTTTGCGGTGATCGCCAGCGTTCCGATGCGATTTGATTCTTACGAGTTCCTCTTCTCTGTTCCCGGCGTTTTCGCGGGTCGCTTGCCTTGCCGCCTGTGCGCCGCAACGATCGTGTTCGGTCGCCTTTGTTGCAGGCCGAGCGTTTCCCTGCGAACAGAGAAGAGGAACCCGTAATCGGCATGCGCGAAGCGGATTCCTCGCTCGGTCGCTTGATGCCCCGAAGAGTCGTATTTCTCGGCCGTCTTTGGAAATCGGAGCCATGCCTGAAAAAATCCAACCGCGGAACTCGTCCGACGCAAAAAAGCGAGCCAACCGGAGTCGCCCGCCGAATCAACCGTGGGCGCAGCTAGTTTTCCCTCTGCGAGTTGCTTGAAGCCGTCGAACGTCCGCCGAAAGGCTCTTCGCGCGACGGCAGCGAGGCCACTTTCGGCGTTTCGATCAACTTGGGGGCGACCTTGGCGCCGGGCCGAACGCGCTGCAAGCCGCTGACGACGACGCGCTCGCCGGGCGAGACGCCTTCGGTGACCACTCGCAACTGGCCGTGCAAGCGGCCCACCCGCACGCGGCGATAGGAAACTTCGTTCTTGTCGTCGACCACGTACAAGAACTTCTGCCCCTGGTCGGCGCCCAGGGCCGGTTCGGGAACCAGCAAGGCCCGGTACGGCACGCCGATCGGCACGCGCACTCGCACGAACAGGCCCGGCGTAAGCAGGCGGTCGGGGTTGGGAAAGACGCCGCGGACGCGGAGCGTGCCGGTGCTGGGGTCCAGCCGATTGTCTTCGAAATTCAAGATGCCTTGATGAGGGTAGCCTTCTTCGTCGGCGAGCCCCATCAACAGCGGCAGCGATTCGTCCTGCGGCGAAGCGGAGATGCCTTTTTGCGACAAACGCCGCAAGCGGAGCATCGTGCGCTCGTCGATGTCGAAATAGACGTCCATCGGGTTTTGCGCCACGATCCGGGTCAGAATCGTGTCGTCTTGGATCACCAGGTTGCCTGGATCGATGAACGGCCGGCTGAGGCGGCCGGCGATCGGCGCCTTGATGTCGCAATAGCCCAGGTTGACCCGCGCGATCTTGAGCGCCGCCTTGGCGGCCTTGAGCGTGGCTTCCGCCTCTGCCAGGTCGCCGGTGACCAGGTCGTATTGTTCCTTGGTGATGACTCCGGTCGGGTGCAACTTCTCGGCCCGCTCGAAATCGAGCTCGAGCCGGGCCAAGTGGGCCTCGGCCTGGCCGACGTTGCCTTCGGCGCGATCGCGTTCGGCCTCGTAGTAGGGCGGATCGATTTGAAACAAGGGCGCGCCGGCTTCGACCTCGGCGCCGTCCTGGAAGTCAACCGTCTTCAAATACCCGGTCACCCGCGCGCGAATCTCGATCGATTTGACCGCTTCGGTCTGGCCGGTGAAATCTTCGTGATCGGTGATTTCTTCATACGTCGGCAAGGCCACGACGACTTCGGGCGGCGGCGGCGCCTTGGGCGGTTCGGGCGCGGCGACGTGATTGCAGCCGGCGCCAGCGATGCTGCCGACGAGCAACCAGCCGCCGAGCAACGGCGACCAGCAGTTTCGAAGAGGGCGAATCACAGTGGGTTACTCCAGCGACGCGGCGCGTCGAGTGTGCGAATCGGAGGCGGGCCAGTTCCGCTCGCCGTTAATCGTCAGCCATAGTCTTTAATCGGGAGGGTTGCTAACGGGGGGGCGGCGCTGGCGGCCGACATCGCTCAGGATGCCGTGAAACACCACGTCGAGAATGTCGCGGGCCTGGGCTTCGACCGATGTCTGCCGGCCGGAAAAATAGTTCGTAAACATCGTGCCGTAAAGCAAATCGCCCAACACCTCGAGGATGCGATCGACGGGCATGTTGCGAATCTGGCCTTCGGAAATATACGAACGGTAGAGATTCCGCAGCCGCTCGCGGTTCGCTTCGCGGTGCTCGAAATAGGTGGGCTTTTTGCGGTCCTTGAATTGCGACCGCTCGTGAATCAGCAGTTCGACCAGTTCGGGGTGTTCAGCAAAAAAGCCGAGGTAGGAGTGAACCACTCGGGCAATCCTCTCGGGCGGATCTTCGACAGTCTCGACGCAGGCATCGATATGCTCGCAAAGCTTCCGCATGCCCCGGTCGACGGCCGCTAGAAACAGCTCTTGCTTGCTGCCAAAATAGCGGTACAGAGTGCCCTTGCCGACGTGCAACTCGTCGGCGAGCAGTTGCGTATCGGTATTGGCATAGCCGTGTTGGGCAAAGAGCCGAGTGGCCGCATCGAGAATTTCTTCGCGGCGGTTGACCTGATGTGGGGTCTCGGCGGGGGGGCGGGGTTTTGAGACGGCGGCTTGTTTCATGGCCGGACCTTGGGCGGACTGACTGGTCAGTTCTACCCAATTCTAAGCGGTCCCCCTGCCATGTCAACGCCGTTGGCACATCGGGGCGCCTCGGGCCGTCGCCTCAGGCGGCGACAGCCCAAGCGCCTTGTTTTCCCGGTCCAACAATCTAGGGACGAGCGTGCTCCAAGCCCCTCGCCATGGCAGTGCTATCGTGGCGGGGCGAAACGCCACGACACGCCGCCAAATCGCCATGGGCGACGCGGTCGGCGAACGACTCGCGGCAGGTTTATCGATCGAACATGCCGTAGGCGCGCGGCTGGTAAAGTTCGTAAAACCGCGGCTGATACGATCCGAACGTGCGGCCCCGCCCAAGGCTGCGATAACCGTAAGTGGGAATATGGCCGCGGTAGCCAGTATACACTGTCCCGCGGGGGAACATCGGCGCCGGGTAACCCTGCCATGCCGCGCCCGGAAAATACGACGCTGGGCCATATCCGCCGGGATAGTAGCCATATCCGCCAGAGTAAATGCCCTGCATGGCGAATGCCGGGACTCCGGCGCCGGCGATGTAAGGCCCGCCGACATAGCCCAGGCCCCCTTGCGCGCGGGCCTCGGAAACGAACCATCCCGATCCAATCACGAGAGTCGCCAGCAGCAAGCTTCGCATGACATGTGCTCCCCAGGCCGTGCAACGCCGGCCCTCGAAATGAGGTCGGCACACGCCTATTACGGCGCCAGCCTGCGAACCGATCTTTTGCGCCGGCAAGCTTGCTGAAATGTAATCGAGGGGTTCGCGGGCCGTGTCGTACAAGCGATCGGGATGATCTTCGTCGAGCGAGACCGGGCGGGGCAAAGCCGAGGCGTGGAAAGCCAAACAAACGCATCGCCGCAAGACGTGGCGACTCTAGATCGGATTTTCCCGCCAGGCGCCCGTTCGGCATCCCAGCGCCACGCGGGCGAGGCCGCGCTACTGAAAACCCGCTACGGCCGTTAAGACCGCAGCGGGTTCCGTGGACGGAGATCAATAGAGCCGGGGGCGACTAGAGGATCTTGGACAGCGCGTCGAGAGCCGATTTGACGTTTTCGATTCCGCCCAGTTGGTCGCTTAACCGTTTCGTCGCGACCAGTGCGGCCAGCGATAATTCCTCAGAGCGAGTGGCGGCCGGGCGAGCGCCGGTCGCCGCCGGGCCGCGGCCCTTGCGTCGCGGACGCATGCCCATTGTCTTGGCGATCGTGCTGACCTGCGCCGAAGAAACTTCGACGCCTTTTTCGGCCAGATCGGCGATCACGTCGCGCGGGCGAAAGCGCTTGCCGAACCGCCGAATCGATTGGCGAATCGCCTCGGCCTTGCTCGTGGAGCCCGCGGCGACGCTGCCGCCGGCGACGCTGCCGCCGGCGACGCTGCCGCCGGCGCCCTTGCGGCGACCGCCCCGCTTCTTCGTCGCGCCATTCGCCGAGCGACCGTACTTGATCTTGCTCGCCAAAGCCTTCGAGATTTCGACTCCCTCGGCTTTCAGTCCATCAGTAATTTGAGCAACGCTCGCGCCGGGATGCCTGGAGAGATACTGACGAGCTAAGTCGCTCTTGCTCGTGCCCTCTTGAGAAGTTTTCTTTGCCATTGGCGGAGAGAACGATTCCGTAATGAAAAAAGATGCTGACCCGCTTTCGTATGTTACAACCATAGATTGATACCTGAAAGTTTGCAACCACCCTCGACTTACAAATCCTGCAACCCGGACTAGGGCGAAAGAAACTCGAAAGCCGATTCCGCCCCGAAACAGGCGATTCTATAGCCCCTCGCCAAAAAGCTGCTGAATTCGGTAGCTTGCTTGAGGCCGCGTGCAGTACAATCGCCTGCGGTTGGGGATGCCTCTCGATGGGAGAATTGCACGGATGCACGATCGCGCAAGCACGCACGCGACGAACGAACAAGGCGTTTTATCGGGGTTGATGGAAATATTCCTTCGGACATGGCGACGGGCTCGGCTGAACAAATCGAGGAAGAACGTCGGTTGTTCTACGTGGCGCTGACTCGCGCCAAAGATTGGCTCTATGTCTGCTTTCCGCAGAAATACTTCCATGCCTATCGAGGCCGCTCGAGCGACCAGTTTGGCTACGCGCAACTCAGCCGCTTTCTGCCGGCCGGCGTGAAGCGGCGCTTCACGTGCTCGGCGGCCGCTGTTGCGGCCGATGACGAATCGGCGGGCGCAACGCCTTCCGCGGACACGCGCCAGAACATCCGCCAGCAAGTTCGGGCGTTGTGGTCCTGAGCGAGCTGGACGAAGTGGTTCAGTCTTCTTCCAGCCAAGTGGCGTCGTCGCCGGCCATTCTCCCGTCGTCGGCGTCGATGTCTTCCATGATCTCAGCGAGGCCCGGCGTCAGCAGGGAGCCGAGGTCCGCCGGCTGCGCGGCGACCGATTCGACCATCGGCGGTTGTGCGGGTCCGACGGGCATGCTCGCCGGCGATTGCGCCGCAGGCTTCGAGCGCGGCGCCGCTTTTTTGGCCACGGGCTTGGACTTTTGGGAGGGCTTCGCCGCCGCCCGCTTGGTCGGCAGCCGTTTTGAGGCCGCCTTTTTCTTGGCGGCAGTCTTCTTGGCGGCAGTCTTCTTGGCGGCGACTTTTTTCCGCGCTCGTATTTTGACCGGCTTTGTTCTCGAAGGGGCCTTCTTCGGCGACTTCTTGGCGGCCTGAAGGAGCTTGGCCCCTTGCTTTACCGGTTTCTTCGCGGACGACTTTCTTTTCGCCATTGCCAGGCTCCCGAGTGACCGATTGACGAAATCCGTAGCAATCTTGTGCGGCAGTCTAACGAACGAGTTGGCGCGGAGCAACTTTTTGAAAGTCGTATCTGCAAAAGTGCAATCGACTTGACGCAAACGGCATACGCTTTTTGGCGTATCGACGCCTGCTCGATCAGACGGTCGCGGGGGGCCGTTGTTTTTAGTGCAGCGTTTCGCTTTTACAGCGCTTGAGTGCGAGCGAAAACGCACATTCGGACAAGCAAGCGCAGCCCTAACGTTCGGATTCTCCCGCAGTCTGCCCGCCAAACGCAGCTTTTTCCTTGCCGCGTTTGAAATCGGCGGTTTTAATGAATCTTACCGGGACTTTCGAGGCTTTGGGAGTTGATTTTCATGCTGGGGTCGTCTTTTCTGCACACATTTGCTGGTTCGAAGCGTTCACGCACTGCTCGCCGTCGCCCTCCTCGCCGAGACCGCCTTCAGGGCGTTTCCGGTCGCTCTTTTGGCGCCGAACGGCTCGAAGCCCGTTGGTATCTGAGCTCCGACCCGATCGTGACGGTCGATACCAATTACGGAAACTTCCAGATCGAATTGCTGCCGAGCGCCGCTCCGCAGAGCGTCGCCAACTTCCTGAGCTACATCGAGAGCGGCGCCTTTACGGATACGATCTTCCACCGCTCGGTGCCGAACTTCATCGTGCAAACCGGCGGCTTCACGTCGTCCACGACGACCTACACCAGCACTTCGCAGTTCACCACGATTCCGACGAACGCGCCGATCCCGCTGGAATACAATTTGCCGAACATCGCCGGCACCGTGGCCATGGCCAGGACCAGCGTCGCGAACAGCGCCACCGACGAGTGGTTCATCAACACCGTCGACAACACGAACACGCTAGGAGCGAGCAACAGCGGCGGGTACGCCGTGTTCGGCAAAATCATCGGCAATGGCATGCAAGTGGTCAACGCCATCGCCGCGGTTCCCACCACGGCGGCCGACAGCAGCACGTTCCAATCGTTGCCGGTGGGCTCGAACAATCAACTCGTCCGCATCAGCTCCGTCACGCTCGACAGCATCGACGGCACGGTCTTCAGCGACGTCAACGGCAACGGGCAGATGGATTCCGGCGAGCAAGGCGTGGCCGGGCGAACGGTGTACATCGATCAAGGCGGAACCGGCTCGCTGACCGCCAGCGATCCGCAGACCACGACCGACGCCAACGGCAATTACACCTTCGCCGGGTTGGCAGCGGGAACTTACACCGTGCGCGAAGTGCTGCCCTCAGGGGTTACGCTCACGACCGGCACGCAAACTATCACGGTCACTTCCGGCCAAACGACCTCGGGGACCAACTTCGGCGAGCAGCCGTCGATTTCCGGCACGGTGTTCGTCGATCTCAACGGCAACGGCGCGATGGATTCGGGCGAACCCGGCCTTGTGGGCGCCACCGTGTTTTTGAACGTCGACAACTCCGGCTCGCCGACCAACAACCCGCACACGACCAGCTCCTCCACCGGCACGTTTTCCTTCAACGGCCAGGCGGCCGGAACTTACACGGTGATGGTGCAACTGCCCTCGGGCGTCACGCTGACGACGGGCACGCAAACGGCGACGGTCGGCTCCGGCAGCGGCGCCTCGGGCCTGGTGTTCGGCGAATTGCCGTCGATCGACGGCCTGGTGTTCATCGACGCGAATAAAAACGGCCAGGCCGACTCGGGCGAACAGGCGATTGCCGGGCGAACGGTGTACATCGATCAAAGCGGAACCGGCTCGCTCACCGCCAGCGATCCGCAGACCACGACCAATGCCCAGGGCCTGTATTACTTCATGGGCATCGCTGCCGGGAATTACACCGTCAAGGAGGTAGCGCCCGCAGGCACGCAGATCACCACCCCCGCGCAAAACATCACCGTAACCGCCGGACAGGTCACGTCGGCGATCAACTTCGGCGAAGTGCCGCCTTCGATCTCCGGCACCGTGTTCGTCGACATGAACACCAACGGCACGTTCGACGCGGGCGACATCGGCTTGGCGGGCCGCACGGTGTTTCTCAACAACGATGGCACGGGTGCGCCCGACGCCAACAATCCTTCGACGACCACCGATTCGCTCGGCAAATACTATTTCACCGGTCTCGCCGCTGGAACCTACAAGGTGCGCGAAGTCGTGGCGGCCGGGGTTACTTTGACCACGACGAACCAAGACGTGACGGTCACGGCCAACCAGACCACGACCGGCGTCAACCTCGGCGAGGGTCCGTCGATCGAAGGCACGGTGTTCACCGATCTCAACGGCAACGGCACGCTCGATTCGGGGGAAGCGGGCGTCGCCGGCCGCACGGTGTTTCTGAACGTGGACAACACGGGAGTCCCCGATGCCAGCAACCCTTCGACCACCACCGACGCCAGCGGCAACTTCGTGTTTTCGGGTCTGGCCGCCGGAACGTATCAGGTGATGGAAGTGCTGTCCACGAACGTGACTTTGACCACGGCGACAACCCAAACGGCCGCCGTGACCAACGGCAACACCGTGCAGAACATCGACTTCGGTGAGTTGCCGGCGATCACCGGCTCGGTATTCATCGACGAAAACGGCAACGCGCAGTTCGATTCCAGCGAACCGGGCGTGCCGGGCCAAACGGTGTTTCTCAACGTCGACAATACCGGCTCGCCCGCCAACAACCCCAAGACCGTCACCGACAGCAACGGCAATTACTCGTTCACCGGAATTGCTCCGGGCACATACACCGTGATGGAAGTCCTGCCGACGGGCGTGACGCTGACCACCGGCACGCAAACCATCGCGGTCAGCGCCGCCCACACGACGTCCGGCGTGAATTTCGGCGATCGGCCCTCGATCACCGGCACGGTGTTCACCGACTCCAACGGCAACGGCCAACTCGATTCGGGCGAGCAGGGCGTGTCGGGACGGACGGTCTACATCGATTCGAACAACAACGGCAAGCTTGATTCCGGCGAGCCGACGACCGTGACCAGTTCCAACGGCACTTACGCCTTTTTGGCGATGGCGGCCGGAACCTACACCGTTCGCGAGGTGATCCCCTCGGGCACGGTCCTTTCCACGCCCCCGCTCGAAACGGTGACCGTGACCGCCGGCCAGGCCACGAGCAACGTGAATTTCGGCGAAGCCGTCGACACCACGACGCCGAACATCACCGGTACGGTCTTTGCGGACAACAATCTCAACGGCAAACTCGATTCCGGCGAACCGGGGCTGGCCGGGCGAACGGTGTTCATCGACAAGGACGGCTCCGGCGTTCCGGGGCCGAATAATCCCTCGACGACCACCGACGCCAACGGAAACTTCTCCTTCATTGGGCTGCCTGCCGGAACCTACACGGTCAAGGAAGTCGTTTCGGCGAACCACGGGGTCACCATAACGACCCCCGTGCAAACCGTGACGGTCACCGTCGGACAAACCCAAGCGGGGGTGGACTTCGGCAACTTGGTGACGAGCACGCTTTCGCCTTTGCCGTACTCGCCTAACAATGCTGCGTCTTCGTCGAGTTCATCCGACCCGAACGGCGCCTACATCAACTCCGTCTACGAAAGCGTCTTGGGGCGCGCCGCCGACAGCGCGAGCTTAGCGTACTGGAAAGGGCAGATGGCCAACGGGGCGACGCGGGCCGACGTGGCCCGCGGCGTCTGGAATTCGACCGAGCATCGAACCAACGAACTCGACCAGTATTACCAGACGTTCTTGGGCCGCAGTCCCGACGCCGCCGGCAAGGCGTTCTGGCTCAATGATTTCAGCAATTCGGCCACCGAAGAGGCCGTCGTCTCCGGCTTCGTCACTTCGCAGGAGTATACCGGCAACCTGCACCCGACCGACAGCGACTTCATTGGCGCGCTCTATAACGACATCGTGGAGCGTCCCGCCGATTCCGCCGGCCTCGCAATGTGGACCGGCCTGTTGCAAAATGGCGAGTCGAGGTTGCAAGTCGCGACGGCCTTCATCAACGGGCAGGAATCGAGCGCCCAACTGGTCGACGGCTTTTTCGCCGCCTTCCTGCACCGGGCCATCGACGCGTCGGGACGCCAAACTTGGCTGAACATGCTCACGAACAACCCGTCATCGCTGAGCACGGGCGCCATTGAGAACGCGGCCATCCAAATCCTGGCATCCGACGAGTTCTTTACGCATATCGCTTAAGACGTGCGACGCCAGGGGCGGGCTGATCGCCCTTTGCAATGGAGCAACGGGCGCCCTCGCCCGTCATGGAGGAACGGGCGCCCTCGCCCGTCATGGAGCAACGAAGCTTCCGTAAACGGCTGGCCGGGCGGGGGCGCCCGGCCCTCCACCTACTGACCGGCCGAGGGCGTTGCCTACAAACTACGCCGCCAGGGGCTCTACTTCCGCCTTTTCGCACGATATACTCAGAGACGTTCATGCTCGTCTGGCGGCCGAGCGTCGTGCGCATCCGATGCAAGCGGTGCGCTTGTCGAATTGCCCGATGGTGGGTTCGAACATGTGCGGAATCGTCGGCCTGCTGATCAAAGATCCCAGCCAGCGCGAGCGCCTTGGCGAACTCGTGACGCCGATGCTCGTGGCGATGGGCGAACGCGGCCCGGACTCGGCCGGCCTGGCCGTGTTCGAGAGTCAAACGGCCGCGAATTCCCGGCGGTTCAGCCTGTTTTGCGATTCTCCGCCGATCGATTGGCCGGCGCTGGCCAAACGGATCGAGGCCGAACTGGGAATCAGATCTCGCTGGAAAACTTCGGCCGCATCGGCCGAGTTGGTGGCCGACGTTTCCCGAGACGCCTTGCGAGCGTGGCTGGCGGCCAACGTCCCTGGCATCCACCTGCTTGCGGTCGGCAAGTCGATGCGGCTGGTCAAAGACGAAGGCCATCCGCGCGAAATCGCCGAGCGTTACGGCTTCGGGCGACTGGCCGGCTCGCACGCCGTCGGCCACACGCGGATGGCCACCGAGAGTGCCGTGTCGCCGTTGCACGCGCATCCGTTTTCGGCGGGCGAGGATTTTTGCCTGGTCCACAACGGCTCGTTCTCGAATCACCACATGATCCGTCGCAAGCTCCAGCGCAAAGGCATTCGCTTCGAAACCGACAACGACACTGAAGCGGCTTGCCGGTTTCTCGAATGGCGGATGCGCGAAGGCGATCCGCTGGAGACGGCGATCGAACGCTCGTTCGCCGAACTCGACGGTTTTTATACGCTGGTGATCGCCACGCTCGATTCGCTGGTGGTCGTCCGCGACGCCTTCGCCTGCAAGCCGGCCGTCGCCGCCGAGACCGACGCTTACGTGGCGGTCGCTTCCGAGTATCGCTCGCTGGCGCACCTGCCGGGCATCGAACAAGCCACGCTCTTCGAACCTCAGCCCGAGCGCATCTACGCATGGAACGTGTGATCGAATTCGACCTGGCCGAGCGCAGCGTGCGCGAGCTGAACGCCTTTTTGCACCGCCCGGCCGCCGAACTGGCCGGCCTGAAGGTGCGCGTCAAGCATCCGCAGGGCAAGCACAACATCGCCGTCGGAGTGAACGCCGAACTCGACATTGAAATTGAAGGCGACGCCGGCTACTTCGTGGCGGGCATGAACCAGCGCGCCCGCGTCACGATCCAGGGCAACGTCGGCCGTAGCGTGGCCGAGAACCTGATGTCGGGCCAGGTGCGCGTCCGCGGCAGCGCCTCGGAATCGGCCGGCGCCTCGATGCACGGCGGCTTGTTGGCGATCGAGGGCGACGCCGGCTCGCGCTGCGGCATCTCGCTCAAAGGCGGCGAGATCGTGGTCGGCGGCAATGTCGGCCACATGTCGGCCTTCATGGCCCAGGCCGGCACGATCGTCATCTGCGGCGACGCCGGCGCCGGGCTGGGCGACTCGCTCTACGAGGCCGTGATCTACGTCAAGGGCGCCATCGCCTATCTCGGCGCCGACGCCCGGCAAGAGCCGATGAGCGAAGCCGACCTGATTCGCGTCGGCCGGCTCTTGGACCAGTCCGGCTTCCGCCACGACCCGCGAGCGTTCAAGCGGGTGGCCTCGGCGCGGACGTTGTATCACTGGAATTCGGAAGTGCACCAGGAGTATTGAGCGCCCATGTCCGACCCCCGCGATCGCGAAGAGAGTTTTTCGTTCGACCGGCACGCCTTGCGCTATATCCAGCAAGCCGCCGAGCACGGCTTGTACGAGATCCGCGGGATGGGCGCCAAGCGGCGCCTCCCGACGTTCGACGATCTGGTCTTCTTGACCGCCTCGGCCTCGCGATATCCTTTGGAAGGCTATCGCGAAAAATGTACGACGAAGACGGTACTGGGCGGCCGTCGTGCGAAAAGGCCGATCGAACTCGCGATCCCGATCACGGTGGCGGGCATGAGTTTCGGCGCCTTGAGCGCCAACGCCAAGCAGGCCATCGGCCTGGCCGCGCGGCGAGCGGGCACGTCGACCACCACCGGCGACGGCGGCATGACGCCCGAAGAGCGCGAGGCCAGCGCGATTCTCGTCTATCAATGTTTGCCCTCGCGCTACGGTTTCAATCCCGACGATGTGCGGAAGGCCGACGCGATTGAAGTCGTGATCGGCCAGGGCGCCAAGCCGGGCGGAGGCGGCATGCTTTTGGGCCAGAAGGTGAGCGAGCGCGTGGCCGAGATGCGCACGCTGCCGGCCGGCATCGATCAGCGTTCAGCCTGCCGGCATCCCGATTGGACCGGCCCCGACGATCTGACGATCAAGATCGAAGAACTGCGCGAGATCACCGACGGCGAGATTCCCATCTATGTGAAGATGGGCGCCACTCGCGTTCGCGAGGACGTCAAGCTGGCCGTCAAGGCGGGCGCCGACGTGGTTGTCATCGACGGCCTGCAAGGCGGCACCGCGGCGACGCAGCAGGTGTTCATCGAGCATACGGGCATCCCCACGCTGGCCGCCGTTCCGCTGGCGGCGCAAGCGCTGGCCGAAATGGACGTGCTGGGCGAGGTGCAATTGATCGTCTCGGGCGGCATCCGCAGCGGCGCCGACGTGGCCAAGGCCCTGGCGCTGGGCGCCGATGCCGTGGCAATTGGCCAAGGCGTGCTGGTGGCGCTCGGCTGCAACGACTCGGGCTACACGACGGCCGACGGCAAAGTCGACGTCGCCGAAGATTACGCGGCGATCGGGGCGGCGCCCGGCTACTGCCATCATTGCCACACCGGCCGCTGCCCGGTCGGCATCACAACGCAAATTCCCGATCTCGAAGCGCGGCTCGCCCCGGAAATCGGCGCCCGGCGGCTGAAGAACTATTTCGACGTGCTGACGATGGAATTGACGGCTTTGGCCCGGGCCTGCGGCAAGTCGAACGTCCACAACCTGGAGCCTGAAGACCTGGTCGCCCTGACGATCGAAGCGGCGGCGATGGCCCGCGTGCCGTTGGCCGGCACGAACTGGATACCGGGACAGAGCGAAAGATGAACCCTTGGAGGGCCGGGCGCCCCCGCCCGGCAATAGCGCATGGAGGGCCGGGCGCCCCCGCCCGGCGAAGCGAACCGAATTGACGAGGGTCGGGCGAGGGCACCCGACCCTCCCTAGAACAGATTGACGCGAGTCGGGCGAGGGCGCCCGCCCCTCCATTAAACAGGGACGAAAGAAAACGGTGTTTGCCGGCAGGCCTCGCGGCTAGCCGGCTTTGGCGGATTCACCTGAGTTTGGCGGAAGATTTTTTTCAGACGATCTGAATTCTGCATTGCTCAGAGGTGAGAATCGATGGCAACTCGCGAAGAGATTCGCAAACGCCTGCACGCGGACGGCATCCAGTTCATTCTGGTGCAGTTCGTGGATATTCACGGCGCGGCCAAGACGAAGATGATGCCGGTCGAGTGTTACGACGAGGCGATCGACATCGGCGCCGGGTTCGCCGGCGGCGCGGTGTGGGGCGCCGGCCAGGGGCCGCACTCGCACGACATGCTGGCCCGCATCGACCCGGCCAGCTACACGCCCGTCTCGTGGCTGCCGGCGACCGCACGCTTCGCGGCCGATTTGCACGTCGATGGCGAGCCGCATCCGTTTTGCCCGCGAGCCCATTTGCGATCGGCGCTCGAAGCGGCCCGGCGGCAAGGCTACCGCTTCAACGTCGGCATGGAGCCCGAACATTTTCTGGTCTCGGTGGGCCCCGACGGCAAGCTGGCGATCTGGAATCCCGACTGCGTCGATGGCCTGGCCAAGCCCTGCTACGACTTCCGCTCAATGGCCCCTGCCGTCGCCTACCTGCAGGAACTGACGACCTGCCTCAACGCGCTCGGCTGGGGCGTCTATCAGACCGATCACGAAGACGGCAATGGCCAGTATGAAATCAATTTCGAATACGCCGACGCCCTGACCACCGCCGACCGGATCACCTACTTCCGCATGACGGCCGCCCAGTTGGCCAAAAAGCACGGCGCCATCGCCACCTTCATGGCCAAGCCCTTTTCGCGGCAGTCGGGCAGCGGGATGCACGTGCATTTTCACGTGGCCGACGCCGAGACGGGCGAAAACCTGTTCGACGCCGATCACGATCCGCGCGATCTCGGACTGTCGGAGCTGGCCTATCACTTCCTCGGCGGCCTGATCGAGCACGCCGGCGCTTTGACCGCAGTCGGCAGCCCGACCGTGAATTGCTACAAGCGGCTGCAATTGGGCGCCGGCTTGCACTCGACGCGTTCGGGCTACACCTGGACGCCGGCCTTTGCCAGCTACGGCGACAACAATCGCACGCAGATGATCCGCGTCGCCGGCCCGGGCCACTGCGAAGACCGCACCGTCTCGGCCGCTTGCAACCCGTACCTGGCCTTGTCGGCGATGCTCGGCGCCGGGCTCGATGGCGTGAAGCGGCGGACCGATCCGGGCGAGCCGAACTTGGGCAATCTTTATGAATGGTCGCTGGCCGACATCGAGAGCAAGGGCATCAAGATTCTGCCGCAAACGCTGGCCGACGCTCTGGGCGAGCTGCGCGCGGACGACGTGGTGCGCTCGGCGCTGGGAAGCATCGCCGAGCCGTTCTTGGAACTCAAGTCGCGCGAGTGGGAAAGCTATCACAAGGAAGTCAGCGACTGGGAAATCGAAAACTATTTGACCATGCTGTAACCCTGATATTCGCCGGCACGCGAGGTCGCTTGATGGAGCGATGCACACCAACCCGAAGCGTATTTCTCGATTTGCGCTATATGTCGCCGACTTTTCGTGCGTGCCATTTTTGTAGCCCAGGCATTTATGCCTGGGAATTCATACCGCGCGCACGACGTTTTTTCCGATCGGCGCCTTGCAGGCCGCCCCAGGCGGCCTGCAAGGCGGCGATCGGGCGGCGGGATCGCATAGCACTTGGATCCCAGGCATAAATGCCTGGGCTACGTAAAAAGTGCAGGCGATTCAAATCACAAGCGAGGCAATCGCCTGCCGAAGAGTGCCTCGCTAACGCCTCGGACTGGTATTGGCTAACGAATAATCCAGAGAAGCCTGATGACGGAAACTTACGATGCGGTGGTGCTCGGCGTCGGCGGCGTAGGCAGCGCGGCGCTCTATCATTTGGCGGCGCGCGGCTTGCGAGTGCTGGGCGTCGACCGCTTTCTGCCCGGCCACGATCGTGGCAGTTCGCACGGCCAGACGCGGCTGATTCGGCAGGCCTATCACGAACATCCGGCCTACGTGCCGCTCGTCCAGCGGGCCTATGCCCTGTGGCACGAGCTGGAACAGCAAAGCGGTCGCGAGCTTTACCGCCCGGTCGGCATCTTGGAAGTCGGACCGGAGGACGGGCAAGTCGTGCCGGGCGTGCTGGCCAGCGCCCGGCAACATAACTTACAGGTCGAACAACTCGACGCCGCGGAACGCGCGCGACGCTTTCCGGGCTTCTGCATTCCGCCCGACTTCGCCGCGGTCTTCGAAGCCAATGCCGGTTACTTGCGCGTCGAAGATTGCATTCGGTCGCACGTCGACCAGGCTTTGCTGCGCGGCGCGAGCTTGCGAATCGGCGGCGAGGTGCGTTCCTGGAAGCCGCACGGCGATGCGATCCGCTTGCAGCTCGACGACGGAGAGATCGACGCCGCACGGCTGATCGTCACGGCCGGCGCCTGGGCCCGCGATCTGTTGGCCGACGTAGGCGTTCCGCTCGAAGTCGTGCGCAAGCCGCTGTATTGGTTCGACGCGCCAGAAGCCGTCTACGGCGAGCGGCCCGGCGGCCCGGGGTTCATTTTCGAGACGGGCGAAGGCAACTTTTACGGCTTTCCGTTCGTGGCCGGCCAGGGGCTGAAATGCGCCGAGCACACCGGCGGCGAATCGGTCGCCGTTCCGCTGGCGGTCAATCGCCAGCCGATCGCCGACGAAACGGCTCGCGTCCAAAAGTTCGTCGCCCGTTGGCTGCCGCAGGCCTCGACCGAGCCGACGAACTTCGCCGTTTGTCTGTACACGCTCAGCCCCGACCGCAACTTCATCGTCGACCGCCACCCGGATAACCCACACGTTTGCTTCGCCGCCGGGCTCTCCGGCCACGGCTTCAAGTTCGCCAGCGTGTTGGGTGAAGTTTTGGCCGATTATGCCACGCAAGGGACATCGCCGCTGCCGGTCGATTTCCTCTCGTGCCGGCGGTTCGAGTAGAAGCGGCATCCTTGCCGCTTTTTTGCAACGCGGCAGGGATGCCGCGTCTACGGAAAAGAAGCCCGCACGCAAACCATTTGACACGCCCCGGCGCCTGCGATAACTTGCATCGCTTAAAGCCTTTGTCAGACGGAAGTTCGTCCGCTCAGGCTGGGAGCGGAGTGTAGCGAGATGAACTTGTTGATCGCCGCGATCGCAATGATTGCGGTCAGTGGCTTGCCCGGCGCCTTGATGAACCGGCGTCGCTCCTCGGGGCAGTTCCTTGCCGCGATGATTTCCACGGCGGGTTCCATTTGCGGTCTGCTCGCCGTCGGCCAATGGTTGGCGGTTGGGGGCCAGAGCGATTTGCGGATCGCGTGGTCGCTTGTACCCGGCGCCGACTTTCATGTGGGACTCGACGGACTTTCGGCCGCCTTCTTGCTGCCGATCTTCGTGATCCCTGCGCTCGGTTCGATCTACGGGCTCGGCTATTGGCGTCAAAGCGAGCACGCCGACAACGGCCGCAAGCTGCGGCTGTTCTACGGCCTGTGTGCGGCGGGGATGGCCGTGCTAGTTGTGGCCCGCAATTCGGTCGTGTTTTTGTTCGGCTGGGAAGTGATGGCGCTCAGCGCATTCGTGCTGGTTGCCACCGAAGACGATCAGCCGTCGGTGGCCGAGGCGGGCTGGGTGTATCTCGTCGCCACGCACGCGGCCACGCTCACGCTGTTCGGCCTGTTCGCGGCGCTCGCGGCGCTCCTCGGCGCCTTCGATCTGCCGGCCGACGGCGGCAAGCTCTCGCCGGCCGCGGCGAATGCCGCCTTCTTGCTGGCGCTGGTCGGCTTCGGCTTCAAAGCCGGGATCATGCCGCTGCACGTTTGGCTGCCCGGCGCTCACGCCAACGCGCCGAGCCACGTCTCGGCGCTCATGTCGGGCGTATTGATCAAGATGGGCGTGTACGGCTTGCTCCGCGTCTTTTCGTTTCTGCCTGATCCGCCGCTATGGTGGGGCGGATTGCTGCTGGCGTTGGGCGTGGTTTCGGGCGTGATCGGCTTGGCGTTCGCGGCCGCCCAGCGAGACTTCAAACGCCTGCTGGCCTACAGCAGCATCGAAAATATTGGCATCATTTCGATCGCTACGGGCCTGGCCCTGCTGGGCCGCACGACGCATCGGGCCGATTGGGTCGTACTCGGCGTCGGCGGCGCCGTGTGGCACGTGTGGAATCATGCGCTGTTCAAGTCGCTGTTGTTCTTCTGCGCCGGTTCGGTGCTGCACGCGACCGAAACCCGCGACATCAACCAACTGGGCGGCCTGGCGAAGCGGACGCCGCTGACGGCTTTTTGCTTTCTCCTCGGCGCCGTGGCGGTCTGCGGCTTGCCGCCCTTGAACGGTTTCGTCAGCGAGTTTTTGATTTACGTGGGGCTGTTCGGCACGCTGGGCATTCCCGATGGGGCGGGGCCGTCGCTGCCCGGCGCCGCCTTGGCCGCGCCGGGGCTGGCGTTCATCGGGGCGTTGGCGGTCGCTTGTTACGCCACGGCTTTCGCCGGCATCTTTCTCGGCGCCCCGCGCAGTTCGCGCGTCGAACACGCGCACGAGGCGAATTGGGCGATGCTCGTACCGATGCTGCTCTTGGTCGGTTGCTGCGTGTTCGTGGGTTTGGCGCCGGGCGTAATCGCGCCGGCGCTCGATCCGGCCATCGCCGCCTGGACCTCGGCGGCGCCCGACGGCGCCGCGCTGGCCGCCGAACTGAAGCCCTTGACCGAACAAGTCCCGCTCGGTTGGCTCAGCGCGCTGGGGCTGGCGCTTGTCGCGCTGGCGGCCTTCGGCGGCGCCGCCCTCGCGGCGCGGTTGCGGCCCCGCTTCACGTCCTCGTCGGTCACCTGGGGTTGCGGCTATCTGGCGCCGAGTGCGCGGATGCAGTACACCTCGACGTCGTTTTCTGAAATTCTCACGGGCCTGTTTCGTTGGGCATTGCGGCCGCAGATTCGCCGCCCGAGAATCGACGAGCTATTTCCGCACTCGGCGTCGTTCGAAACGGCCGTGCCCGACAGCGTGCTGGAGAGCGTCGTGCGACCCGCGTTGCGATCGCTCGGCCAGCGCATTCTCTGGTTTCGTGTTTTCCAGCAAGGCAACGTGCGGGTCTACCTGTTTTATCTGTTTGCCGCCCTGCTGTTGTTGCTGATTTGGCCGTATTAGGAGCCTGCCGGTGGAAACGGCGATTCACGTGCTGGCGGTCTTGGGGCTGCCGCTGTTGCTGCGCGGGGTGATCAACAAGACCAAGGCGGCCTTCGCCGGCCGCGTCGGTCCGCCGCTGTTGCAGCCGTTTTACGACGTGATCCGCCTGGTGCAGAAGGACTCGGTGATCAGCCAGACCACCGGTTGGGTCTTCCGCGCCGGGCCGGTCGTGAGCCTGGCAACGGCGCTCTTGGCTTCGCTGCTGCTGCCTTTCGGGCGCGAGACCGCGCCCGTGTCCTTCTCGGGCGACGTGCTGCTGTTCGTGTACCTGCTCGCCTTGGGGCGATTCTTTCTGGCGATCGCCTCGCTCGACACCGGTTCGGCCTTCGAAGGCATGGGCGTGACCCGCGAACTGACTTTTTCGGCGCTGGCCGAACCGGCGCTGTTTTTCGGCTTTCTGGTGATGGCGAGCCTCTCGCGCTCGCTGAACCTGTCGGAGATGCTGGGCGAATCGTTCGGCGCCCAATGGCAGACGGGCGGCGCCTCTTTGGTGCTAGTGCTGGTGAGCTGGTTCATCGTGCTGTTGGCCGAAAACTCGCGAATCCCCTTCGACGATCCGAACACGCACCTCGAGTTGACGATGATTCACGAAGTGATCGTGCTCGACCACAGCGGGCCGGCGCTGGCCATGATTCTCTACGGCGCCGCCGTCAAGCTGCTCTTGTTCTGCGCCATGATCGTACAGTTGCTGTCGCCGATCGATAGCGGCTACGTGCTGGTCGACGCGGCCGTATTCGTCGTCGAAACGCTCGTCCTGGCGGCAATCATCGGCGTCATCGAGTCGACGATGGCCCGCTTGCGCATGCCCGACGTGCCGCGCCTGCTGGTGACGGCGTGCGTGCTTTCCGCGTTCGGAATCATTTTATTGCCGCGCTAACGATGTTCACGCTCACGACCCTGCTCGAAATCGTCCTGCTGTTGAATTTTTTCGTCCTCGGCGCCAGCCGCTTGCGCACGGCGATCAACCTGGTGGCCGTGCAAGGCATGCTGCTCGGCGCGGCGCCGCTGTGGATGGAGCACGGCGCGCGGGTCGTGCTGTTGAGCCTGGGCACGATGGCCGTCAAAGGAGTTTTGATTCCGCGACTGCTGCTGTACGCCATGCGCGATCTGACGATCGGCCCCGAGTTTCGGCCGGCGGGCGGATTCATCGCCTCGCTGCTGTTGGGCGCCGCAGGGACGGGGGCTTCCTTGTGGTTCGGCGGCACGCTGCCGCTGGCCGACAGCGAACACAGCTCGTTGATCGTTCCCGCCTCGCTGGCGACGATTTTCGCCGGCTTCTTGATGCTGATCACGCGCGTCAAGACGATCTCGCAATCGCTGGGCTACCTGGTGTTGGAGAACGGCGTGTTCGTGTTCAGCTTGTTGTTGATCGAAGCCGTGCCGGCGCTGGTCGAAATCGGCGTGCTGTTGGACTTGTTCGTGGCGGTGTTCGTGATGGGCATCATCATCCAGCACATCAATCGCGAGCTCGATCCGCTCGAAGTCCAGCACCTTTCGTCCTTGAAGGAATAAGCGATGGCCTTGTACCTGGTGATCTTGCCGGCGCTCGTCGGACTGGCGGCCCTGCTGGCGCCTTCCGACCGCTGGCGGCCGTGGCTGCTGCCGATCGGCTCCGGGCTGCACCTGTCGTGCCTGGCGTCGCTGATCCGCGCGGGCGAAACGGTCAGCCACTTCGACGGCTGGCTCGTGCTCGATGCGACGGCCAAGGTGTTTTTGCTGGCCATCAGCGTCTTGCACTTCTTGTGCATGCTCTACGCGCCAGGCTACCTGGCGCTGCGGCGCGAGCGGCCCAATCGCATCTTGTGCGCCTGCATGCTGGCTTCGCTGGCGATGATGTCGCTGGTCGTGCTGTCGCGGCATTTGGGGCTGATGTGGGTGGCCGTCGAAGCGACGACGCTCGTGACGGCGCCGAGTCTGTACTTCAACCACAACGCCCGTTCGCTCGAAGCGACCTGGAAGTATCTGCTGATCTGCTCGGTGGGCATCGCGCTGGCCTTGCTGGGCTCGTTTTTCCTGGCCTATTCGGCGCTGCACGCGGGGCTGAAGCCGACGCTCTTGTTCGACGATTTAATGGCCGCGGCGCCCGATCTGTCGCGCCCCTGGCTGCACGCCGCGTTCGTGCTGCTCGTGGTCGGCTACGGCGCCAAGATGGGCCTCTCGCCGATGCACGCCTGGAAGCCCGACGCCTACGGCGAGGCGCCCGGCATGGTTGGCGCGATCATGGCCGGCGGCGTGACGAGCTGCGTGTTTTTCGCGATCCTCAGGGTTTATCAGATTGCGGTCCGCTCGGGCGACGGCGAGTTCGCCTCGCGGACGATGACCTTCTTAGGCTTGCTCTCGATGCTCACGGCCGCCGTGTTCATGGTGCGGCAGCGCGACTTCAAACGCATGCTGGCCTATTCCAGCGTCGAGCACATGGGCATCCTGGCGTTCGGCGTCGGTCTGGGCGGCGCCGCTATTTACGGCGTTTTGCTGCACGTCATCAACAACGCCTTGTCCAAGGGCGTGTTGTTTCTGTCGGCCGGCAACATCCATCGCGCCTACGGCAGCAAGCTGACCGAGCACGTCACGGGCGCGATGCGCGGGCTGCCGCTCTCGGGCTCGCTGTTTCTGGTCGGCTTTTTCGCCGGCTGCGGTTCGCCCCCTTTCAGCCCCTTCGTCAGCGAGTTCAGCATCGTGGCGGCGGCTTTTCGCGAGCGGCATTTCGTCGGCGCCGCGATCTTCCTGGCCGCTCTGATGGCGGTGTTCCTCGGCATGGGCGCCACCGTGTTGGGCATCACGCTGGGCAAGCCCTCGCGTTCGCCTCAGCACGACTCCTTTGCCGACGGCGTACAAACCGGCGCCCCGATCGTGCTGTTGATGGGGCTGGTCTTGCTGTTAGGCATGTACTTGCCGCCCTTCTTGAGCGATCTGCTGAACCAAGCCGCGCAATCGCTGGCCGCGAATTCGTAAGATCTCGGCGTTGCCCGTTGCCACAAACGGATGGACATCGCGGGGGCGGTTCGTGTAAACTACTCAATTCGTTTCCGCCGATGGATTCAGGAAGGTCGGCGGCCGGGTATGATTGACCGTTCGTAACGAAGGAGGAACTGTGGTTAAGTTGAACGTTCGGGACCGCGAATCGATCCAGGAGGCCGTTCGCCGTTTCCGGAAACTGGTGGAGCGCAGCGGAATTAAAAAGGAGATGCGTCGCAAGGAGTATTACGAAAAGCCGAGTGAAACCCGTCGCCGCGCCCGCTTGCGCGCCGAGCGCCGCAGTCGCCGCAACCTCTTGGGTCCGCGGGCTTAGCGACTTTTTTCGGGTTTTGCTATACCGCACGCGGGCGCCAACGAGACGCTTGGGCGGCATGTGGGGCGGCCTTCCAGGCCGTCAATGGCCGGCGGCCTGGAAGGCCGCCCCACGACCAACGCACGTCTCATTCTTAACCGGGCAAAATATAGTTGCACCGCCGCAACCCTGCTTTGATGCGATGCGGGCTGCGAGCCGTGCGTTCAGCCCCGCCGGGTGCTTGCGGCTCGTTGTTCTACACAAGTCGCTCAGCCGTTGCAAAGCGACGCGGAGGGAGTCCTTCCTTCGACCGAAAGATGTGTAGAACAACCGGGTGCTTGCGGCGGGGGTTCGTGCATGCCGACAGGCGTGCATGTCTTGAGTCTCTCCAACAGGTTTCGCACGTCGGGAATCGAACGGCACAAGCGTCAGCCCGCCGAAACGACAAAGTCGTCGCATTTGTCGCGAAGCGCCTCGTTCTTTGCCGCCTGCATGAGCGTTTCGCCTCGCCGGCGCTTGTTTCCGCCCTGGTATCGAACTAGGGTTGAAGTTAGCGAGTGCGGCCGGCGGCGACAGACGCCGCGGCCCTGGCGCGACGAATCGATCGCGGCGAGAATTCTCTCGCCCATGTGGCGCCCGGACGGCAGATCGGCCTGACTCGACGCATTTCCATTCGTTCGTCGAAGGCCGTTGGTGCGGTTCGCGCCCATGCTCAGGATTTCACCGGTTTGCTATGCGCCCTCGTATGCGCCGTGTTGGGCGTCAGACCGCGCCGATCTGCCGCCAGCGCGCTGGCAGGCCGCCGAGCCGCCCCCTTGGGCGTACGAGGCCGTCGAAAACCAAGACGCGCTGACCGACCTCGACTATACGTGGTTCTCCGGCGACAAGCCGCCGCTGGAGAATCTCAGCTCGGCGTTGACGATTCAAAACGCGCTCTTGCAGCGTCAATTGTTGCTGCAGGCGGGCGTGGGCAACGAGCACGTCGGTATTTTGGTCCGATTTCAAGTCTACTCGGCCAAGGGCGCCTCGCTGCCCGCGGTCATGCCCGCCGTGTGGGCCACGCCGGAATTCGCCGAGCGAGTCCAGCGAAAGCACGAAGAATTGAAGGCGCCCTTCGTCGGCGGGCACGGCGCCGGCGTCGACTTGACGGCTTGAGCGGCGATTCACATGTCTACGCCGGCTGATGCCGGCGAAGACATGGCGCCCAACGGCGGGCGTTTGGCCGGTTGAACGATCGCCAGGCGTCAACGCTGCTTGGCCGACCTCGTCGGGCGGCGCGTCGTCTGGGGCGTTTGCCGAGAGGCGGAAGAGTCGGCGCCGGCGGCGACCTTGCTTTCTTGCCGCGGAGTCTGGGCCAAAGCCGCGCGGACCGCCAATTGTTCGGTCAGCGCGGCGAATTGCTCGCGGTCGGCGGGGGCGACGTTCGTCAGCTTTTCCGCCACTTTTTGCATTCCGGCGTAGTTCACCTCCGCGGCGCGGCTGATGCCGGCCAGGAAGGCCGCCGTCTCGTGGAAATTGTTGTCGGCCGCGGCTCCAACCAGCGGCTGCAGCGTTTTCGCCAACACGCCCACGCCCACGTTTTCCACGTGCAAAAACGCGTCCATGCGGCAGCGGATGAAATGCCGTCCCGACGTGTTGCGGAAGTAGCGAGTTTCGAGCAGCAGCAGACTCTTGCCTTTGATCGTGCGGCCGAACAGCGGTCCCTCGTAGGAGCCTTCGGCATAGACCACGTGCATCTGCGGGCTGGCGTGCAGAAACTCCATGCGGCCCAGCGTGCCGGCCTTGTCGTTCGCCGCATAGAGTCGCTCGCCGATCTGCTCGACCTGCACTTCGCTGATGCCCAGCGCCTCCCAGATGTTTACGACCAGATCCGGATGCTCGACCAGGAACACATAGAGGCTCGGATCGCATTCGATCACCTGGCTGGGCAGCCGGCGATAGATCGTCGTCGCTCCCAGCACGCCCGAGACCTTCGAGCGGGCTTCGTGCGTCAATTCGGCCCGAGCCAGACGGCGCAAAGCGTCGTCGCGCGCATCTCGGCTCGACGTCGCCTCCGACTCGGGCGCGGCCGCTTCGACCGACTCCGCGCTCGCAAAACCGCAAACCAGCGCCGCCGTCAGCGCGCAACGCGCCGCGCGCCACGGCGCAAACCCGCCGCAATACTCCATCATAATCCCCCCTCGTCACGTCGGACGCGCCGCCCCTTTGGGTTGCAGAGCGCACCAGCGCGGCAACCCTTGCCGGTCTTAGTGATAATTCGGCTGCCGCCGTCGAAACGGGTCAGCGAAATTCTCCCAGGCTTGCGTTTCTCTCCGGTCATCGTGCGCAGCCGCCTATGCCAACTGGACTTGCGGCCAAATCAAATGTCGCTGAGAATGCGCCGCCCAGGGCCGGAAAGGCTCGCCGATCCGCAGGAGATCCGGGTAGGAAAGGCAAAATGGACGATCGCCACAAACCGCGAAGGGCGCTTAGTTGGTTGCGGCGATTTGCGGCCGTTCTCTCGGTCGCGATCGGCCTGACCGCGTGGCTCTACTATTCCCAAGCGCAGTGGAACGCACGCTATTGGCGTCAGCAGTTCGCCGAGGCCCCCGACGACGAGTTGCCGGCGCTTGCGCGGCGCATCGTCGCACGGCAAGCCGAAGGCATCGGCGTTTTGGTCGAGGGGCTGGGCTCGCCTCGCCAGAGCGTGCGGCGCGAGGTGCGTTTGGCTTTGGACGATGAAGTCAATCGTTGGGCCCGGCTGCCGCAAAAGGAGGCCAGCCTGCGGTTGGGCTGGCTCACGGCGGCCTTGGCGGCCGAAATCGAGCGGCTCGACCCGGATTCGCGGGCCTTTGCCGCCGACCTGGCGACGCGCATCCTGCTCTGGCCGACCGACGGCAGCGCGGTCGACCGCGGCCGGCTTGTGGCCGAGTGCGAACAAGTTCTGCGAGCCGGCCGCGATTCGGACGACTGGCGCCGCGAGCGAGACCTGGCACAAGCATCGCGGGCGGCGGTCGAGCGCTGGACGTCGCCGCTGCCGGTCGCGTCGCACGAACCCTTGCCGCCGGCCAGCCTCGAGGCGCCGGCCTTGCCGCCGCTGGCTGCGATCGACGTACAGGGCGGCGTCAGGCTCATGGCGAGCGTAGAAGCGCCCCGGCGCCTGCAGCCCGACGCAAACGCGGCAAAACTGAGTTCGGCAAACGCCCGGCGCTCTCCCCGGCGCAACCCGCTCCAGGCCGCGGCGAATCAGGCCGCCCGAACCGAGGACGGCGCCGCGGAACGGGCCGACTATTCGCAACCGCTTGACGGCGCCGGCAAATCGGGTTTCGTGGAAACGGCGTCAGCGGCGAGCGAAAGCGGGATCTCGCGGCGAGATGTTTCGGAACTTTTTGCCGAGCTTACCTCGAGCCATGTCGCGACAGCGTCGGCTGCCGAGGGCGAGTTGACTCGCCGCGGCTACACGCACCGGCAAATCGAGGTCGGCAAGCATCTCGCTTCGGCCGACTCCGAAGAGCGGCGCCGCTGGACCGAAGCCTTGCCCGGCATGCGCGGCATCGACGCCAAGCACTGGCTGCTCGTCCTGAGCCGCGACTCAAGCGCGGAAGTGCGCCGCGCGGCCGTGACGCTGATGGCCACCAGCCAAGACCCCCAAATGCTCGCACGCGTCCAGGAAGTCGCCAACAGCGACTCCGATCCGGCCCTTCGCGAACAAGCGGCTCGGGCCTGCGGCGAAAAAAAATAGCCCTGGTCCAAGCGCTCGTTGTTCTACACAACTTTTCCGCTGGATTTCCCGGATCGCCTTCGGCCACGACTTTTACGTAGCCCAGGCATTTATGCCTGGGAATTCGTTCAAGGTGCGCCCGTTTTTCCCGATTGGCGGGGGGTAAACGGCTCGCGGATCCCAGGCATAAATGCCTGGGCTA
>DATKRK010000250.1:0-37778 GCA_035532215.1 Pirellulales bacterium | reverse complement strand
CGATCGCCTGCACGACGAGCAGGGCGAGACGCTGGTCGTCATTACGCACAGCAACGAAGTGGCCGACCGCGCCGAGCGAGTGATCGAAATCCGCGACGGGCGGATCGTCAACGAGCACGAGAAAACGGCGTAGCCTCTGGGCGTTTTGGCCGTTTCGCTCGCGTGCGGCCGGCGGCCGGCGCCAGGTTCGCTCAGGAGGATGTCGTGACAGCTCCCATCGATCCACTGCAAATTCGCGACGCGACGCCGGGCGATGCGGTGATCGTCGCCGAATTCAATCGGCTCTTGGCGTTCGAATCGGAGCAAAAGACGCTCGACCCCGCCACACTCGAGCGCGGCGTCCGGCTGGCGCTGTCGCGCCCGGAACTGTGCCGCTATTTTTTGGCGGAGTGCGACGGGCGAATCGTCGGCCAGACGATGCTGACCTACGAGTGGAGCGACTGGCGCGCCGGCGTGTTCTGGTGGATTCAGAGCGTCTACGTCGTCGCCGATTATCGGGGCCGCGGCGCGTTTCGCGCGTTGTTCGAACACCTCGCGGCCCTGGCGCGATCGACCCCGGAAGTCTGCGGCCTGCGGCTCTATGTCGAGGAACACAACGCGCCGGCCATCGCCGCGTATCGGCGGCTGGGCCTGGCGCCCAGCGGCCACCTGCTTTACGAATGGGATTGGTCCGACGCGGTGCGGTGAAGCCTTGCTTCGCGCCCGGCGCCGGCGGTGAAGCGCCCGATCAGCTTTTCACCTCGATCCGCCTGGGCCGCGCTTCCTTGCTCTTCGGCAGCGTGACCTTCAGAATGCCGTCGCGGTACGCGGCTTCAATCTTCGCCTCGTCCACGGCGCCGGGCAACGGAATCGCGCGGCGAAATTCGCCGTAGCATTGCTCGACCCGGTGCAAGGTCTTTCCGGTTTCCTGTTCCGGATTCTTCTTTTCACCGGAGATCCAGAGATCGCCGTTGCGCAGTTCGACGCGCACTTCCTCGCGGCTCATGCCGGGCAGTTCGGCGTTGATCTCGTATCGATCCTCGGTCTCGGCCAGGCTGACGGCGGGCCCAAAATCGGCCCAGCACGTCGACCGCCGCGTCTCGCTGCCGAAAACTCGCTCCATCAAATGCTCGAAATCGCGCTCGAGCCGCGCCAGAGGAAAGGGCAATCGATCCGTCCAAGGGTCGCGCCGATACCAAGGGCGAGCCGTCCGCGAAGGCTCGGCGGGCGCGGGTTCATTGGTTTTCGTGTTGCTGTTGGCCGCCATGATTGGACTCCTAATGGTTCAAGACTCCGCCGCATCCAGCGGCGCTTGGGAATCGCAGACTTTGCCCTATCGAAAAGCAAACCGCGGGCCGTTGCCGCAGAAACGGCCCGCGGGCGATTGCCAGCTCGCGAAATAGCGCCGTCGCGCAGGTCATCCCCGCGGCGGCGACCGCTGCTTCGTTTTGGCGCTGACGCTCGCCGCTTGCAAAGCCCTGTGAGGCGTTCACGCCTCGCACAGCGAGCGCGCCGATTCGCACGCTCTGGCGAAAGGCGCTCGACGGGCGATGAAGCCTTCGAGCGGCGCTGCCGCCGGGGAGCGGAGACGCATCACGACGGCGCTCGGGTCATGGCGTCACGACGAGCTGGTTGTCGACCTCGGTAACGCCGGGCGCCGCCCAGGCGGCCCAGGCCGCCTTCTCCTCTTCGGCGCAGGAACTCACGTGGCCGCGCAACACGACCTTGCCGCCGTGGACTTCGACGGCGATCCGCCGGGCGTCGAGTTCGGCGCTCCGCAGGAAGGCCGACTCGATCAGCTCCTTGATTTCGCCGAGGCTGGCCTCCGTCTCGACCACGATCGAATTGACGACTTCCTTCACGCCCACCAGGTTGCGGATGGCGCAGGCGGCCGCTTCTTTATCGTATTGCGAAGCGACCGTCCCCTCCAGGATGATCCGCCCGTCGCGGACCGTGACGGTAATCCGATCGTCGGGCACGAACGCATCCCACTTGAGCGTGTGCAGCGCCGCTTGTGCGACCTCCTGGTCGGTTCGCTCGAAGGCGCCGGGCACGTGGACTTGAATGTCGTTGGCGACCGCGCGGACGCCGTATACGCGTTTGGCCACGCGCTCGGCGGCGAGCTTTTCGCCGAAGGTCTTTACCATCCCGGTAAGCATGATCACGCCCTCTTTGGCCGTCACTCCGATCTGATTGGCGTCGACGCAGGGCTCCCATTGCAGCTCGTCCAACACGTCGCGGCGCAGTTGCGTATCCGTCTTCATCGCAGTGCTCCTTGTATGGTTGACGCTTCGGGTTAGTAAGGGCGACTTCGAGCAGGTCTTGTGCCAGCCGTTGACGCTGCGCTCGTTCGCCGCGCGGACGCCGCGGCGCCGGCATTCCGGCACGGCTTTCGCAACGTCAGGCGATTGGACGCGGTATGATGGACGTGCGGTTCAGCGCGCAGTGTGCGGCGAACCGTGCGGATTTGCGGCGAAAATGCTTGGATCGTCATGAGATCTTGACGTATCCGGCGCCCCGACCAGCGCTGGAATCAATTCACTTTGGCAGGCGGTTGAAATTGCAGATGCAAAACGTGCTTCTCTCCCCCATCGGCCGCGGCATGTCCGACGCACAGGGCGTCGAGATTGTCGAACGCAAGGGACTCGGCCATCCCGATACGATCTGCGATTCGCTGGCCGAGGAATTCAGCCTGGCCCTGTCCAGATACTACTTGGATCGTTTCGGCCTGATCTTGCACCACAATGTCGACAAGGCGCTGCTCTGCGGCGGCTCTGCCCGGGCGGCGTTCGGCGGGGGCGAGGTGCTGGCGCCGCTGGATATCTACATGTCGGGCAGGGCGACGGCGGAGTTCGACTCGGCGGTCGTTCCCATCGAGGAACTGGCCCGTGCGAGTTGTCTCGATTGGCTGCGGCGCCGATTTCACGCCCTCGATCCAGAGCAGCACGTCCGGCTCCACGTGCAGACGCGGCCCGGCTCGTCGGATTTGGTGCAGCTTTATTTGCGGCAGCGCGAAACGGGACTGTGGCTGGCCAACGATACGTCGTGCGGAGTCGGTTATGCGCCGCTGAGCAAGCTCGAACGGACCGTCTACGAGGTCGAGCGGCGGCTCAACGATCCGGATTTCAAAACGCAGCATCCCGAGACGGGCGAGGACATCAAGTTGATGGGCGTTCGCACGGGCGACCGCGTCGAGTTGACGGTCGCCTGCGCATTCGTCGACCGGTTCGTGTCGGACCGCGAAGATTACCTCGCTAAGAAGTCGTTGCTGATCGATGCCATCCGCGGCATCGCCGAGCCGATGCTCGCCTCGCCGGTCGAGATTTCGCTCAATGCGGCCGATGACCCGGAAAGCGGCAACGTGTTTCTCACCGTCACCGGCACCTCGGCCGAAGCGGGCGACGACGGCGAGGTCGGCCGCGGCAATCGAGCCAACGGACTGATCACGCCTGGCCGCCCGATGACCATGGAAGCGACCGCCGGCAAGAACCCCGTCACCCACGTGGGTAAGCTTTATAATGTGGCCGCGATGCTCATCGCCGAGGCGCTGGTCGAACACGTGCCGGGCGTCGCCGCGGCCGAATGCTGCCTGGTCAGCGCGATCGGCTCTCCGGTCAATCGGCCGCGAATCGTCGATGTGAAAGTCGGCATGGAGGGCTCGGCATCGTTGGCCGCCGCGCGGCCGCAGATCGAAACGGTCGTCGGCGACTTGCTCGCCAGCATCGGCTCGCTCTGGAAGCCGATTATCGAACGGCGGATTTCGCTGTTCTAGAGCCGCCTCAAGTCTGAGTTGATGGGCGAGCGTGGCTGGCGGCAGAGCGAAGCGATGCCCCAGTGGCCTGGAGCTTCGCCAAGCCCGGATTATTCATCAGCCCAGCTATTACTTGACAAATCGCTCCATGCAAACCCGAAGCGCCAGCGAGGTAAGTGCTTTGCTCCGCCTCGCTTGCGCTTCGGGTTGGTGTGGGCTGATGAATAATCCGGGCTAGGCTCAGCCGCCAGCCACCCGACTGTTAAAATGGCTTTGAAGAGGCACTAGTCGTCCTGGCCGCGGGCGGTTTTCGCCGTGCGACCCTTGAGCTGGGCCTGCGGAACGTCTTCCAGCCCTGGCAGCGGCCCGCGTACGGGCCCGCGAGGCGTGATGTCGTGCAGCAACAGATGCCCCTCGCCGGCAAAGTAATCGTGGAAGTCTTCGACGACCAGGTTGAAAACGGTTACGTTCGCCTGGTCGTCAATCTCGACCGACTCGATCTCGGTCGCTCCATCCACGCCGTGCAGCAGCATGCCGGCTTTCAAGTGCCGGGCGTTGACCCAACCGTTTCGGGCGACCCAAAATGGATGCCCGCCGCTGGCGATGATTTGCCCGCCGCCGGGCAAGCCGATCGTGATCGTCCCGCTGTGCTCGCGAACGGTGGTCCGCAGCACGAGCTTATAGGCCAGCTCGCCGGTATCGGGATCTTGCGCCAGCACCCGATCGCCGACTTGCATTTTATCGACGGCCACGGCGCCGCGGTCGGTCCAGATGGGCGTGCCGGCGACGAGGCAGTTGCAATGAATCGGCGGCACGCTCAGAGTCGGCATGCTCAGAATCGGCAGTTCCTCTCCCGCGTAAACCATCTCGAGTTGCTTTTTCCCTTTCACCAGGGTTTCCGTAAAATCGTTCCACCATTTCCACCACTCGCGAGGATTGGCGCTCAGCTTCCGGCCGGTCACGTCGTTCAGGGTTTTGCAGATTCGCTCGTTGGTGCGTTCGAATTGCCGGTTCTGCGCCTCCATCAGTCTCGATCGTCCTGCGACGGCGGCTGACCCCAGTTCGCTGGCAGCAAGTAGTTCGTCGCCGCGCGGGCGGATGGCTTCGCTACGTGCCAGTCGGCCGAATCTGATAAATTGGTATGCGTTGTCGAACACGGCCAGATGCTTGCGATCGACTCCCTCGTGCATGAATGTCTGGCGGAACAGCAACCGGCCATTACGGCTGTAGACGATCGTGGTCTGTTCGCCGCCCGGCGCCACCAGCGAGCCGAGCATGGAAGGAACGAAGTTATACAGCGGCCGCTTTTTCAGCTTGGCCTTCGCGGCGTCGGCGACTTCTTCCGAACTGCTGAACGACGCGAGACGCGCCAGCGCAATGTCGGCCTCGGGCCGCTGCATTTCGGCCAGCGCCTCGACGACCGCCAGGCCGGCGTCGTCATTGGCGGGCGCCACGATCGTTTCCAAGGCCGTAATCGCGGCGGGATCGCGGAGCGAACGGATCTGTTCCAACGCCGCTTCGCGCTGGCGGCCTGTCAGACGAGCGGCCGCGGATCGCAGCTTCTCGCACCTGGGCGCCCAATGCCGCAAGTCGGCAAGCGCCTGCCTGCCGCGCTCGCGCGCCTCGCGGGCTTCCTGCTGCGAGAGCCAATTGCCTTCGACGAAGACCATGCCCAAACGCGAACGCAACGCGGGTTGATTGGGATTCAATTCGAGCGAGCGAGACAGGTGCGCACGCTCCTGGTCCTTCAGTCCGCGGCGGTGACACCAATCGGCCAGTTCCAACTGGGCGTCGGCCCGGTCGGCGTAGGTGCCGCGCAATCGTCGGTATTCTTCCAAGGCTGCGGCGTCGCCCGGCGGAATGTGCGATTCGGCGAAATTCGCCCACTTGCCGTCGCGCTGGACGAAGCCCTGGTTCCACCGCGCAGGGGCGTAGTCGGGGGCGAGTTCCACGGCTTGCGACAACGCCCGCTTGCGTTCCGGCAGGTTGCCGTCGACTTCCGCTTTTAATCCTTGGCGCACCAACTCCGCAGCTTGTTGTTCGGCGTGCGGGGCTGCCGCTGCGGCGACCCCGGCGAGGACCGCCGACGCAACGATAGCGCCGGCGGCGAGGACCGCCGCCACGCTCTGAGTTCTCAACGACTTGCCTCCGCGCCGCGGAGCAATCCTTGGATGCCTTACGGCCCAACGCTGGATGAACATGGAACTCCCCCGGAAAAAGCCAGTTTCCCATCTAAAGACGCTACTCGGCCGCCGAAATGCTCAGGATTCGCTCCTTTTCACGCTCGAATGGAAAATCGAGATAGGTGTTCAATAGGGTTAGCTTGGCGGCGGCCGCTCGCGATTGAGCCGTATTTGCGCCCTTCGGCGCTTTCAGCCGCTTGCTGTTGCGGTCGAACTGGATCTGTTCTTTTTCAAGCTTCCTCTTTTTTACGGCAATCTTTCCGGCGTCCTGCACGCGGCCGAAGACGAGCATCTGACGCTCCGCCTCCAACTCGGCGACGCCGTCGACAACCTCCGCCGCCTTGCCGGCCAGCACGGTCAACTGGGCGACAATCGGCGCCAGCATCCGCTCGATCATGTTGTAGGCGCGCTGGCCGGGCAGGCCCCAATCTAGGTTAATACGGAGGTCGTTTCTGAGCTGGGGGTCCGCGATGAGGGCGGCATCTCCAACGGCGATGGCGGCCAGTTGAGCCGTCAGCGCTTCGCGCTGGAGTTCCAAGGGAACCATTTGCGCGGCGATGGCCTCGTATTGCTGTTCCAACTTCTTGAGCTTGCCGTCGAGGACGGCCAATTTTGCTTTCGCATCTGCCGAGCGTTTGGCGTCTTTGTCGGTTAAGTCCTGCTTTTTTTCGTCGAGGCCGGTTTGGCTTTTCAACAAGTCCGCGCGGGCCTGCGCGAATTGCTTTCGCGCCTCGTCGTGAGCTTGCTGGCTGAGCGACGTGTGCTTTCCGCGCAACTCGTCGAATTTTGCCAACACCTCGCGCTCGGCCTCGTCGAAAGCCGCCTGATCTTCCGTCTCGAAGGCGCCCCGCAGTTTGTCGCGCAACTTTTCCAAATCGGCCGCGTGCAACCGCGAGTGCCAGGGGCCGGCCAAGAAGGCGAATATCTTGCCGCAGAATTCCGCCGCCGCTTTCGGCGCGTCGCCTTTTTCGGACGAGTCGCTCTCGAGCATCGATCGCTCGAACTGGCCGAGCTCGGCCAGCGCCTTGGTCCGATCGCCCAAGGTCAAATGCAGCCAGACCTTGGCTTGCCAGAGTTCCAAATCGTGCGGCCGCGATTCCCCCGCCTGCTCGAGCAGCGGCCGAGCGTCGAACAGCCGTTTTTGACGAATCAACACCACGGCATACGCGTATCGCAATAACGAATCATTGCGAACCGCCTCGGGCAACTTTCGGTAATAATCTTGCACGGCGTGCAGCGACTTCGGCGAAGGCTCGGAACCGAGTTCGAACAACCGCTCGACGGCGGTCGCCAATTTGCTGGCCGTCAGATCGCTTTCCGCCCGGAGATCGGCCGCAGGCCATACGGCGGTCAGAACCAACGCAACGGCGCTAAGACGCACTTTCCGCATCGCACTTCCCCTTTCGATTCAACCGCGACCGAAGGTCGCCAGATACGATTGCCGCCACCCACCAAGCAACAATCATACCGCGAGGAAGAGAGGAGTCGCAACAGCGCTGCGATATTGCCGTGCAGCGCGTCGCGCGGACGGTAAAAACCGGCGAAGTGACGTTCTCACTCCGGCTTATTTGCCGCCGGTCGGCGGCGCTGTAGGGAGCGCCGAAGGCGTCGTTTGCGCCATCAAACAGATACAAGCCCGACTCAAAATGAGACGGCTCAGCCGACCGAGAGCGTGGCTTCCTTCGAGCGTTCGGTCGCGTAGCGGCGCACTTCGTTCAGGAAGGTGTCGATCTGGTCGCCGGCTTTGGCCACGTAGCGGAGCAGGTCGCGGCGCGTGATCAGACCGATGAGCTGACCGTCGCGCAGCACGGGCACGCGGCGAATGCGGTGCATGATGAACAAGCTCGCCACGTCGGCCAAGAGCGCGCCTTCGTCGACCGCGATCACGTCCTTGGTCATGAACCCTCGCACCGACTCGTCGCGAATTTGCGGGTCGAACACGGTTTCCAACAACTGAAACTCGCTAATCATGCCCACGAGCATGCCGCGCGGATCGATCACCGGCAGTCCGCTGATCTGGTTTTCCAGCAGCACGCGGATCGCTTCTTCCACGGTCGCCTCGGGGCCAATCGTGGTCACGTCGGTCGTCATTACGTCGCTGGCCTGGTACATATCGGGCGCCCTTGCAAGTCGGGAATGGGGTCCGCGGCCTGACCCGGCCGCAGTGAGAAAACCTAGCTCGCAATGCGCGACGCGCCCCGGCCGCGTGAAAAAAATCGGTCGCATCGTGCTGCGTGGCTATTCGAGGGCTTTTTTCAAGGCGTCGCGGACCTCGGGCGCGAAGGTCTCTGTCCGGCCGCGCCGCATTTCAGCTACAATCCCGCCGAATCTTGCTTGGCAAATTTCTGCACGCACCGGGCTGACCATGCTCAGGCCATCCCTTAAAATATTTTCCATGACCGTGGAACTTCAGGCCCCTGAAGGCGAGAGCATTCCGGAACACCCACTCCAGAGTCCTTGAATGTCTATGTCCACTGACGCGAACCCCGCCAAACCCCAGCCGCGCTGGCAGCCGATTTCGTCCCGCGACCGCCGCGTGCTCGGCGTGCTGGCCGAAAAGGCCAAGACCACGCCCGACGCCTACCCGATGTCGATCAACGCCCTCTGCGCCGGCGCCAATCAGAAGAACAATCGCTATCCGCTGATGCAGTTGGAGCCGGACGACGTCGAGGAATCGCTCGATCGGCTGCGAGAGCTGGGCGCCGTGGCCGTCTTGCAAGGCGCCGGACGCGTTTCGAAGTATCGCCATTATCTGTACGATTGGCTGGGGGTCGACAAGGTCGAGTTGGCGGTGATGGCCGAACTGTTGTTGCGCGGCACGCAGACCGAAGGCGAGCTGCGCGGCCGGGCAGCGCGGATGGAACCGATCGCCGATCTGTCCGCGTTGCGGCCGGTGCTCGATTCGCTCAAGGCGAAGGGGTTGGTCATCCCGCTGACTCCCGCGGGCCGCGGGGCAGTCGTCACGCACGCCCTTTACGAGCCGCGCGAGCTGGAAAAGCAGCGTGCCGAGTTCTCAGGCGCGGCAGTTCAACCGGCCGAGCCCGCCGGCGCCACGAGCGCCCCGCCCGTTCGCGCGGCGGCGCCGCCCGCGGCCCCGCCGTCCGGGCATGCGGCGAACGAGGCGGAAACTTTGCGGCGCGAGATCGCCGATTTGCGCAACGAGTTGGCCGAATTGCGGCAGACGCTCGACGAGTTCAAAGCCGAGTTTCAATCGCGCGCCGCCGATTTCGACCGGCTGAAAGACGCCCTAGGGGCCTGACTTCGTCTCCTTGCTTCGGGGAGGGCCGGGCGCCCCCGCCCGGCATTGGGTTGTGGAGAGCCGGGCGCCCCCGCCCGGCATCGTCGATGATTGTGCAAGGCGAATAGGCGGCGCCGCGCAAAAAAGACGAAACGCAGGTGACTCCGCCACGCCCTTCACGGCTGGTTTCCGGGCGAGGGCGCCTGGTCTCCGGGCCCTTCAATCTCGCCGCGCGAAAGCGCATCTCTTGACGCCTTTATGGCTTGAGGCGGCTATCCTCTTGGGGCAAAGGCTGAGGTGAAATACTGATGTTCCGTTCGTGCGGCGGTCGATAGGAAAAAACGTACCCTACCTACAGTCGCAACGTCCACCCAAACGGTTGCGATTGCTCAAGGCGATACGGCTTTCCCGCGGCCGTTTTTGGGCGACGGTACGCACGGACCCGGTGCGTCCGCCGTCGCCTTTTGGCGCGCCGCTTGCGGGAGGCTTACTTGCCAAGGCCTGAGAAGCAGGAACCGCGACCATGCCGCTGAATCTTCCGTTCGGTCCGTTGCGCCCCAGCAAAAGTGCGAAACGAGCTGCGCGACGCCAACCTCGCCGCCAACGGCCGCTGGGATTCGGCTCGACGAGTGCGGGCTTCCAGGAACTCGAAAGCCGATGCATGCTGGCCGCAACGCTAGTCCAGGATATCTGGACCGGGACGCCCAGCTCGAACCCGTCGTATATGGCCTCCTTGAACGGGAACGTGCTGTTCGCGGCCAACGACGGGCCCGACCCAACGACCCAGCACGGCAACGAACTCTGGCGCAGCGACGGCACGGCCGCGGTGCTGGTCAAAGACATCAACCCCGGCACGCACGTGCAGGGCGTGACCACCGTCGCCAATGACTCCAATCCAACCGATCTGACGACGTCGGGCAGCTATGTCTACTTCACCGCCAACGACGGCACGCACGGCGTGCAATTGTGGAAGAGCGACGGGACGACCATCGGCACGACGATGGTCACCGACATCAACGAAGCCGGCGGCGGTTTCAACGCGACCGATTTGACCGACGTCAACGGCACGCTGTACTTCACTGCCGACGACGGTACGGATGGCCTGCAGGTCTGGAAAAGCGACGGCACGGCCGGCGGCACCATCATGATCAGCAATCTGCAGCCGACCTCGGGCGGCGCCGCTCTTCCGGCCAGCATCACCAACGTCAACGGGACGGTGTTCTTCACGGCCAACGCGGGCACGACCGGCCGCGAACCGTACATCACCACCGGCACGCTGGCCAGCACGCACCTGCTGATCAACATCTACCAGGGCGCCGGCACCGCCAACCCGCAGAGCTTGATCAACGCGGGCGGCGAGCTGTTTTTCACGGCCAACGACGGGGTTCACGGCACGGAGCTGTGGAAGAGCAACGGCACGGTCACGGGCACCGTCATGGTCTCGGACATTTTCGCCGGCGCGAGCAGCTCGAATCCGGCGAACTTGACCAACGTCGGCGGCATCGTGTTCTTTTCCGCCAACGACGGCGTACACGGTACGCAGCTTTGGAAGAGCGACGGGACTGCGGCCGGCACGGTGATGGTCAAAGACATCAACACGACTTCGCCCGGCGCCAGTTCGAACCCGGGCTCATTGACGAACGTCGACGGCATCTTGTTTTTCGCCGCCGACGACGGCATTCACGGCCAAGAGTTGTGGAAGAGCGACGGCACGACCGCCGGCACCGTGCTCGTGCTCGACATCTACCCCGGCTCGCCGAGTTCGAGCCCCGCCAACCTGATCAACGGCAACGGCACGCTGTTTTTCACGGCCAACGACGGGGTTCACGGCGTGGAACTGTGGCAAAGCGACGGCACGGCCGCCGGCACCGTGTTGGTCACCGACATCTACCCCGGCTTGCCGAGTTCGAATCCGCAGAACTTGACGACCGCCGACGGTTTCTTGTTCATGGCGGCCAATAATGGCACGGTTGGCAACGAGCTGTGGGCAGACCCGTTGCCGCAATTGCGGCCGATCGCGGCGAACCACAGCTACATTTTTACGTCCGGCTCGGCGTTGAACGTCGCGGCGCCCGGCGTGCTGCAGGGAACCACCGGCGCCAGCGGGGCTACGTTTACCGCCGTGTTGGTCAGCGGTCCGTCGCACGGCGTCCTCGTGCTGAACGCCAACGGCTCGTTCATCTACACGCCCAACGCCGGTTTCGACGGCAGCGACAGCTTTACCTTCGTGGCCAACGACGGCGTCAGTTCGAGCTTGCTGCCCGCGACCGTCACGCTCGTCAGCAAAGACTATAACTATGTGAGCAACCTCTATGTCGACACGCTCGATCGGCCGGCGGGCTCGACCAGCAGTTCCCAGATCATGTACTGGGTGGACGTGCTGGCCGGCGGCGCCAGCCGCGTGTCGGTCGCCTCTGCGTTCGTCAACTCGACCGAAGCGCGAACCAATCTGATCAATGGCTTCTATGAGTCGTACCTCGGCCGCGCCGCCGACCCGGTCGGACTAGCTACGTTCCTCAACCTGATGAACGCCGGCTTCACTTCCTACCAGATCCAGCTCGTGCTGCTCTCGTCGGACGAATACTTCCTGCGCACCGGCGGGAACGCCGGGTTCGTCTATAGCCTGTACAGCAATCTGTTGAACCGGACGCCCAGCCTCAGCGAAGCGGATGTCTGGATAACGCTGCTGAACGCCAATGTGCCTCGCGCACCGATCGTCGAGACGTTCTTGACCTCGACCGAGTACCTGACGGACGTGGTCGAGGCTTCTTACGAGCAATATCTGCACCGGCCGGCCGACGCCGCCGGCGCCGCCTTCTGGCTGGCGCAATTGCAGGCCGGCATCACGCCGCAGCAACTGGAAATCGCGCTCGTCTCGAGCGACGAGTTCTACAACATGACTTAAGCGATGCGGATCGTGCGGATTGTAACGGCGGCGCCGCGGGGAGTGGCTCGCCGAAATCCGCGCCCCATGAACGCCGCCGCTTCCGGCAAGGCGCCCTGGTCGTGGCCGAGCCTGGCCCCCGGCGCCGGCGGCGAATTCTCGACCGCCGTCGGGCGTCCGAGCCCCAAACGGCGCGCAAATTCGGCCGTATCTAGTTGCATTTGCTGCGCGGTCCAAATACTCTGAAACGGAGCATTCCGGGGGCTCGCCAGAGGATGAAAGGACAGCAGCGGATGACTTTGCGGCGAATACCGCGGCGATCGACGCGGGCATGGCTGATTGCGTGGGCCTGCCTGGCGGCGTGTTTTCCATCCCCTTTGCTCGCCGCGCAGCCCGCAGGCTTCGACATCAACGTGATCGATCGCGAGATCGCACGCGCGATGCGCGATAACGTAAAGCTGCACGGCGCCTGGCTGTTCGTCGAGCTGGAAAACTCGCCCGACGCCGCGGCGCCGGACAAATACCTCTTTCGCCGCGTGCTCGACCGCGGCCGCGCCGCAACGCAACGCGAGGAACTGGACGGGCTGATTCGCGCCTGGTCGCCCCAGGGCGGCTATCGCGTTGACGCCGAGCAAGACCGCGAGTATCCGTTCTCCGAACTGATGGCCGAACTGCGACTGGCTGTGGAAACGGAACCCCGCTTGGGCGGCTGCATGATTGCGGACGGGTATTACGCGGCCGACGCGAACGATCCGAGCAAACTCAACTTGATGCTGCGCGGCCGCATCGCCAAGGAAGGCCAGGACGTCGAAATCGAAGCGCTTTGCGGCCGCTTGATGCGCGCCGAACCGGCCTGGGTGAAAGCGGCCGCGGCCGACGGTTCGGCCGAGAATCCGCCCGCCGCCGATTTTGTTCCGCTCGCTATCAGCCCGAAAAGCGCCGAGCTGAAGGTGGTCGAGCCGTCGGAAGCCAATGGCCGCTGGTTCTACGGAGTCGGGATGAATCGCTTCTGGCGCGGCGATTACGCCGCGGCGGCGCAAGCTTTTCGGCAGGCGGCTTTGGAATCGCCGCGCAAACTCCAGTATCATTACTGGTGGGTCCTGGCCGACTTGGCGCAAGGCGACGCGGCACTGGCCCGGCGCCGGATGGCGACGGCCGTCGAGCGATTTCGCGATGCCGATTTCGATCGGCAGTCGCCCGAGTATCTGGCCGTGGTGCGTTCGCTGGAGCGAGTGCAAGGACGCTTGCGGCGGCAACTGCTGAAGTTGGAGACCGAGGCCCTGCTTCGCGATTCGCGGGCCGGAAACGACTAGCGTCCGCTGCCGAGGCGAAGAGGTAGCAGAATCGATGTCTCTCGTCCGGCTGGTCTATTACGGGGCGCTTTCAGGCGGTTGGGCCGCGCTAGTCGGCTGGCTGTTGGCCGAACTGCTGTTCTTTCGCTCGGGCGCCGCAGCCGACCGTCTGCAGGTTGCGGCCAGCGGCGGGCTGGTGGGCTGTGCGATCGGATTCGGGCTCGGCGCCGTCGCAGCCGCCGCCAACGGCCGCTGGAAACAGATCCTCTCGCGGGGCTTGCCTGGTTTTGTCGGCGGCGGCTTTGGCGGAGCGCTCGGCGCCTTTCTGGGCGACGTGCTGTTCGGTCTAGGACTGCCGCGAGCCTTGGGCTGGATGGTGATGGGCCTGACGATCGGCTCGGTCGAAGGGCTCTACGAGCGTTCGGCCAACAAGCTGCGCAACGGGCTGATCGGCGGCGCGCTCGGCGGACTCCTCGGCGGAGCACTCTTCGCGCCGATCCAACTGGGCGTCTCGCACGGCGCCGGCATGTCGAGCCGGGCCGCGGCGTTCGTCATTCTGGGCGTTTCCATCGGCGCCATGATCGGCCTGGTGCAGGTCGTGCTCAAACAGGCCTGGCTGACCGTGCTCGACGGCTACCGGGCCGGCCGGCAATTGATCCTCAGCCGCCAAGTGACGATGCTGGGCCGCGGCGACCATCTGCCGTTGCCGTTTCTAGGGCCAATGAATCGCGAGTTGGAAAGCGAGCACGTGAAGATCACGCGCCAAGCCAACGGCGCCTATCTCGTCGAAGACAATCACACCAAGCTCGGCACGCGGCTGAACAATCAACCGCTGCTCCAACCGGCCGTGCTGAAGGACGGCGACGTCATCAAGCTGGGCGGGAACTTCGTGCGGTTCAACGAGCGGAAGCGGAAGCACGGCGAGGAGCCCATTTCGGCGGCGCCGACGTTCCAGGTGCGTCCGGCCCCGCCTCCGCCGCCGATTCGCAAGCCAGCCCCGCCGGCATCGAAGCCAATCGCGCCTGCCGCATCGCCGCCCGCTAAGCCGCAAGTCGCCGCAGGCCCCAAACCGTCGGCCGGGCCCGTGCGGCCCGGCGCCATACCGCCGCCGCCTCCGCCGCGCAAACCGAAAGCTTAAGGAGGCGCCATGACTGGCCGTCGCCCCGACGAATGAAAATGCGTTGTTTTCTTGGAGGGACAGGTTGTTTTCTTGGAGGGACGGGCGCCCCCGCCCGTCCGGCATTCGCCGGGCGAGGGCGTCCGGCCCTCCATAGAATGTCCGGCATTCGCCGGGCGAGGGCGCCCGGCCCTCCACAGAATGTTTTCTTAGGAGATACGTGCGATGAACGCCCCGTCCGCCCGCCGCGGCTCGCTGCAGATCGTCGTCGACGTTGCTTTGGCGCTGGGCCTGGTTGCGGCGCTGGCGGTCGTGTTCGCGCTCGATCGCCGCTCGCCATCGAGCGAAGCGCCGGCCGAGGGCGGCCAGTTGCAGGTCGTCGAAGAGCCGCAGACCGAGCCCGCGCCGGTGCGGCGGCTGCGCTTAGGAGTTACGCCCGAGGAGCCGGTGTTTGACGACATGGGCCGCTTGCTCGACTCGCTGGGCGAAGGCTACCGCTACCAAAAGTTTCCCATGGAAGACTTGCTCGACAAGAACAAGATCGCCGAATTCGACGTGATCTTTCTGACTTGCTCGGGCGTGCCCGTCTCTTGGCTCGGCCGCCACATCGGCCAAGGCGACCGGCCGGATACCGAAGTCTACGAGGCCGACGAGAAGGCGCTGGCGCCGGTCTACGAAAGCCTGCGGCAATTCGTCGGCCGCGGCGGCACGCTTTACGCTTCCGATCTGCACTACAAGCTTGTCTCTCGGGCGTTCGTCGACTACGCCCGGCCCGGCCAGGCGCAAACCGGCTCGGCCGATCAAAACGTCAACGCCGAAGTGGTCGATCCCGGCTTGCGGGAATTGATCGGCGGCGAGATGCCTTTGAAGTTCGACATGGAGGGCTGGTATCCGGCGGCGTTCGCCGGCGAAAAGCTGACGACCTATCTGCGCGGCAGTTACAAAACGCAGCAGGGCCGAACGCAGGAGGCCGCCTTTCTCGTCAAGTTTCCCTATCGCGACGGCACGGTGATCTTCACTTCGTTCCACAACGAGAAGCAGAACAGCGAGACCGAGCTGAAGCTGCTGCGGTACCTGGTGTTTTCCGCGGTCACCGCCGAAGTGGAAAGCCGCGTGCAACGGACGATGGTTCGCGGCGGCTTTTCGCCGGCCAAGCAGAATCTGTTCAGCGCCTCGGCCGGGGCGGCGTCGGCCACGACCGTCTACCACGCCGATCAGGCCGGCCATTTGCAATTCGCCCTGGGCTTTCAGAATCTCGGCGCTCGGCTCAAGCTGACCGTGAAAGGCCCCGGCGGAAAAACGCTCGAGCAAGAAGGCGATTCGACCTTCACGATCGACGTGCCCGACGCCGAGGCCGGCGACTGGCAATACACCGTGACGGCCATCAAGCTGCCCAACGAGAATTTTCCTTTCACCGTCACGGTGGGGCGAAAATAGTTTGACTAGAGAAACCCGGCCGATTTTGCCGATAACAGCGGCACGAAAGGCCAAGCCGCTTGCGCCAGCGCGCTCGTGCGGCTAGAGTCGTGAGTTTTCACCGAAATGAAGGTCCACCGAGACTGATGAAACGTCTGGTCTTAGCCTGCTGTTGCCTGTGGCTGACGACGGGCTGCGTGTTCATGCCCGAAATCTCGCGGCAGCCGACGTTCCATAACCCGTTCCCTCAACTGCAGAAAGTCGCCGTGGCGCCGTTCTTCAACCTCAGCACCGCGCCGGACGTAGACGGGCGGCAAGTCGCTTTGGCGTATTTCAACGAGCTGCAAAGCATTCCGGGCTTCGAGGTGATTCCGATCGGCGTCGTCGAAAAGGCCCTGGAAGCCCACGAACTCTCGCTGAGCAGTCCGGCCGAAGCTCGCCGACTGGCCCAGATTCTCGACGTCGACGCGGTAGTGGTCGGGGCGGTGACCGACTTCTCCCCCTATTACCCGCCGCGTTTTGCCCTGCAAGTCGAATGGTACGCCGCGAATCCGTGCTTTCATCCCATTCCGCCGGGCTACGGGCTGCCTTGGGGCACTCCACAGGAAGATGAAATCCCGGGTTCCTTGATCTTCGAGGCCGAAATGGCCTTGGCTCGGGCCCAAATGAAGACGCAAACGCCGCGATATGCGAAATTGCCGCAGCTTACGCCCGTTCCGATTGAAGATGGGCAGGCTCCGCCGGTCGGCGAGGAGGGTTCGCCGGAGTCCTCGCCGCTGCCGCCTCTGGACGGCAACGAACCGCTGCCCGGCGAGTTGGTGGCCCATCAGGCGCCGATCGTCGGCGCCGCTACGACCGCGCCGCCCGGCGCGGCCCCTGCGACCGCGTCATCTTTGCCAGCCGATTGGCCCGACCCGCGCGGACTTTCCCCGCCCGGCCCTTCGCCGGCGCCCGCGGCCTGCCAACCGACGGACGATCCGGTGCTGCGGCACACCAAAACCTACAACGGCCACGATTCGGATTTTACTGCGGCGCTAGCCAGTTACGTCTATTTTCGCGATGACTCCCGCTACGGCGGCTTCCGCCACGGGCACTGGCAGGGCTACTTGCAGCGCAGCGACGATTTCATCCGTTTCTGCTGTCACATGCACATCACCGAGATGCTCACCGCTCGCGGCGGCGCCGGCGAAACGCGAGTGGTGTGGCGCTGGCCCGTCGTCCGATAACACCAAAGGGCCGGGGGACGACGCTCGACACGGATCGTTGCCGATCCCCTGCGCCGCTTCGCCAGGCATCGTCGGAAGGAGGATACTGACCGTGCCCCAAGACATCAACGTGCTGGCCCTGGTCAAAGGCGCCGAGCGGTACGTGTTTTTGTACGACGACGCCAGCCGCGCGGAAACGCTGCGCGTGCTGGGGCGTTATGCGTCGAATCCGGATTTGAGCTTCACCTGGTACGACGCCGCGGTGCTGAGCCAGAAAATCCGCCAGGAGGCGCCCAAGCCCGAGCCGGTGCGTGCGCGGCGGTTCGATCTGCCGCTGCCGACCGATTCCGACGAGTTGCTCTGAACCGCATCGATCGAGCTGCGCGACGATGCAAACGGCCATCGCCCGATTCCTGCAATACCTGCGAGTCGAGCGCAACTGCTCGACGTACACGATCAAGAGCTATCGCGAAGACCTGGAGGCGCTCGCCGAGCATCTCAAAGAGCGCTATGGGCAGACGCCGGCGCCCGAGGAGATCACGACGCTCGATCTGCGCGGCTATCTCTCGGGATTGCACGAGCACGGTTATGCGAAAGCGACGATCGCGCGGCGGCTGGCATCGCTGCGCAGCTTCTTTCGCTTCGGCCAGCGCGAGGGTTGGACCAAAGCCAATCCGGCCAAACCGCTGCGCAATCCGCGCAAGAGCCGTTCGCTGCCGCATTTTTTGTCTTCGGCCGAACTGGGCAAATTGCTCTCGGCGCCGCCGGCCGATCAAGCGTCGGGCTTGCGCGACCGGGCGATCCTGGAAGTGCTGTATTCGGCCGGCTTGCGCGTCAGCGAATTAGTGGGGCTCAACGAGGGCGATCTCGATCTGGCCGGCGGCATCGCTCGCGTGCGAGGCAAGGGCAAACGCGAGCGGCTCTCGCCGATCGGCTCGTTCGCCGCCCAAGCCCTGAAAGCCTGGTTCGCCGAGCGGCGGCTCAGCCCCAAAGAACCGCCAGGCCCGTCGGCGCCGATCTTCGTGAACCGCAACGGCCGCCGCCTGACGACGCGCAGCGTCGGCCGGATGCTGGAAAAGTACCTGGCGATCACCGGGCTCGATCGCCGCACGACGCCGCATACCTTGCGGCACAGTTTCGCCACGCACTTGCTCGACGGCGGCGCCGATATTCGCAGCGTGCAAGAACTGCTCGGGCACAAGAGTCTCGTGACGACGCAGATCTACACCCACGTCAGTACGGCGCATTTGCGCGCGGCCTACGAAAAAGCGCATCCGCGGGCGAATTGACCGTCTAGCCCGGTCAAGACGCTTCCGCTGACGGCGGAAAGATCTCTGCCACGCCGCAGGAAAAGCCCGGCAGAAGGCCGCTCGCGAGCGAGTCGTTCTCCGTGAGCACAACCGGCGCCTCGGCCGGGCGATGAATCGAAACCGTGCGTTTCTTGGGATCGACCAGCCAGACTTCTCCGGCGCCGTGCGAAAGCCAGGCGTCTGTTTTTGCGTTTACCTGCGTAGTCGAGTCGTCAGGGGAGAGCACTTCGACGGCCAAGTCGGGCGGGCCTTGCCAGTATCCCTCTGGCACTCCCGTCGGCGGGACGCGCGACCGATCGACGAACGCAAGGTCTGGCGCGAGCACCGTATCGGGGGAGTGCTCGAGTTGGAAGCCGGTTCCGCCGGCGAAGACCACCCCGATGTCATGCTTCTCGACGTACGTCGCGACTTGCATCGACAATTCCGCCGTCACGATGCCATGCTCCCAGCCTGACAGGGGCATCGTGTGCAGTTTGCCGCGGATCAATTCATAGCGAACTTCCCCCGAAGGCAAACCGATCAACTCGTAAGCGGTCATGATCGGCGAAGTGGGAGCCACATCGACCTCTCGGTTTGAAATGCGTGAACTTGCTCGGATGATGCAAAGCGCGCCACGAGTAACGCGCAATTACAACAGTGGCATCAATCGCGGCGAAACCCGGAGGCTGACGCCTCCGGCTCGCCGGCTCTCCGGCTTGCCAAGGTGCGAAAGGATGGCTTTACACCAATCCCTTGCGCACCGCCCAAACGGCGGCTTGAGTGCGGTCGGTGGCATTGATTTTGCGCAGCAGGTGTTGGACGTGCTCTTTGACGGTTTCGATGCTGATCGACAGCGAGCGGCCGATTTCCTTGTTGCTCAGGCCCAACGCTAAATGGCGCAAGACCTGCGTCTCGCGCTGCGTCAGCGAAACTTCGGCGTCTTCCTGCTTTTGACGGGCTGCCATCGTCCCAGCCACGCGACGCAACTCGCCGAAACTCGACGGCGCGTCGCCGGCCGCCACGGCGTTGATGGCGCGGACCAATTGCTCGCGAGTCGAGCCTTTGAGCAGATAGTCGCTGGCGCCCAGCGCGTTGGCCCGGGCGATATACGTGGGATTATCGTAGGTCGACAGCATGATCACCCGGCATTCGGGCAGCGTATGATGGATTTCTTCCAAAGTCGACAACCCGTCTCGCTCGGCCATGCGAATATCGAGCAAGACCACGTCCGGTCGCAGTTCCTGGGCCAATTTCAAGGCCTCGTCTCCACTGGAGGCCATGCCCGCCACTTCCAGATCGGTCCCCTCCAGGAGACTCACCAACCCTGTGCGGACCACCTCGTGGTCGTCGACGATCAACAATCGCGTTCCCATATATAGCTTTCCTCGACTCGTCTAGCGGCCTGGCCCTTGCCGCAGGCGTCTCTAGATTTGAGCGGCTCGCCGTTTTGACGGGCGAGGGCGCCCGTCCCTCCGTGGGACTTGCCGCGGCATCCCCACAATTGGCGAGCGGCTCACCCCCTGCCGCATCTCTATTTATTACCTTAGCCGCTATTGGGGGATGCGACAACCGGTAACTCAGGTCCGTCGGCTGGCCCGATCGGCGCCGCGAAAGTGGCACCCTTGTGTTTTGTTGACCAATGACAACAAGTGACGTAGATAACTTGCGACAGTCATTGCCTAGAGACCCCAGTTTGGCCAGCGGTCATGCCGCTCGGCTTGCCAATATTCCCATGAAACGACCTTCGATCCTGCTTGTTGACGACGATCGGCAAATCCTTGAGTCGATGGGCGACTGGCTTCGCGAACAAGGCTTCCAAGTCGATACGGCGGCCATCCTTCCCGCGGCGATCGAGGCCATCGACAAGCGGTCCTATGACTTGGCCTTGGTCGATATCCGGCTCGGCGAAGACGACGGTTTCGACGTCCTGGCGCACGTGCGCCGCACTCGGCCCCAGACGGCCGTGATCTTGATCACCGGTTACGGAACGGTGGAAACGGCGATCGAGGCCATCCGCGGCGGAGCGTCGGACCTGCTGACCAAGCCCTTGCTCGACGAGGAACTGCTGTTCGCCATCGAGCGCGCCTTGAACCAACGGAAGGTGATCGAGGAGAACATCAATCTCAAGGCTCAGCTCGACCTGCGATTCGGCATGGAGAACATCGTCGGGCACGACATCCGCATGCGCCGCGTGTTCGATATGATCGACAGCGTGGCCGACACGCGAGCGACGGTGCTGATCACCGGAGAAAGCGGCACCGGCAAGTCGCTGGTCGCACGGGCGATCCACCGCCGCAGCGGCCGCCGCGATCGGCCGTTCGTCGAAGTGGCCTGCGGGGCGTTGCCCGAAACGCTGCTGGAGAGCGAGCTGTTCGGCCACGTGGCCGGCTCGTTCACGGGGGCCAACTACGACAAGGTCGGCAAATTCATGCAGGCCGACGAGGGGACGATCTTTCTCGACGAAATCGGCACGGCCAGCCCCGGCATGCAGGTCAAGCTGTTGCGAGTGCTGCAAGAACTCGAATTCGAACAGGTGGGCGGCACGAAGACGTTTCACGTCGATTGCCGCGTGATCCTGGCCACGAACGAAAACCTGGAGAGGCTCGTCCAAGAAGGCCGCTTCCGGCAAGACCTGTATTACCGCGTCAACGTCATCAATCTCGAGCTGCCCAGCCTGCGCGAGCGCGTTTCCGACATTCCGATGCTGGCGCAGCACTTTTTGGAGGAAGTCTGCGAGGATTCGGGCAAGAAAGTGCGCGGCTATACGGAAGAAGCCATGGCGACCTTGCAGCGGCACGCCTGGCCCGGCAACGTTCGCGAACTGCAAAACGTGATCGAGCGAGCGGTGCTGCTGGGCAAGAGCGACATGGTGCGCGTCGAAGACCTGCCGGCCAGCTTGTCCGCCGCGCGCCCGCTGTCGCTGGAAAAGGTCGGCGGCCGCAGCTTGAAAGAGGCGCTGGAAGGGCCTGAACGGCAAATCATCCTCGAAGTGCTGGAAAGCCACCAATGGAACCGCCACGCCACGGCTGACGCACTGGGCATCAACCGCACGACGCTCTACAAGAAGATGAAGCGGCTGGGCTTGGAAGACGAGGAACGCGTCCACCATTGACGTCCGACGCGACCGACGCCGCAGGAGCGGCGGCGGACGAAGGCAAGGTCGTCGAAATCGAACCAGCGAGGCGCCGTCCAGCCGTCTCCTTCGGAAAGCGGCCTGGAACCACTCATCGCCGGGCGGCCCTGCGCCGGGCCTCGCCGCAAGCCTGGCTCGCCCAGGGACTCATGAGGGCCAGACGCGCGAGTCCGGCTTGTTGAGCGGATGCTGATCGCGGCGGCCGTCGACATACGCGGCGACCCATTCGCTCAATCGCTGACCGAGTTTGCGGCAAGCGGCTTGAACGTCGGCGTCGCGCGGTTCGCGAGCGGCGACTGCGCCGTAATGGGCCGTCGTCATCCGGCCTGCATAGTCGGTTAGGCCGAATACCAGGAAGCCGAAGTTCATCAGCACGGTCAGCAACGACTGGCAGGCCATCTCATTGCCGCCGCCCCAGCCGCCCGAGGAAGAAAAGGCACAGGCGATCTTGCCGTCGACTTTCATCCAGTGGTCGAACATCGTTTCGTCCCAAAAGCGTTTCATTTTCCAGGAGAGCAATCCCATGTTGGTCGGGCTGCCCGCCGCCAGGCCGTCGCACCAATGGACGTCGTCGGGTCGCGCCTCGTCGACGCGGCGCAAGCGGACCTCGCTGCCGGCAATCAAGGCCGCGCCTTCGGCGACCAGCGCGGCCATTTGGGCGGTGTGTCCGCTGGCGGAATCGAACAGAACCAGAATCTTTCCCATGCCATCTCCTTCTTGAAGACTCGAGGTTTTGATCGTGCCGCTAGAATAGCCTGTCTATCCCACGCTGCCCATCGAAAGGGCACGCCTTTGACCTCGCCGAGCCGTGCCGGGCAACCGCCCGCAAACCTAGAAAAGGCGCCGAGATTTTAGCCCAGGAGTGATCTGGTTTGGATTGGCCGCTCACGGCGAGGGCGATGCGATCTTCCTCTGCAAGGCCGCATGGCGGCAGACGCTAACGCTCCGGTCGAATCGTCGAAGCGTTGGATCGTTTGTCGTCGCACGTCCAACCCGGCCTATTCCCCGCCGTGCTGGCGGATGGCCTCGATGGCCGCCTCGTTGACCCAGCTTGGCTCCTGAAACTGCCGGGCAAAGCCGATCGCGGTGACGTCGTGATACTCGCGCATGCGCTCTTTCTCCGCGTCGCCGTTCCAGCTTAGCTGCTTGCGGAACGTGGCGCGGAGATTCGGATCGGCGCCATTGCGCAAGAGCAAGCGCGCGAGCGTGTCGTCGGGTTTCACCAACAAGGTCACTGTCGCGTGGAACAAGGGCGTATGTCCGCCAAAACCGTCGGCATCGACCTCGGCGCGCGCGTTCACGTCAGCGCCGTGATCGATCAGCCATTGGGCGATCTTGGCTTCCTGGTACTCGACGGCCATGTGGAGCAACGTGGCGCCGTCGAGCGGAGCGACATGCAGTCCGACTTCGACCAGCTCCGGCGGATAGATTTCGGCCGTGCGGAACCGCCGATCGACGACCGCCGGATCGCGATCGACCAGCGCCGCCAGCAGGTCGACGCGCCCGCGGTGGACGGCCATCGGCGCCGTTTCCGGAAACGGAAAGCCCGCTCGCGCGAACACTTCGAGGCACCCGTGCTTCCCCTCGGGATTCCTCCAATACGTGCCCAACAGCATCTCCACGCACGTGCCGTGCGCTTTGCTCTCGGCATGCATGTCGGCGCCATGCGCGATCAGCCACGCAAGCGAGCGGGGCTGCAGCGTTTCACAGGCCGCGAAAATGATCGGATACTCTCCATTCCAAAGCGCGTTCACGTCGGCGCCATGCTCGACGAGCGGCTCCATGACCGGAACCCTCTCGTCGGCCAGCGCGGCGCGCATCAGCGGCCCGTCGCCCCCTTGGTGAACGTCGGAGCCGTTTTCCAGCATCCAGCGTATGATCGCCAGCCGCTCAGCCGTCGGGGCGACGCCGCGGCACTCGGCCGCCCAAGTCAGCGGCCCGTTGCGGTTGTATCCCAAGGGCGCGCGGTGCAGCACTGGATTGCGCGTCATCAGGGCCTGCACTCGCGCGAGATCATTGGCATCGATCGCCGCTTTGAGCTGGCCGATTTCCTTTAACGACTCGACGTGGGCCTTGAGCTTCGGCCAGCTTGCAAACCCGTACTCGCGGGCCAGTTGGAATTGCGCATCGGCCAGCGACACCGCGGCCCCGGCACGAAGCAGATCTTTGGCCTGATTCTTCAAATGGCGAAGATCGGGCTTCTCGGGCAGCGAGCGCGAGGCTCCAGACGAATCGGCCGACATGGCGACCTCCTTTCATTGAGTCGCCCGGCGTCCGCATGGCGGGCTGAAAGAAGGCTCGCAAAAAATATTGCGTTCAACGACGGGCTTCTGCCCTTTCCGCGGACCGGCGGCATTCGTCAGGCCGAGAGGGCATTATAAGGGCCGCCGCCGCAAGACACAAATCTTCGAGCGTGGTGCTCGTCTGGAGTTGTCGTTCCGTTGAAACGCCCTGCTTACGGCTTAGATGCAACGCGTCGTTCGACCGCGATTGATTCGGGCAGGATGCGATGGTTCCATTGCAACCCGGCAGGAAGCTCCGCGGCCGCGTATTCGATGTGGATAACGCGGCGGTGACCGACGGCCTGGGAGGCGGCGGAGGCGTGAAGCGTCAAAGGGCACGTGGCGACAATGCCGCCGCAGCGCACCGTACAGACCACTTCCGGGACGCGGCGTTTCCAGTCGTCGAGTTGCTCGTCGAGCCACCCGAACCGATGCGAACCGGGCAGGACGCGCAGCGGGCCGTTGTCTGGGCCGCAATCGTCGAGATGCACGCGCACGGCGACCGTGCGCGCCAGGATTTCAGCCGGCGGCTGCACCTGCCATACGCCGGCCTTGTTTGACCACGCGGCGAATCCAGGAACCTCGCGGCGTTCTTTGACCGCAATCACGTTGTCTTGATGCCAGAAGAGCGACCAGTTGGCGCCTTGAACCTTGTCGAAAAAGATCGCCCGTACGGCGAAGGCGTTTTCGCCCAGAACGGCAGTCGCGAACGATCGCACGCGAGGATTCGCCGCCAAATCGCGCGCGGGCGGACAAAACTCCAACAGGTTTCGCACGCCATAGACGTTCTGTTTTCGCCGAACTTCGGAGCGGTTCGGCAGCTCGGCAACGGCTCGACGAAGGCGTTCGACCTCGTCCATCGAGAGCACGTCATTACAAATAAAATACCCCTCGCGGCGAAACGTCGCGGCGTAACGGCCGGCGTCGAAATCTGTCAGGGCGTCCATCGCTTCGCGTTGACTCCCATCGAGCCGGGCTCAGACCCAGCCACCCATCACTTGAACCTACATCAATCAGCGGCTGACAAAGCATTAGTACGTGCCGGTCTTCGCGTCGTGCCAGCCGACGACCGGCGTCTCCGGACCGGTGAGAAACAACTCCACGCGGCGATTGCGCTGCCGGTCGGAAGCCGTCTCGTTCGAGGCCACCGGCTGGTGGCGGCCGTAGCCGATCACGCCGAGTTGCTCTTCGCGGACTCCCTTGCTTTGCAGATACTCGGTCACGGCCAGCGCCCGGGCCGTGCTCAGGCGCCAGTTGTCGGGATAGCGCCGCTTCGTTTCGCGCTTGATGACGCGGCGGTTGTCGGTGTGGCCGACCACCATCACCCGCAACTCGGCGGCCTCGGGCGATTGCAAGAGTTCGGCGAAATCGTCGAGCATCGCGTGCGCCTCGGTCCGCAGCCGGGCTTCGCCGCTATCGAACAACACGTCGGCGTCCAGTTTCGCGGCGCCCGTCTGGCGATCGATTTCCAGGGCTTGGTGGCGTTGAGCGAGTTGCGTCAGCCGTTGATTCACGCCGACCGGCAAGCCTCGGCCGCGCATCAGGCCGCCCAATTGCTTTTGCACGGCTTCGCGTTCGCGCTCGTAATTGGAGAGCTTGCGGCGATCGAGGCCGACGCGATCATCCAACGCAGCCAACTCCTCTTCGGCTTGGTGGAGTTGGCCTTCGAGCGTGCGATGGTGCGTTTTAAGATTCTCGTTTTCGGCCAACAGCGCCCGCTGCTGTTCGACCAGATTGCGGTTCTGCAATTCGGCGGCGTCCTTGCGGCTCTTGGGCACGAACTGGCAGCCCGCGGCCGAAACCAACGCGAACAGGGCGGCGCAGACAAACGCAAAACCTTTGGCGGACATGATTCGACTCCTTTCGAACCGTCGCCGAGCCAGACTCGGCGTCACATCGCTTGAGCAATCTTCCGCGGCGGTCCACCCGCGAATCAACCAATCAGCTCGAGAATCTGATCCATCAGAACGCTATTCACGGCATAGGGGCTGTCAAAGCTCCAAATGTTGCGCACGACGTCGAAGATCATCATGCCGCTGAGGGCCAAAAAGAACACGCCGAACGAAAGGAAGGTCATCGCCAGAACGCCGTAAGGCGACTCGGCCGGCGCGGGGGCCATCACCATGCCGGGCCCCATGGCCAGGCCCGGCGCCGCGACGCCGCCCAAGGCGCCCAGGCCGCCGCCCACGTCGTCTTCTTCCAACAGCGCGGTCGAAGCCGGGGCTGAAGCGTCGCCTAGCAGCGTCGGGGCGGCCTCGTCGAAGTCGCCGGTGTCCGAATCGAGCGCGATCACCTGCGATCCGCTGTCCTGCGATTCATCGTCGACCGCTTCCTCCAAGGGAGTCAGCAGGAAGTCGTCTTCGTCCTTCAGTTCCATCACGGCGTCCGAATCGAAATCGGACGAATCGGACGAACTGTCGCCCAACGTGCCGCTCGAATCGCTGCTCAGGTCGAACGACGAATCGTCGTCGTCGGCCGAACTCAGCTCCAGCGGTTGTTCGAGCGAGAGGCCGCTATCGCTGGGATCGAGCAGCGAAATGCCGCTATCGCCCGGGCTGATGGTAATGTCGCTGCCCGTGCCCGAACCGGGCGAGTCGAGCACGCTGGCGCTTTCGGCGCCCAACCGCACTTTCGAACTGCCGCTGGGATCTTGCAAGGCGAACACGTCGTCTTCCTTGGCTTCGCCGAGCGTCAGGTCGCTGCCTGAGCCCAAGTTCACGCCCGAGGCGCTGCCCAGCGTAAGATCGCTGCCCGGCCCGCCGAGATTCTTACCCGAGTCGCCGCCCAGGCTGATCGCCAGGTCGCTGCCGGAATCGACGAGCTTGGGGCCCGAATCGCCTGCCAGATTCAACGCCAGATCGCTTCCCGAGTCCTTGGCGCCGCCCGGAGGTCCGACTTGCAGATGCGTGGCCGAGTCGGAATGCGCCGCAGGATTCGATAAGTCGAGTTGGCTGCCGCCGCCAATCTGTACGGGCAAATCTTCGGACGAGTCGACCAGCAACACGTCGCTATCGTAGTGCGCCGGCGCGGCGGGCGCCGCGGGCTCGCGTTTGGCGCTGTCGATCGCCGCGGGCTCGCGTTTGGCGCTGTCGATCGCCAGCTTAATGTCGCTGTCTTCGGGCGACTGGCCTTTGCCCGGCTTTCCGATCACCGTGCTCGACGTGCTGGCCGAAGCGCCTAGTTCGACTTCGCTCAACAAAACCATGTCGTCACCGTCGTCCGACGAATCGCTGGGCAACGCGCCCGAGTCCGAGACGCCGGCAGCGCGCGCAGAGCGTTCTTCGGCCAGCTTGTCGATGTCTTCTGGTTTGAATTTCCAACTTGCACCGTCGCGATACCCGTAGACTTCCCCGTTCTGACGCATTTCGTTCAGTTCGTCGGGGCTGAGGCCAAGCTGTTTTGCGGCTTCGTCGAGCGGAACCAACTTGCGAGCCATGCGGATCTCCACGCACGTTTCCCCGAAAAACGGGGAAACTCTGTCGTCGTCCGCCCGCTTTGGCGACCGCGCCGGCGAACGACTATTGTTGAACCAGCGACCGCACCTCCAGCGGCAGAGGCTTGGCGCTATTTAAATGCACCATTTGCAGATCCCACTCGATCCGGCGGACGCTCTTCAAGGCGATCTTGCCGTCGCTTTCGACGTGGTACACGCTTATCACCCGGTTTTTGGGGTCGATAATCGTAAGCTGCTGGCTTTCGCCAACCATCGCCGTAAACGCAATCAGATCCGAGCCGGCACTCGCTTCTTGGCCAGCGCGACGCTGGGCGTAAGCTTCGCGAGAGTCCGCAAAGCCTACCACTGCCAGAATCATGAGACCTGCAACAACCGAACTTCCAATTACCGCGGCTTTCATTCAACCACCCGAAGCTGTTGGGGCTGCAGGAATTGGAATCTCAGAATCCATTCTAAGAGCCCAAGTTCCCAATGCAAGAAAATTGCCGATGCACTCGCGAATCGTCGGCGCTTGGCCGCAGGCGGCCGGAGACGCTCGGTTCAGGGGGAACCCCCGCAGAAAGAAAGGCAAAGCGACGGGAGTCTACTGATCGCCCAAGCGAGCCGCAAGATCAGCTTCAGCCGGAACTTGAATCATTTTTCAAAGATTTTTAGCCGGCCGATCGAAGTCCGATTCGGTGTTGCAAGTCATTGAAAACAAATAACTTGCCAACCATGACCTGACGTCAGCACGCACAAAACCGCCAGACTTGAACTGCCTCGCTTCGCGTTGATTTTTCCGGCTGAATCCGTGGCCGGCCGTTCGTGTCGCGCTTAAAGCCCGAGGGTTCACTGGGCGGGCAACGGAGGGTATCCTGAGCGACGCCCGGGGGAAATGGGGCGCCTGCAGCGTGAGGAACGCCGACCATGACGTATGGGACTTTCTTTTATCTTTTCCTGGCCGCCCTGGGGGCCGACGCCGAGAACGGTACGCAGGCAAAAAAGTTTGTCGTCGAACATCCCACGCTTTCGAACCTCGGCTTCGAATGGGAGATCGGCGGGGATGCGAATCGCAACGCGACCGTAGCCGTGCAGTTCCGAGCGGCGGGCGAATCGGCCTGGCGGCCGGCGCTGCCGCTGGTGCGAATCGGTGGGGAGAATGTCTACCGCCGCCGCGAGCATCTCGACTACACGGTTCCCGACGGCTTCGCCGGCAGCATCTTCAATCTCAAGCCCGGCACGGAATACGAGTGCCGGTTTCAATTGACCGACCCCGACGGCGCCCGCGGCGAAACTTCGCATACGGTGCGAGTGAAAACCCGCAGCGAGCCGCAGCCGGCCAAAGACGGCCGCAAGCTGCACGTCTATCCGCCCGGTTATGAAGGCCCACGCGCGGAGCCCAGCTTCACGAGTCTGCTCGAAGCCTACTATGGCGCCGGACTGGGCGATTGGAACGTGGTCTGGGAGAGGCGCGCCAAGCCGGGCGATACGATCCTGCTGCACGCCGGGCTTTATAAGTCGGAGCGACTGAACTACGTCGACCCGCAGATGACGCCGTTTGACGGCACGCTGTCGCTGACCTTGAAAGGAACCCGCGAAAAGCCGATCACGATCAAGGCGGCCGGCGACGGCGAGGTCGTCTTCGATGGCGACGGCAACCACCGGCTGTTCGACGTGATGGCGTCGCACTATCACATCTTCGACGGGCTGACGATCCGCAATACCGACGTGGCGATCTTCGCCGGCCAGAAAGAAGTGCTTGGCGCCGTCGGGCTGACGGTGAAGAACTGCCGCTTCGAAAGCGTCGGTTTCGGCGTCTGGACCGAGTACGCCGGCTCCAGCGATTTCTATATTGCCGACAATCTATTTCTCGGCCGCGACGACCGCTTCCGGCTCGTCGGCTGGACGGGGCCCCTGTGGTCGAGCGCCGGCCCTTATGGATCGCACCTGTTGACGAGCTATTACGCGATCAAGGTCTACGGGCCGGGGCACGTGATCGCCCACAACGCAATCGCCTATTTCCACGACGCGATCGGCATCTCGACCTACGGCACGCCGCCGGACGATCCCGAGCGGCGGGCGTCATCGATCGACATCTACAACAACGACCTGCACGTGCTGAACGACGACTTCGTCGAGACCGACGGCGGGGTTCACAACATCCGGGTGATGAACAACCGCGGCGTCAACGCCGCGATGGGCGGGTACAGTTCGCAGCCGGTGTTCGGCGGGCCGGCCTACTTCATAGGCAACATTCTGTATCATGTGCCCAGCGGAGTGGCGCTGAAGTTCTCGGCCAAGCCGGCGGGCCTGTTCGTGTACCACAACACGATCATCGGCGAGCAGACGATCCGAGATCCGTCGTCCAACATGCACTTTCGCAACAACTTGTTCTTGGGCCGCGACACGCCCGGCCGCGGCATCATGACCTGGGCCAACGCGAGCGACGCTTTCAGCTCGGATTACAACGGCTTCCGCCGGAACCGCGGCGTGAACGAGCAATACGCGTGGCTGGCGCCGAAATCAGGCCAGCGGCTCTACGAGCCCCAGCCCGAAGACTGGCGGACGTTCGCCACGCTGGCCGACTTCCGCACGGCGACGAAGCAGGAGCAGCACGGGATCGAAGTCGATTTCGACATTTTCGAGCATCTCGCGCCGCCCGATCCGGCAAAACGGCACGCGGTCTATCACGCCGTCGATTTGAACTTTCGGCTCAAGTCGTCCGGCAAAGCCGTTGACGCCGGCGTCGTGATACCCACTGTAAACGACGACTATGCCGGCCGGGCGCCCGATCTCGGCGCATTGGAAGTCGGCAAACCCGAGCCGAAGTACGGGCCCCGATGGCTGAAAGGGCAGCCGTTTTATCGGTAGACGCGACCTTCTATGGTATGGTGACGAGTGAAAAGGCGGAACCGCGTTTCTTCAGTCATGGTTTCCACCGAGATGAGGGCAAGATGACAGATTCTTTCGATCCGTATCACAAGTGGCTGGGCATTCCGCCGGCCGAACAGCCCCCGAACCACTACCGCCTGCTCGGCATCGGGTTATTCGAAGCCGATCCGGACGTGATCGAGCAAGCCGCCGATCGGCAAATGACCCATGTGCAAACGCACAAGACGGGCAGCCATTCGGCGGCTTCCCAAAAGCTGCTTAACCAATTGTCCGCGGCCAAGCTGTGCCTGCTCAGCCAGGCGGAAAAGGCCAAATACGACGCGGCGCTCAGGGCTCGACTCGCCCCGCCGCCCGTGGCGCCCGTCCCGTCCCCGCCAATTCCTGTCGCTACACCGCCAGCGCCTCACAACCCGCTCGACCGAGTCCAGGCCGCTCCGCCGCCCTTCGTGGCTACGACGCCTTCGCGCGTCGGCAACCGCTCGAAATCGTCGGGCCCGCGGACGGCTGTGCTAGGCGCGATCGTCGCAGCCGTGCTGGTCGGCGGCGCAGCGGTTTATTTCTTCGCGCTGGGGCCGGCGGCCAAGCAGTGGGGCCAAGTTGCGGCGAAACCCGAGAACGTTGCGACGCCAACGCGTGCGGCGAAGCCCGCGGTTGCTGCTCCCAAGCCCTTGGTCGCCGTTCCGCCGCCCGCGATTGAGACTCCCGAACCCGCCGGCGAAGAGCCGACCCCCGCAGCGGAAGATCCCGCTTCGCCGCCCGCGCCGGGTTCGCCCGAGCCCGCAATGCCGGATCGCCCGGCGCCAGCCTCCGACACGACGCCTTCGAGCGCAGCAGCGCCCGGCGTGATCGACTTGCTCGGGCGGATCGATCCCGCACGCGATGCCGTATCCGGCGAGTGGCGAATGGAAAACGGCGCCCTGTTGACGCCGGCCGACGCAGGCGCGCGATTGCGCATCGCGTTCGAGACGCCGGCGGAGTACGACGTTGCGCTCGAAGCGGTGCGGCTGGAAGGCCAAGGGACGCTCGGTCTGGGGTTGCTCGTCGGCGGCTCGCACGTCTTGGCGGCGGTCGACGCGTACGAAGGCACGATCACCGGCCTCGACATGATCGATAGCCGGTCGTGCAATGACAATGAGACCACGCACCGCGGCGGCGTGCTGCACGACGGCTTGCCCAACCGAATCGAGTACCGCGTCCGTCCCGACCACGTGCAAGTGACGGTCAACGGCGAGAAGCTGATCGATTGGCACGGCGATTCGCAGCGGCTTGCCACGAGCTTTTCCATTCCCGATCCGCCCGGCTTGTCGCTGGTGGTCTGGGGCGCCAAGTATCGCATCACGCGTCTGGAAGCCACGGCGCCGGAAATTCCGCAGCCCAAGCTCGCTGGCCCGGTCGATCTGCTCCAGCTCATCGACGCCAAGCGCGACGCCGTCCACGGCGAGTGGCGGCGCGAAGGGACGAATCTCGTTTCGCCGAACCGCGGTGGTTGGTTGATGGTTCCCCACGAGGTCCCGCCCGCCTATTTGCTCGCTGCCGAGGTGCAGCGATTGTCGGGACCCGATTCGCTCGGATTTGGGTTGGTGATTGACGGCCGCCTGACAGAAGCCGTTCTCGATGGCTGGTGGGGCGGCATCAGCGGCTTGCACCTGCTCGACGATTTGGAAGCCAACAACGAGCGCAACGAAACGCGCCGCGCCGCCTCCGTGCTCCGCGACGATTTCGACAATTCCATTCAGTGTCTGGTCGACAAGTACGGGGTCACCGTCCGCTGCAACGGCAAGGAAGTTTTCGATTTCAGCGGCGACGCCCGGCGGCTGTCGTTTGGCGGGGGATTCGGCAACACTCGCAACGATCGGCTCTATCTCGGCGCCGCGGGGACGGTTTATCTATTCAGCAAATGCACGCTGACGCCGCTGGAGGTTGCCGACCGCCGCTTGTACGATTTCGCGGCTGGCGTCGAGAGGTTGAGCGTTCCCGATGACAAGGCGCTTCGAGACGCGGAAAAACAAGTCCGCCAACTATTCCGCGACCGCCGAACCGCGGCGAAGAATCCCTCGGGCAAAATCGCACTGGCCCGCTCGCTGCTCGAAAAAGCCGCCGAGCCGACCGAGCCGGCGATCCGCTATGCGATGTTCCAGGAAGCGATCGGCCAGGCGGCGGCGGCCGGCGATTATTCCGAAGCGGTCGCAGCGATCTTGGCGGCTTGCCGCGAATTCGACGTTTCGCCGCTTGCGCTGAAGCGGCAGGCCTTGGCCCAGGCCAACGGCGCCGTCAAAGCGCCCGGCCTCAAGGGGCCTCTGGCCGACGACGCGCTGCGGCTGATCGCCGAAGCGGTTCTGGCCAACGACTACGAGACGGCCGATGAGGCGGGGAGGTTGGCAGCGATTATGGCGCGCGCGTCGAAAGACCGCCGCCGGATCGATCAGGTCCGTGACCGCGTGAGGGATTTGGCTGAGCTGCACCGCGAATACGAAAAAGGCGCCGCGGCGCGCGAGCGCTTGCAGCAGGCGCCAGACGACGCCGAGGCGCACCGCGTCGTGGGCGAGTTCGAATGTGTCTGGAAGCGGAATTGGCCGATCGGCATGGCGCATCTGGGGCTGGGCAGCGATGCCGCCTTGCAACATCTGGCCCAAGACGAACTGCTCAACGCGCGCGATGCGGCTGCCAAACGCGCCCTCGCCGAACGCTGGCTGGCCCTGGCAGAGCCCCTGACGGGCGAGGCCCGCACCAGCTACCAGGTGCGCGGCATCGAATGGTTCCATAGGGCCGCTGCCGGCGTCAAGGAGCCGCAAGGGGGCGAGTTGAAGAACAAGATCGACGCGCTCGCCCGCGAGTCGTCGATCGCCGATCGCCCGCGGCGCTGGCTGGAACAGGCGCGGGCGGCCTTCGTGCAGGAAGCGGAAATCGACGGCGGACAAAGAGTCGAGTGGTTCAACGTGCCGGGCGAGTTTGCGATCGACCGTTCGTGGTCGCTAACGTTCGAATTCGCCGGCGCCAAGGCGGGCTCGCACGCGGTCTTGTTCATGATCGGCGACGGCCGGGCGGGCTGCGACCCGATCGTGGTCTCTCTCGACGGCGACAAGCTTGTCGCGCGAGTCGACGACAGCCGCGATTCGTTGAAAACCTTTTCCATCGACTGCCGGCTCGACGCTTCACGGCTCGCCCAATGGCAGCGACTGCGGCTGTCGTTCCGCGGGAGCGATCGCTCGCTGACTCTGGACCTTGGCGGCGTGCAAACGGCCGCCGGAAGCGTGCCGTTCGCCCCGTTCATCGACCGCGCCATGCCCATCTGGATTTGCGGCGAAAGCGCCCAAGGGCAGCGTTTCGCCGGCAAGGTACGGATGGTTTCTTTAACCAACGAATGAGATGCAACGAGCCATTGCGTGCGCGGCGTCGCAAGGCGATTCGACAGGAGCGAACCAACCATGTCCAACCGCATCGTCTACTTCAACGGCCGGTTCGTGCCCGAGGCCGAGGCGCGAGTTTCGATCTTCGATTCCGCGCTGATGTACGGGGATATGGCCTTTGAAATGACGCGGACCTACAACCAGCGGCCGTTCAAGCTCGGCGAACATCTCGAGCGGCTGTACCGCTCGCTGCGATTGTTGGAGATCGACTGCGGCCTGTCGCGGGCCGAAATGGAACGCATCACGCTGGAGACGCTCGAGAAAAACCTGCCGACCGAATCGCCCGACATGGACTGGCAGATCATGCACGATGTTTCGCGCGGGCCGCTGGCTCTGTATCGCACGGCGTTTGCCGAGCCGTTGCGGCCGACCGTTTCGATCAACTGCTGGCCGCTCGTCGCGCACATGGGGGCCTTCGCGGCGAACTACGAGTCGGGCGTTCACCTGGTCATCCCCGCGCAGCAGACCTTGCCGGCGCACCTTATCGATCCGAAGGCCAAGACGCGCAGCCGGCTGCACTACCAGATGGCGCTGCTGCAAGCCGGGCGGATGGGCGCCGGGCGCTGGCCCGTGTTGCTCGATCCAGAAGGTTTTTTGGCCGAAGGGCCCGGTTGGAACATCTTTCTCGTGAAAGCTGGAGAGTTGCTCACGCCCGAGGCTCGCAATATCTTGCTCGGCGCCAGTCGGGCGACAACCATCGAACTGGCGAGAGAGCTGGGCATCCCGGTTCGCGAGACGAACCTGGGGCGTTATGACGCACTGATGGCCGACGAGATTTTCTGCACCGCCACGACTTATGCCCTGGTCCATGCGACCACGTTCGAAGGGCAAACCATCGGAGACGGCGGCCCGGGGCCGGTCTTCCGCCGGCTGACCGAAGCCTGGAAGAGCCTGACGGGCGTCGACTTCGTGGCTCAAGCCCGCGATTACGCCGCGAGACTTCCCGAGTGGGAGCGTCGGCAAGCGGCTTCGCGACAAGAGGAGCAGGATGGCAGCGGCCGCGCGGCCCGGTTACGATAGGGGCGCTGGAAGTTGAGGCGAGATGTCCAGGAACAGAGTCATCTGCCATGCACGACGAGACCGCGCTGATTGAGGCGGCGAAACAAGGCGACCGCGCCGCCTTCGCTTCGATCGTCGAACGCCATCAAGGCGCCGTCTATGGATATTTGCGAGCCAGGCTTGGGCAGCCTTCGGACGCCGAAGACCTGACGCAAGAGGTCTTCTTGCGCTGCTATGCAGCGCGGGCCCGGTTCGACTCGTCGAGCCTGATCGGCCCCTGGCTGATTGGCATCGCTCGCAATTTGCTCCGCGAGCACGCTCGCAAATCGAAACGCCGCAAGGAAGTCGCCTGGACCGAATTGTGCCTGGAGGTCGAAGAGCAGAGCCGCACCGCTTGCGAGGTGCAGGATGACATGATCTCGCGCCTCTCTGGGTGCCTCGATTCGCTCGGCGCCAGCGCCCGCGAAGCGATCAAGCTGCGTTACGTGGCCAAGCTGCGGCTGGCGGAAATCGGAGTCCGCCTGGCGCGCAGCGAAGGCGCCGCGAAGTTGCTGATGTTTCGCGCCCGGCAGGCCCTGAAATTCTGCCTGGAACGCCGCGGCGGGAGGGCCGGCCATGACTGACGGCCAATTGATCGTCCTGCTCGAAGAAACGCCGGCGGACGAATTTTCGTTCGAGCAAATCGCCCTGCTGCGCCGCAGGCTGCCCCATTCGCCCGAGCTGCGCGAGGCCCTGGCCGGGCAATTGCGGTTGGAGCAAGCGCTCAATGCGGCGTTGGGAACTCCGCGGGTGTCGATTGACGCGATCTTCGCTCACGCCGCCGCAAGTCCGGCGGGGACGGCCGGCGTCGGCCGGTTGTTCGGTTGGGGATCGGTCACGGCGCTGGTGATCGCCGTGACGACGGTCGGCGTACTCTTGCAAAGGCCGTGGGCCGCAGCGCCGAATGCGCCGCCCGCCCGGCGAGTCGCGGCGGCCAACGAAGACGATGCCGTGGTTCGTCCGGCGGCCGAACCCGAGTTGGCAGCTCCGCAGGACCAACAAGACCCTGTTGCCAGAGCCGTTGTCGCCGATGCGACACCGACATTGAAACCGACTGAACTGCCAGAGATCACCAGCCCCTCGGACTCTTTCGCCTTGCTGGCGGCCGACCGTGTCGCCGACCGCGCGGTGATGCAAGAGCCGGAGATGCCTCCGCAGCAGTTTCCCGACGTCCAATCACCCCCTGACTCAGACCAAGTCGAAACGGCGTTTTTCCAAGAACTCGAGTGGCCCGGTTTCGAGCCGCTCGAGCGGCGGCTTGAAGCAATCGAAGGCGCTCACGAGCGACTGGTAGAGAGCGATTCTCAAGGCCCTTTGCTTAAACTCGCCGCACTTTCGCAATTGCGCGAGGCGTGGCCCGAAGCCGCCGCGTTGCGATTGCGGCTCGGCAAGGCCCCGCGATTCCGCCTGCACCTCTGGAACGGCGCCCAAGGGCTTACGCTCGAGCGCCACGAACTGCCGCAACCGGCCTGGGCCATTTATCGGGCGACGCGCCGGGCCGACGACGCCCGCCCGCAGAGCCTAGCCTTGTGGGCGACCGACAGTGATCGGTATCGCCGCGCCGGAGCGGGAACGGTTGATTTGCGCTGGCAGGCGGGCGAATTCGTGCTCAGTCGCGGCGACGTGCCGCTGGCCGTCGTGCCCTGCCCGACGCGGCCGGAAACGATCTTCCTCGAAGGGCCGGCCGAGTTGCATGGTCTGGCGTTCGTCCCCTGCGAAACGCTGCCGCTTTACACGGCGCCTGCGGAAGCAGCAGAAGCGGCCGCGCCGGCGAAGTTGACGTGGACGAGCCATTTGCCGCCCGGCGCCGAGTGGAACACGCTCGCCGAAGGCCGCTGCGAGTTGCTGGCCGAAGACACGGCGGAGTTGTCCTGGGTCGCCACGCGCATCGCCGATCCAGGCTTGCACGAGTTGATCTTCCAGTTGGAAGACCCGCTGCCTGGAACGGGCGTCTATCTGGGCGACGACGCCGGACGGCCGTTGTATCAGCTCGGCTTCTTCCGCGACGACGCCAGCGGGCAAACTTGTTTCGGTTTTGCGGCGCCGGGCGATCCGCGCACGCAAACCGACGTCGATCGTAGCAGCATCGATCACAGCCGGGGGCCCGCCCCTTTTGCGGATGTGCGACCGTGGCTGCGCCTGTCGCTTGGCAGCGGACGTTTGCGATGTTGGACCAGCGGCGACGGCCGGCATTGGTCGCCGGCCCTCGAGCCGCTCGGCGGGCTCGGCGCCGGTTACTCCACCGTTGGATTGTACGCCCTGCCCGGCGGCGGCACGCGCTGCTTGCGAATTCGCCGCTTCGAAGCCCGCGAGTTGACGACTTTGGCCAGCCTGGCGGCGCCTGCTCTGAGAGCGCAGGTTTCGGGAATGAGCGATGCGCTGACCGCCGCAACCTGGCCAGAATCCATTCGCCGCAGCCGTCCGGCCGGCATCGCAGCGGACCACTGGCGCCTGGCCTGTGCGGTGGAGTTGTTGGCCGCGGGCTCTCGCCCAGAGCTGACTTCGCCGGTGTTGCTGGACCTCTTGAAACAGACGCTGGAAGACGAGCGCCTCGCCGCGGCCGAGCGGCTGGCCCTGTTGGATGAGGCGGCGCTGCTGTTCGACGCGAGCGACGCCGCCCGACAGCAGGCATTTCTCGCCGCTTACGAGCGTCTTGCGCACGCGTTCGCCCGGGAAGGGAAAACCAAACCGTTTTCGCGCGTGCGAAGGGCGCTTTTGACTTCGCCGTTGTGCATGCCCGTAGCCTTCGACGCACTGCCCGCGGCGCTTGTCGGCCCCGAGTTGGCCGAATTATCGGCGGCCGGGGACGAGCAGGCGGTTCGCGCGTTGTGCGCACGGCTTGAGTTCTTCTGCGGCCGCGGGCATGCCGAAGTCCGGCGACTGCTGACCGAGGCCCTCGACAGGCTCAGCTCTCGTCCGACGCCTTGATCCAGGGCGTCAGCGTCGGCTCGTAGGCGCAGATTTCCGCGGGCTTGAAATACAGCTCGATTTCGCGCTTGGCGGCTTCCGGACCGTCGGAGGCGTGGACCAGATTCATTTGCCGGCTGGCGCTGTAATCGCCGCGGATCGTGCCGGCCGCCGCCTTCAGTCCGCTGGTCGCGCCGAGCATCTCGCGGACCACGCGAATCGCTTCCAGCCCTTCGATGATCGCCGCCACCACCGGCCCGCCGGTGATAAAGCTCTCCAAGGCCGGGTAGAACGGCTTGGCGACGTGTTCGGCATAGTGCGTTTTCGACAGT
>DATKRK010000249.1:0-2165 GCA_035532215.1 Pirellulales bacterium | reverse complement strand
AGCGACGCGCACGACGGCCCGCTGCCGATTGCGCTCTACTCGGCCGCGCTGTTCTCGCTGACCGAAGGCCGGGCCTACAGCGCGGCCGAGTTCCGGCGGATGCTCGCCGCGGCCGGACTTTCGCCGGCGGAAGAAATCGTGCCGACCTTAATCCATTGTGGGGTGCTGCTGGGCGTGAAGGCGAGAACCTAACGAGACGAATGCGGCCATGTCGACTCTTGTCATCAACGGCCTGTTGTTCGCGGCATTCCTGATCTGGGCGATCTGCGCCCCGGCCGCGATGCGGCGGGTCGTCGAAGGCGCGATTTGGCTGCTCGGGGCGCTGCTGATCGTCGAGATTGTCTCGGGCCTCGTCATGCTCGCGGCAGGCTGGCCGTTGCTGGTTGCCGCACACCGCTGGGCAGCGCATTTGATGGTCATTATCGCCTCGACCATGATGGGCGCCAGCTTGGCGCTGTTGATCCGTCATTTCCGGCGAGCGCCCGGCGCGGCGATTTTGTTCTGCCTGGTTTCGTTCGCCGCGGTTGCGCTCGTATTTCTCGCCTCATTTACTGGTTACCTTGGGCCGTTTGCACCGGGAGCGGATCAAGAAACGAAGAATCGATTCTTCTGGCTCCACGGCTTCATCGCGCCGATCCTGCTGGCGCTCCTTGTCCCGTTTTGGATCGCGGCGATTCGCTGCTTTCCGCGCGCGAGCAAGCAGGGCGAGGCCGAGGAACAAGCTCCAGAGGATGCGCCGCCGCCTAACGACAACCCTTACGCTTCGCCCCGAGGCGACTGAGGCTGGTTGCTCGGCGCTTGCGGGCTTTTCGTGCTCAATGGTTTAGGATAGCGGGCATGGATGAGAACCCGTACAAGGCGCCGGCTGACGCTCTCATCTCACAGAAAGGCGGCCTCTGGGCTCACGGCAATCGCATCTTATTTCGCGGCAAAGCTGAGCAGGATTCGTTCCAGCACGTCGGTCGAGAGGCTGGCGCGGTAGCGTTTGCCGCGCAGACTCTCTTTGAGGGAAGTGTCCTGCGACAAGATGGACACTGCCAATCTTCGCAACATGGCCGACGTCTGCGGCGCGTGCTGCTTGCGAATGCGGCTGGCATCCTCTGTAAAATTTACATCCAACACCCAGTGCAGTTGGTTCTCGATACTCCAGTGCCCGCGGATCCGTTTGGCCAAGGTTTTCACTCTGGTCGGCAGGTTCGTGAGAAAATAGGCGACTTCGCCCGTCTCTCGGCCGCAGACGATCACTGTGCGGATCGCCATCACGATCGTCGCCAACTTGGGCCAATCGGCGAAGCCGGGCAAGCTTTCCGGCGCCGGCATGGCGAAGTATTCGCGGCGTTCCTGGCGGCCGCGGCTGGTTTCCACGGTGACGTGCCGTCGCAGGCCGGCCGGAGGAACGTCGGCGTCGAGCGCCGCGGTGAACTCGGCCGCAACCGCTTGATGGAGCTTGGGATGATTGTCTTTGAGCGCCAACAGGTAGTCGCCTTCGCGGTCGACGATCTTCTGGGCGATCTCCTTCTGGCAGCCCATCGCGTCGATCGTGACCGTGGCTCCCTTGATGTCCAGCAACTCCAAGAGCAGCGGGATGGCCGTGATCTCATTGCTCTTGGCGTCGGTGGCGACCTGCCCCAGCGTCAGCCGGGCTTCGCAGGCCCAGGCCGACACCAGGTGCAACGGATTCTTGCCCGCCGCCTTGTCGAACGAGCCGCGCAACGTCTTGCCGTCGATGGCGATGTGCTTTCCGATCTCGCGGCCGATGTCGTCCAGCCACTGTTGAATGCAAGCCACGAGTCGCGCTGGATCGAGCAGCGAGAACACGCGGCCGAACGTGTCGTGCGACGGGATGCCGCCAGCCAGACGCAAGAACGTCCGCAGCCAGTCGAGCCGCTCGTTGCCGAAACGTTCGACGTCCGCCCAGTTATCCGAGCCGGCAAGCGTGGCGCAAAGCGCCACCACCACCAAGTCGAACAGTTCGTGCCGCCGCCTCCGTTCGACGCGCGGGTCGGTAAGATTTTCAAACGAGGTGAAAACTGCAACCAGTCGCTCGGACATCGCCCAACCCTCCGTGAACGTGAAACGCCCTCCACGAAGGAATCAAAGCAAGGCCCTTGTCCGATTCAAGCGGCTTGCAATACTAGGCGAGGATTTAGATGCGATTGCCGTGG
>DATKRK010000248.1:0-17063 GCA_035532215.1 Pirellulales bacterium | reverse complement strand
TCCTATGGATTGGACGAAACGTACATGGGCCGCATTCAGGCTCTTGAACCCACAGTCCGTAAAGTAGGCGTTCGGCCAACGCTGAGTGCGCGGAAGGTGTTGGCGGTTCCGCCGATGCCGTTTCAGGAGCAGAGCGCGCAGACGGCGGCGGATCAGGCCGTCGTATTCGCGAAACACGCTCCAGTGGCAGTGACGGAAATAGTTGAACCAGCCTTGCGTCGTGCGATTGATTCGCGGGATCATGACTTCCAGCGATTCACCCGATTTGCGGGGAGTCAGCTCGCGAAGGCGATCCACGATCTTCCGGTGGCTCTTCTCCCGGGCCAGGAAAAGGTGCCAGGCAGCTTTTTATAAAAGTTTCCTGATGCCTTTTCTTGACCTTATAAAAGGTTCCTGACACCTTTGCCTGACCCTGACACCTTTTCCTGACCTTTTCCTGACTGACACCTTTTCCTGACTGACACCTTTTCCTGACTCTGACACCTTTTCCTGACTCACCTTTTCCTGACTGACACCTTTTCCTGTGCCGCTCGATTCGAACATGAGCCGTCGCGGCTACAAGCGCAGCTCAAATCCGTTCTTCACGCCCTTGAGAACATCGTTCACTTGCTCGGCAATGCCGCTCGGGGGTGGGTCCTGCCCATCGCCAACCTCGACCCGGATGGTAAACGACAGCGGCACGTTGGATTTAGCCTTGATGTCGAGGAGCTTTGGCATGGCGTCCGCGAGGTCTTGGATTTCGGAGGGCTCCAGCGATGCCGTGGCTACGAGCTTCTTCGATGGCGGTTCGCCGTCCGCGAAGTCTTCGCCACCACCCGCGTGCTTGCGCGACGATGCCCTAATCCGCACCGACTTCGCCGCGTGCAACTCGCAGGGCCAGGCCGCGGAATTGTCCGCCAACTCGTTGAACCGCGCCTGGAGCGATGAACCGATCGCGTCGCGCACCGTCTTCCACGGCAAAGTCTTGCCGGCCTTGTGCGATAGCGCGGTGGCAATCGCCAGGGCATTTGTTTCTTCACCCTGCCAGGCTGAAGGCAGATTTTCAGGCAGAATATCGGCCGGAACAATGGTCGTTGGCGGTGCCGAAAGTGTGGCCGTCGAGGTAAGAACGCCGGCAGGAACGGGTTCGCCTAGCAGGCTGGCTGGTTCCGAGAGCAACCAGACGGAGGCGCTTTCCACAGCAGCCGCCAAAGCTCTTTCAACCACAGGCTGCGTGGCCTTGGGAATGGTCATCGGCTCCTGATAGCCGCCACGGTCGACTTGGACGACGTTGGATCCGCTGAAATAGTCCAGCACCGTTTGGACGGTAATCTCGTCGCCCGTCCAGAGCCGTGGTAGTTTACCAGGCGCCACGAGCGACGGAGCGATTTCCGCCAGTTCCGCCGACTCAGGCAACACCAGTTCCAGCGCCGCATCCGCAAGCGAGGTTTCGTCGGGCCGGCAGCGCCACCAGGTGCGGAAGGTCTTGTCGGGCCGCGTCAGCCGTAGAACGAACGTGCCCTGCTCGCAGCCGGCGACGAGCGTGTCCAAGATCGCATCCGCCTTGAGCATCTTCGGCAAATGCGGCAGTTGGGCGAAGGCGCCCGCCAGGTCTTTCACGCGGCGGCTCGTGTCGCCTTCCTTCCACAGATCGTAAGGGCCCCCGGGCAACAGCGCCTCTGCCGTGATCGCCGTGTCCTGGATCCGCGAACGCTTATCGGCCTTGATCGTCGTGAAGTGCGGATCGTCGGTCACCGTAATCTTGAACGCCTGCACCTCGTTCTTCTCCGAGACGCTGACGACGGTGCTGTAAGCCTGACGGATCGCCTCGGGGATGCGACCCTTGGCCTTGTCGATGTTCATCGCCAGCGTACTCATCCGCGCGGCGTCGAGGCTTCCGCCATCTTTCTGCTGCCTGGTCAGGTCGTCTTGAACGACCTGCCATGCCAAATAGTCGCGGATTCTCGCCTCGGCTATCTCCAGCCCGTCGCGCGAAGCGCAAAGCAGCAGCACCGCGTTTCGGTAGACGCGCGGATTGTCCGGCCCGGTGTTTTCGTCGAGATAGCGCTTCGCTTCAGCGCTCGGCTTGCCCGAATCGCACGCCGCGCTGGGGCCCAGCACCGCATAGCGGAACGTCCCGTCGTCCTTCACGTCGCTCGGCTTAACCGGCAGCACATGCACCTGTACGCCCGTGGCCGACGCGCCCGCGGTCAGCTTCTTGACGCTTCGCACTTCGTCGATCAGCCGCGCCTTGACCAGGCCGTCGCCGATGTTTCTTGCCGCCACGGCGTGCATCTGGTTCAGGTTCGGCCGGCTCCCCAGCCGCCACGTCGACGGTAGGTGGTCGCCCTCGACCGCCGAATAGAGGTCGTCCAGCCATTGGCTCGATTGCGCCCAACGGAGCAGACCTTTCTCGAACTCGATCTTGTCTGGCCGTGTCGCCCCGACGAGCACGTTCAGATCGCGCGTCTTGGCGCTCTGGCCGATCGGTTGAGAGTGCAAGAACGTCGCCGCGACGGCCTGCTCGATTTCGCGGCATTTCAGCCCGACCGATTCCTTTTGAATCTCGCGGGCAAGGTCCAATTCGCCGCGTAGGATCGGCGTCCAGGCCTGCTTGCGTCCTTCGTGTTCTTCGGTATCGGCAACAGTCACCAGCTCGCGCATCGCCTCGGCCACATCTTCCTGATCTGGCGCGCCGAGCAGCGCAGCCGGCCCGACGAGCGGGCTGACGTCCCATTTCTCGGCTTCGCGCAGGGCCAGTCCGAACGTCCGCAGCACGCCGCGGGTCCGTTGAAAGCCGTGCATGGAAGTCCATTTGCCATAGAGCACCTCCGTCAGATCGGGATGGAAGGGGAAACTTCTGAGGTATCGGTCTTCGGCCGATGAACCCGCCCTGGCCGTCTGCTCGTCGACGGCCTGAATCCCTTTCAGCGCGGCGATGACGTGCTGTCGAAAGATGTGGTGATCCTTGATCGACTCCGGCTTGAAAAAACGCCGCCGCAACACTTCGGCAACGTCTTCCTTCACCACCGGCTCGACTCCCTCTTCCTTCTCCCGGCGGAAGATATCGTAGAAGTCTGAGAGCAGTTCCCGTCCAAGCTGGTCGCCGGTCTTGTTCGGATCGGTCGCCAACAGCGAAGCGACGATACAGCAGCCCTTCACCTTTGTTGCGGCCTGCGTGAGATACTGGAAAAAGTTGGCAAGCCGGTCCCGCCAGCCGCGATCTTGCAGCACTTTCTCTTTGGCGTACATCAGCACCTCGTCCATGAGGATCAACACGCCGAGACCCTCCTTGGCCGGAATTTCCAGGAGTTCCTCGAGCGTGCTCTCGGCGGGCGCGGTCTCGCGCTCCTCGACCTTGCCTTCGGCATGCAGGACTTTCAGCCCGGCGTCGCCGGCCAACTGGAAGGCCAGCACGCTCCACGGATGCTTGAGCCGCTTGCTTTTTCCCTGGGGGCTGCGTACTTCCATCCCTTTCTCGACGTCCAGCTTGTCGAAGCACAGTCCCGCTATGCGAGCTTTCGGGGGCTGCTGCCCGATGGCCTGCACAAACTCGGCCACGGCAGGCAGATCGGGCAGCTTGTCCGGATCGTTGTGAAGCTGGAACAATGTAATCAGCGTGTGCGTCTTGCCGCCGCCGTACGTCAATTCAAGCTGCCGGACCGCCTTGTCGTTCTTATTCGCCAGCCGCTGCGAGACGTCGCGCACGAGGTTCCGCAAGTTGTGCGTCGGAAACGTCAGGCTGAAGAAGCTCTGCGGGTCTTCATACACCGGCTGCTTGCCGCGCTGCATCAGCACTTCGTACAAGTCGGCGGCGAACATTGCCAGCGACAATTCGCCGGTCTTCAGGTCGTCGCGCAAAGCGACCACCTTATGCCACGGGGTCCAGGGTAGCTTTGCCATTTTCACTCCTCCGAGAACCAGTCTTGTAGAAGGGTTTTGAGCTTGAGAAATGCCCGATCCGTACATCGTGCGAAGCTCACTTTTTCAGCCAGGACGCGGAAAAGCTCCGCCGAACGAGCTTTTCGCGCTCGTCGCAGCGCCGCGTCCAACGCCTCCTTGGGCCGGTCAGGCTTCACTTGGCCCGCTCGCAGGAAGCCAGCTTCGCGCAGCCAATCCCGCAGTGCAGGCTTGGGCGGTCCACCAATCGCCGCGTCGACGTGCGGAGAATCGCTCCAGACCCAAATCTCCAGCTCGGGATCTAACGCGAGCACCCGAGCACGGTCTGTCCAGCCAACTGCCGCCAATTTGACCTCCATGGACTGTTCCAACTCCAGCGCAGATCGAGTTTCCCGGCCGCAACCTTCTCGATCAAAAACGATGAGGGCGTGACGGTGTGTTGCTGTGAAGGGTTTCACGAACTCGATGCCGTCGACAAGACACCCGCTGTCGTGGTCAGGGTGACGGTGGATATCGAACGTGAAGGGACGCAGGCGCAACGCGCGATGCCGCGATAGAATCCCGGCCACCGCTGCCTGCATCTGGCCGTCGGCAGTGAGGACCAACAAGTCGCGTTTCTTGGTCGCATGGCTCATGACAGAACGCCGCTCGCGAAGAGCACGCTGAGGTTTGGCTGGCCTTGCCAATCGGCCAACTGCGAATGCTCGGTCCCCTTGATAATGTGTGTGCCAGTCGCTTCTTCGCGGGAAAACACCAACACATCTGCTGGGTCGACGATTGCCAACACAGCGGGCGACTGCGTAGCAAGCAACACCTGCGCGTCATACAGCGATTGCAACGACAACACGATTGGTTCGATATTCAGCGGATGGAGGCTCGTCTCAGGCTCTTCAATCAACCACGTTCCGTTCAGTGCGGGTACATAAGCGAGGATGGTCAGGGCGAGCACTTGCAGCGTTGCGTCCGACAGTCCCCACGCCGGAACTTCCAGGCCTCCGCGATAGCGAACCATCAGGTAGCGGTGCTTGTCTTCGGGCCGCTCAATGATCCGGACCGTATCCACATCGGGCAGCGCCGTGCGAACGTGCCGCAACCACGTCTGATAGCGGTCGCGATAGCCGCGATTGAGATCGGCTATCACCCAGGGCAGGTTTTCGCCGTCTCCGCGCAGGGCTTGACCCAAGCCAGGCCGACTTGCCGAGTGCAGTTTCCGGCGGTCGAGGTGCATCAGGTGAATACCGCGGGCGAGAAGGTCGCCAAACCATGTGCCTACCGGGAATTCTTCTGAATTCAGAACTCGGAATACAGCGTGATCGGAATCCCGCCTCACCATCTGTTCCATTCCGTTTCGGCTCGTCCCTACTTGGCGCGAGACTCGTTCATCAGCGCGCTCACGGAATAACCTGTATTCGGTGCGTTTGGTCGCGATAGCGAGCGGCAGCGAGTCCCGATCGACCTTGCCGCGTATCAATGATCGCGGTTGACGCGTTGCCCGCGACCCCGCTCGAGCATTTGCGGCGGGTTCTGCGCAAAGCAGCAACTGCTCGTCGAGGATGCAAAGCTGCTGCGCTCGGCCACGACCTCCCAAGGCGACGGCATAACGGATGGTCGCGTAGCGCCTTGCGTCGGCATCGGCCAAAAGTTCCTCAGGGATCCTCGCCTCGACAGCCAACTCAAAGCGATCTCCCTCGCGCCCCCAGACAAGATCGTGAAAATTCTGCGTCCGCTCGCCAATGGCGGCTTCAAGTCCCTCGGCAACCAGCCTGCTTAAGAAAGTGAGCACGTCCAGAAACGAGCTCTTGCCACTGGCGTTCGGACCAACCAGAACGTGAAACGGTCCCAGCGGCTGCCGCACGTGATGGAGGCAGCGGAAATTGAGAGCCTCGATAAGCTGGATCATTTTCTTTCCTCGCCTTGGCGTTCGGCCTTTGATTGTTTTCGGTTTTTCCTCTTTGGCGGCTTCGGCTCGTCGTTCGAAACGCGTGGACTCGGCAACGCAAAGACCCGACTCGGTCCGCCTCGTCGGGCCGCTCTCGTTTCGAGCGCGTGCTTGGTTTCCAGAATCTCCCGGCGAAGCGTCTCGGGCTCCGGCAGGTCCGTGAGGTAACGGGACGCGAACACCTTGGCCGGCATATGGCCCATTGAATAATGGACCACGGCGTCGTCCTTGTTGCTGCGGAGGATGATGCCCACCGGCTCGTTCTCGCCCGGCTCCGCCAAATGTTCCTCCGCATAGGTCAGGTACAAGCTCATTTGCCCGGCATCGGCGTGAGTGAACTTGCCGATCTTCAGGTCGATCACCACCAGGCACTTGAGCCGGCGGTGGAAAAGCAGCAAGTCGATGCGATACCATTCCGTTCCGATGCGGATCCGCTTCTGTCGGGCGACAAACGTAAAGCCGGCGCCGAGCTCAAGCAGGAACGTCTCCAAATGCTCGATCAAAGCGTCTTCCAATTCGCTTTCGCTGTATTCGTCCTTGAGGTTCAGGAATTCCAGCAGGTACGGATCGCGGATTTCGTCTTCGACCGAGACCGCATCCTCCGGCTTTGGCTTTTGCCCGCGCGCGAGCATGGCCGCTTGTTGCTTGGAGTGGGCGGTCCGTTCAAAAAACTGCGTGCTGATTTGGCGGTCGAGTTGCCGGACCGACCAACCGCCGCGAATCGCTTCGCTTTCGTAGAAGGCCCGCGCATGCGGCTTCTCGACCGACATCAAGCGCACGTAGTGCGACCACGATAGGGGGAAAGCTCGGATAAGCCCTTCCCCAAATTGCGCAAACGGTGTCTGCGCAATCTGCGATTTTTGCGGCGGTGCTGGCGACATCGCCAATTTGCCCGACAGTGTCGGGCAAATCTCATCGGAACCGGTCAGCCCTGCCGTCACCTTCACGCGAGCTTCCAATTTGCCCGACGGTGTCGGGCAAATCTCCCACCCCCCATAGAAGGTTCGCATCTTTTGGAGCCCTTGGCGAGAGAACCCTCGGCCATGGCGCGCGGACAGGTCTTGCGATAACCGTTCCAGCAGCTCCTCCCCATATTCCGCGCGCGTCTTGCCGCCCTGCTCGAACTCGACGATCCGGCGGCCGATTTCCCAATACGTGGCGGTCAGGATGCTGTTGACGGCCCGCGCCACACCGCGCCGCGATTGCTCTAGCAACGCAGAAATGCGGCCTACCAGTCTGTCGTATTCGTTAACGGCGATTGCCGGCTCGGTCTTTTTGCGACGCTTCGCCATTACGTTCCCTCGCCTTCTTGCCCGGCCGACGCGGTAATGAACGTCTTTTGTGGATCGGGCTTTCTGGCCCCTTTGGCGCCAATGTGATTGCTCAAACTCTCCAACAGCGACCGCTCTTCACTGCCGGCCTTGGCCAGCTCGATGAGCGATTGCAGCACGCGGCGGAACAACTCGTGCCGGCGGAGGCCGTGCTCATCGAGGTATTCATCCACCTTGTACACGTCGCCTGCCCGCCAGAGCTGCATCAGGCGGTGAATGCGGTCGATCAGCGGCACGGGCCGCCCGCCGGGGGCTTCGTAGCCGAGCGACCGGCCGCGCCGCTGGTTCCAAGCCTTGAGCTTGACCTTGCTTCCGCCCCCTTGAGCATCACTGCCGGCATCCTCGGTCGACTCCTCATCGCTGTCGACGCCCGTATTCTCTTCGTCCGCGGCGGCAGCGTCGGCCCCAGTCTTCACCAGCAGGTCCCAATCGCGCACCAGCTCCTGGTCCGACAGCCCGCACGCCGTGGCGTAGAGGATGCACGCGCCGATAGGGGCTTCGTCGAGATTGAAGTCGTTGCGGTGCAACAGATAGTAGGCCGTCGGTTCGTCCAGACGGTCCGCGGCCGCCTCATCCATCACTCCCTCTCCCTCCGGCAGACGGCCGGGGCGGCGCCTTTCTCCATCTCCCTCCGGGAGAGGGCTGGGGTGAGGGTGTCCGGCGTCGGAGTCACGGCTCAACACTCGCCCCACGACGAAATCGACCACCATCCGCCGCGCATGGTTAAGGAACTCGCTTACCGACAGCGTCGCGTTGGGCTCATTCGCCATCTTCACGACAGGGTGCTTGCTGTACGCCTCCAGCGCCGGCCCCGTCGCCGCCCACACAAAGTCGGGTCCGCGAATCCCCGCGTCCCAGAAGCCATTGAGACGCTGGCGGATGTTTGCGCGCATTTCTTCAAGGACCTTGTTGTCCCAGCCGGGGCGAGCTGCTGCCGAACGCTTCTTACAAACTAGCCAGACGGACGACGCAAGGCCGGAGCCTGTTAAAGATGTGAATCTTGTATCGCGCTCGGTCTGAATCGGCCAACTACTATGCACGACAAAACCGGCGCGAATCAGTGCGGCTGCCAGCGTCTCCCACGCGTCGGGTTGTTTGTGAGCGAAAACGATAACTAACCGACCATCCGGCGACAGCACTCGGCGGCATTCTTCGAACGCTAACGCCATCCCTTGCTCATAGACGTTCTTCGCGCGAGCATTGTCACCGTCCAAGCGACCGGCATGCTGAATGATTTCACTGCCACGGTCGACTAAGTCCGTGGCAAATGCGCACGGGTGCCTGTCACCGGCCGCCCTGCGTAGCCAGATATAGAAGTAATCGCTGATGTCCGAATACGGAATAGAGTCATAGTAGGGCGGGTCCGTAATCACAACATCCGGCCGTTCACTTCCCAGAGAGGTTGCGCTTCCATGCGCCACACGGGCCCCCGATGATTCCGGAATCTGTGGAAGTATTCGCTCTAGGACTGCCGCAGCGTATTCGACGGCGCTGCCATAGCCGCCCCCGGCGTCAAGCGCGAGATTTATTTCGGCGTAATCAGTCGTCATGGGCAAGGCAAAACGCGTAAACGTATGCCCAATACCTTCTCGGCTAAGACTCCATGTACAGCCCTTGCTGGCGTAATCGGCCAACTTTCCCAGGGGCAGACTCAGAATGTCAGAAATCGCGTCCGACCAAAGTTGGCTGTCTCCGGCGGAGGCAATCGCTCGGCGTGCTTCGCCTGCCAGGTGAGCAAAAACAAACAAGCCTAGCTGCTGACGGTGGTTGAAGACGTCCGCAAACGACCGAATTCCATACTTCGGCAATCCCGACAATCCGCGTGAGTTCGGAGATGGTCGTCGCGGGTCGATCGGATGGTCGATTGGGCCAAACTGGTCCATCGCCACCTGGCTTTCCAACTGCGTCGTCGCCATATCCCATGCTCCGGCGTCGTCGCCATTGATCGGTCGATATTCACGACCGCCTGGTCCGTCCATCACCGCACAAGTAAGCACCTCGGGCAGGCCCGACAACTGCGCAATCGTTTGAATGTCGTCCGTCGCCGTGATCGTCGCGCAACAAGGGCACTTCGCGCCGGCGCGTGACATCGTCGCGATGCCCATCCGCTTGTCGTGTTCGCGTCGTTGGGCCGCGTTGCCGCCGGTAACTGGAACTGTCGTTTCGACACCGAAATCGACGCCGGAATTATCGGAATTCGGCTCCATCGTCAGTAGCACTCGCTTGCGGTCCTTTTTACACAGCCAGCGTGTCTTGAGTAGCGGAATTGTGGCGCGGCAGTTCTTGCAGATCACCGTGCGGGCCCAGAGATACGCGACCGTGGGCTTTGCAATCCAACGCGGGTTCGCCTTCGCCGAGAGGTACTCTTCGCTGAGATCGCCGTTGAGCGCGTCAATGTCGGGCGTACCGTCGTCCTTGAGGGGAACGAGCCGCATTGGCTGCCGCTCGTAGCTCTTGGCATGCACCTTCTTGTCCAACGGTTCGAAGTCGGCGTAGACCGGGTAGAACTTCGCCAGTTCGCGGCGAGCGCGGTCCAGCACCCACTGCCCCCAGGCCCGCACGTGCCACGCCAGGTCGGCTTCGGGAATCGTCTCGTCGGGGAAGAGACCCGGCGACTCGGAGACGCGGAGACGCGGAGAGTCCTTCTTTCGCCGCGTCGCCGCGTCGCCGCGTCCCCGTGTCCCTCGTTGCGACTTCAGAAACGCCTCCATGAACTCCTTGTTTTCAAGAATGAAGGCGGGCAGGGGCCGCTTTTGCCCGGCCAGCTTCTGAGGGTATTCCAGCGTGCATTTGAGGATGAACCAGGCGACCGGATTGATATCAACGGCCGTCGCCTCACATCCCAACCGCATCGCTTCCAGCGGGATGGCCCCGCCACCCGCGAACGGATCGAGCACTTTAGGCGCGCGGCCGCCGTAAGCCTTTTTGATCTCGTCGCGGAACCACTGAAGCGTCTCGGCGTTTTCGGTTTCACGGCCCCAATGCAAAATGCCGCCTTCGGTCTCCTCTTTCTCGCGTTCGACGACCTGGCCGCCCGGCATCTTCTTGCGCTCGATGCGCTTGACCACCTTGCCGCCGATCTTCTCGCACAGCTCCTGCCGCTTTTCCGGCGTGCCCGGATCGGGCAAGAGCGTCGCGATCAGCGCCGCGCGACACGCCGCCAGCGGCCGCCTCGCCGGCCAAATGTGCAACGTCGAAATATGCCCGTGCCGCACGTTCTTCTCATGCACGCTGTCCAGCGACGCTTGCTTGAGCGGAAAGGCAAATTCGATGAGGCGCGGGGTATCAGGCATCGGGGGCAATTCCTGCACGTTCGGCGATCCTCAGCGTGAGAGTTTTGGATTTCTTCATTCGACCTTCTTTTAGGTGCTTCTTCTGCGTGCCTGATGCTTGGAATGCTTTCGTTTCGTTCCACCATCCGACCGAGCGAGAGCCTGCATGGCCTTGATCAGCTTAACGACCTCAGGGGGAATCGCGGGCATGGCGTCGACAATGCGCTTGTGCGAAAGCGCCTGAGCCGAAATGTCCTTCTGCTGTAGATACTGACGACAGGCGGAGAGAGTTTTCTTCGCGTCGCACCACGCGGTCCCATCGCCCCACTGGTCGGCAAGAAAGTCCCGCGCTTGTTGCATTACGGTCGCGAGATTTTGTCGCCGGTCGCGATCTTGCAGCCGAGCGGCGAGGCGTTCGGTGACGGCGTTGCGCTGCTCGGCAATTTGGTCCGCGAGGAAAGCACGAAACTCATTTTCGAGCGTTGCCCAGAGGGCGGTTGTCCCGCGGCGCTCCGTCTCTGCGGCAATCGCGGCGCAAAGCGCGTCGGCATCGATCAGATAATTCTCAATCAACAGAACACTCTGGTTGGCGGCACCGGCGACGGTTGGGCGAATATTAAACAGGTTGTATTGCAGCCTGATCTCGAAGGCGATGGTTTCGCCCCCTGCGAATTCGGCGCTCATGCGGATGGCTCCCTTCGCACGGCCTTGCGGCCAAAGATCGGTCGGCGTGGCCACCGGCAACGGTCCGAACTCATCGGGCCGAACATTCTCCGTTTTCTTGAGCGACCACGGGCCGTTGGAACCATTTTTTTCGCTGCGAGTCAGGCATTTTTCCAGGCAGTATTGAAACAAGGCCAGGGCCTGAAGCACCGCGGTTTTGCCGCTGTTGTTGGCGCCGATCAGCACGGTAATCGGATCCAGCGCAATCTGGACCGGCTTCTCAAATTGCCGGAAGCGCTCGATCGTAAACTTGATCATTCGCGTCATAAATTTTCGGTGCCTGGAGCGGCTCACTTCAGCCACAACAAAGAGGAAAGTGAAATGGGAATGATTCGTGGATCTGTCAGCGTCACGCCGTCTTCGAGCGTGACCAACAGGCCGAACGATGCGTTATAAACAGTCTTTTCTAAAAAGGCCCGCAATCCCACGGTGTCTTGGTGCGGATCGATGCGCTTGCGGTACTTCACTTCGACCGGGATCCGACGAGTGCCGATCGTAAGCACGAAATCGACCTCGGGCTCCGCACCGCGCGTAGGGAAATAGGCGACGTCGAGGTTCGGGACCGAAGACAGGAAATAGCCGAGCGTGCTTTCGGCCAGGTGTCCGGCCAGGTCAGTCAGGTGCGGCTCGGCCAACAGCCCTGCCGGATCGAGAGGAATGGTTTCCTGCAGCCAGCCGGCGCGCAGCGCATGGTCGCAAAGGCAGATCTTGGGCGGCGCCTTGCGCCGCTTGAGACGCAATTCCAAGGGGTCCACCAGCCGAATCAGCAAGGTACCGTCGAGAAAACGGAGATAGCTCAAAATCCGGTTCCAGCCAATGTTGCCGCCTAGCGCCTGTTGCACCTCGGGCACGAGCAGGTTCTGCCCGGGGCACTGGCCGGCGTATCGGCAGCACAGACGAAACACTTCTTCGAGCAGTTTTTCATCACGCTTTTGGCCGCGAGCGCCCATTCGCAAGTCGTGCTGAATCGCCCGCTTGATGACGGTTTCATTGAGGTGATCGGCCAGCTCGTGCCACGGTGTTTCGGCCCGCTCGTGCGCGACCGGGTAGGCGCCGCGCTGGGAGAAAGCGGCGAAAGCGCTCTTCCGAATTTCAACTTCACTGACGGATTGGGCAATGCCATCTCGCCAAAACTCTGGTTTGACAAGGGCGTCCAGACCGTTATCGATCCAGAAGGGATTCGCGGAGTAGCCGAAGCGGAGGCCGGCGATTTCTCGCAGCAACAGAGGGCCCAGATCGAGCGTCGTGATCCGTCCGGCCAGGCTGTCGCGTCCGGCCTCGATACGCAGCGACGAACTCCCGGTCACCAGCACACTCACGGTGTGGTTGTCGACCAGGTTTTTGATTTGCGGCGCCCAGGCATCGAGGTTTTGAACCTCGTCAAAGAAAAGAAAGGCCCGCTCGCGGCGTCGCGCACTTTCGTTGAACGTCGACTTAAGAATCTGTTCCTCGAACCAACGCGAGATGGCGAGCACCGGTTCGGCGATGCCGCGCATGGCGGGCAACTCGTCGAAAGGAACATACAGAATACGCGTCGCAGCGACTCGTTGACCCAAGAGCTGCTCGATCACCTGTCGCAAGAGCACCGTCTTGCCGACGCGCCGTGGACCGCGCAACACGGTGGCCGGCGTGATGCCCGTCTGCGTCAGCTTCACCAAGCGATCGAACGGCCAGCGGCGAAACGTTGGCAATTGCGGCCCGGGTTTCTCTTCCCACCACGGATTGAGCGTGCGGAGGTTTTGCGAGAGCTCAAGGGGCAAACCCCCGAACAGACCGGGTTCAAGCGGGTGCGTTTTTCGTGGCATTCGCGGCACAGTTATTCTCCCGATGCCCCAAATATCTCCCGCGGCGATATCAGCATGCTGCCTTTTGCCTTCGCCAACAAGCTGCCGAAGGGGTCCTGCACGCGCATTAGCCGCGGGCTGGGCGTTGCACAATCGAAGACGACATACAGCCAGTACTTGTCGCGCAAGTTGCACGCTCGTCCCCATTCGTTGTCGCTGACCTCGACGGGAGCGACGCCCGCGCGGCCTTTCACTTCGATGCTCCGCCGCTCGGTGGGCCGCGAGGAAAGCAGGTCAAACCCCGGATGCTCCGAGAGGCCCGCGGCCAGCGCCATAGCCGGCGTATGGACGTCCTGAACGATCGCGCCCGATGATTCCTCATAGGCCCAGGCCAGGGCCATCGCAATCTCGTCGGTCTTCTTCTGCAACTCCGTTTCGTCGGCCGGATCGATCGAGGGTACGACCAGGGCGTGGGCGAGGAACTCCACCCTGCACGGGCGAATAAGGTCAGGCTCGCGGCGCAGCACGGCGAGCGATTCCTGTTTGCGCTTGGCGAGCAGTTTCTGCTGTTCCTTGATGCGTTCCAGTTCGCGCTGCGCGGTCGCGTTGCCCGCGCGGGCTTTTTCGGACTGCTTCGCCCGGGCCGCCGCCAGCTCGGCCGCCTGATAATCGAACCCGCGCTCGATGAAGCTCTCGCGGTCTGCGAGCGTGGCCGTTAACGCGTTGCGGCGCTCCAGTGCCCGCTCGCGGGCCACACGCTCCACAAGGTATGCCCGTGCCTGGTCAGTCAGATCCTTCGCCATCACGGCCAGCCGCTGCGCCGACGCGGGCAGTCCGCGGCCAGCCCGTAATAACAACAAGTGCTCGACCGGGGTCACAACGATGTCGGCCCCTTCGTATTGCTTGATGCCTACCAACCGGCATTCAAGCATCTCTTCCTGAGCCAGGTCCTCGAGTTCGGGGTCGGCGTCGCGGACCACCGACACAATCGCCGCGTGGAACAGGTACGGACGCTCGGCAGTCGTATCGACGAAGATCGCCCCGCGCAGTGCCTCAGTACCGAGCCGCTCGTGGACGAGCTGGCGGAACGCCTCGAACACCGGCTCGCCGGGATGAATCCAGATGCCGTTCATACCCGGCTTTGGGCGAATGAACGTCAGGCAGTTCCGCGCGGCCTCGGGATAGCTCTCAATGGTTTCGAGCAGCGGGTCGGCGGCATTCCGCTTCTTGGGCCGCAGCGAGAAGCATTGACCCGAGTCGCCGTCGAGCTCCAGGTCGAGGAAGGGCGCCGCCGACTCGACATATTGCCGCACGTAGCCGGGCAACAGCCGCCGATACAGCTCTCGCTCGGCGTCGTCGCGCAGCCGCGGAAGTTCTTGGGCCACGTCGCCGCCGGTGCCATACAGCGAGCGTTCGCGGGCCTCGATGGCCTCAACTTGCTCCTTGGTCAGGACGTGGTCGAGTTGCCGGATCGCGTCGTCGGGCTTTCCGTCGGCGACCGCCATCTCCATATACTGCTTGATCGAGACGCCCGCAAAGACGCGGCCGATTACGTCGAACACCTTGTCGGACTTCAACTCCTTGCGGATGAGCTCCAGCTTGTCGAGCAGCGTTTTCAGCACTCGGCCTTCGCGGGTGTTGGGAGCGATCAAGTTCAGGACGATAACGGGGTCGTGCTTCTGGCCATAGCGGTGGATGCGCCCCATCCGCTGTTCCAGTCGGGCAGGGTTCCAGGGAATGTCGTAATTGATCATGATCCAGCAGAACTGGAGGTTGATCCCTTCGCCCGCGGCGTCGGTGCAGACCAGGATCCGTGCTCCGCCGGCGTTTGCCGGCTTGCGGAAGCGTTCGACCTGCTGGTCGCGTTCGGTGTAGTGCATGCCGCCGTGGATTTGCGCGACCTGGCCGGTATAACCCATTCCCTCGAAGCGCTGCACGAGAAAATCGAGCGTATCGCGATGCTCGGTGAAGATGATCAGCTTTTCGTGTTCGTATTCCGGGGCGCGTAGCACTTCCTGAAGGCGCTCGAACTTCGATTCCATCCCGTCGGCATAAACCTTTTTGGCCAGGTCGCGGAGCCGAACAACCTGCTCGCGCTCGGCCTGGAGATCGGCCAGGGAGGTGGCGATCACGCCCTGCAAGATGCGGTCTTCGGCCACTTCGTTCTCTTCCAGATTCCCTTCCGACGATTCTTCATCGGCCGACTTCTCATCGAGCACATCTTCTTCGCGCATGCGGCGCTGCATGATGACGAGCTGTTCCTCGGTCATGCGTCCCGAAGCGACCTCCTCGATCAGGCCGTCGATCTTCACAATCCGCCGCTCGTAGGATCGCAGCAAGGCGAGTGTGGAACTGGCCAAGCGGCGCTGGAAGACGCTCATCGCCAGTCGGGCGGCCGTGCGATTGAGCATCTTCGCCTTGTTGTACACGTATCGCAAGTATTCAGTCGTCTCGTCGTACAGCGTCTGCTCGCTGGCCGGCCCCTGCGAAAGGTCGTAACCCAGTGTGTCGGAGACTCGCCGCGGATAGAGCGGCTTGCCGTCAAGGCGGACCATCTCTTCCTTCGTGCGGCGGATGAAGTGCCGGGCACGCCGCTGGGGCGGATAATCGGCAAACGCCTCGGTGGTGGAAAGCACCTCGGGCTCGAGCAAACGCCAGAGCGCGTAGTACGGATAATCCTTCCCCATGTGCGGCGTGGCGGTCAGCAGCAGCAGGTGATGGGCGGCCCAAGGCAGCCGCCACTCCGCTTCACGCACCTTCACGCCCGCCAGCGCCTCGGCCACGTGGTAGCGACCGGTCTTTCGCACGTACAGGTCGGCTTCCTGATTTGCGGACAGTTTGTGGGCCTCGTCGAACACGGCGAGATCGTAGGGAATGACATCTGCCTCTTTCAACCGCGCGAACATGGGCGGGCTGCGGAGCGTGTCGATGCTGACAATCACGCGGTGGCTGTCGTCGCCAACGAACGGGTTGCCGGCACGCGCGTCGCTTCCGGCGATCACGGTAAAGCGAAGCTGAAACAGTTTTTCCATCTCGCGCTGCCAATTGCCCACCAACCCAGCCGGTGCGACGACGATAATGCGTTTTAACAAGCGCCTCGCGAGCATCTCGCGCACGTACAGGCCGGTCATAATCGTTTTGCCGGCGCCGGCGTCGTCGGCCAGCAAGAACCGAAGTCGCTCTTGCCGCAGCATGTGGTCGTAGACGGCGAGCCGTTGATGAGGAAGCGGGTCGATCTGCGAAATCTCCGTGGCGAAAGTCGGATTGGCCAGATGGCCGAACGAAAGCCGTTCGCCGGCAACAAGGGCCCGCACGGCCTCCGGTTGCGCGGTGAAATGTAGCGCCGGCACGTCAGCGGCCCGCTCAGGCTGCTCTTCTTCGCCCCGGTCGTCTTTCGCAAGTCTTTCGATCTGCGCCCACGCAAGTTGCGACGGGCGCGCCTGACGGTTTTCCCACCGGTTCACCGTTGCAAAGGAAACGCCCAGCACGTCCGCCAGCTCGGTCTGCGTTAGGGCCAGCCGCCCGCGCAGTTGCTTGATACGTTCGGGGTAGTCGCTGGGTAGGTGATCCACCTTATTAGCCGATCCTGGCGGGTAAATGCCCTAGCCGTTCACCGCGTAGGGCTTGCTTAACCAAAAACGTTGCTATAAAAATACAAGGTAGTCGACCCGCCCGGATTTGAACCCGGATCAAGCCGATTAGAAGTCTCCTGCTCTCCGAAGCTACGGGCCCACGTCACCCAAAGCCGGACGACCGTGTCAGCGGGCGCCCGGCTTTTTTTGGCCGCTGATTAAAAACTATAGCAAATGCGATACTGCTGGCAAGCCTGGCACGCGAGTAACGTCAATAAGACCAAATTCGGTAAAGCTTCGCCGAACCCGGTACGCAGGTGACGTACACCAACCCGAAGCGCTAGGGAGGAACGTGAAAAAGGCGGCAAAACCTCGCTTGCGCTTCGGGTTACTGTGAAATGGGAACGGGTTCGGCGAAGCTTGGCGTGGTTCAAAACTGGGCTTTTTTGGGTAACAGGCGCGCACGTCGGGTATCGCCGTGGTTCACGGGCTTTGGTTTCGGATGTGCGGTTGCAGACTTCGGCTCAGTTACGTTGGAATCGCTGATATCCGAGCAGTTCCAG
>DATKRK010000247.1:0-4994 GCA_035532215.1 Pirellulales bacterium | reverse complement strand
ATTCGATCACGCTGCAGGAGGCCGGCGGCATTGCCTGCTGGGATGCCTTCGCCGTGGCCGGCACGAGCGCGCTGGCCGCCGATCCGGCCGCGTCGTTCAAAACGTGGCGGAAGGCCCTGGCTGGTAAGTCGCCGGGCGACGTGCCGGGCGAATTGCAAGGCATTTTGAAGGATGGCCCGGAAAAACAGGCTGATCCGGCTTTGCAAACGAAGCTGCGAAACTTCTATCTGGCCTACGCGGCCCGCCCGACGAGCGACGAACTGGCCGCCGCGCGGCAGCAGTGGCAAGCGGCCCGAGCGGCCCGGTTGGCTGCCGAAGATGCGATCATCGGCACGCTGATCTTCCGCGATCTAGCCGTCCCGCGAGAGTCGTTCGTCATGCTCCGCGGGCAATACGACAAACCGGGCGAGAAGGTCGAGCCCGGCGTGCCGGCCGTGTTTCCGCCGCTGGCCAAGACCGGCGACCGCGCCACGCGGCTCGATCTGGCCCGCTGGCTCGTCGCGCCCGAGCACCCGCTGACGGCCCGCGTGCAAGTCAACCGCTTTTGGCAGCAGTTGTTCGGCATTGGCCTGGTGAAGACCAGCTACGACTTCGGTTCGCAGGGCGAAATGCCGAGTCATCCGGAACTGCTCGATTGGCTGTCGATCCAGTTCCGCGAGAGCGGTTGGAACGTGAAAGAGTTCGTGCGGCTGCTGGTCACGTCGGCGACCTTCCGCCAGCGTTCGTACGTGACGCCCGAGTTGCTGAAGCGCGATCCCGAGAATCGCCTGCTGGCCCGCGGCCCTCGGTTCCGGCTCGACGCCGAGCAGATTCGCGACAACGTGCTGTTCGTTAGCGGCTTGATCAACCTGGAAATCGGCGGGCGCGGCGTAAACCCGTATCAGCCGCCCAACATCTGGGAGCCGGTCGGCTACAGCGACAGCAACACGCGTTATTTTCTGCAAGACCACGGCCCGGCCCTGTACCGCCGCAGCTTGTACGCGTTCTTGAAACGCACGGCGCCGCCGCCGTTCATGTCGAACTTCGACGGCCCGAACCGCGAGCAGTTTTGCACGCGCCGCGAGCGCAGCAACACGCCGCTGCAAGCGCTGCAATTGATGAACGACGTGCAGCACTTCGAAGCCGCCCGGGCCCTGGCCGAACGGGCGATCGCCTCCGGCGGTTCGACGCCGGCCGACCGCGTGGCGTTTCTCTACCGCACGGTGCTTTCGCGGCGGCCGGAAGCCGATGAGTCGCAGTTGGTCTGCCAGGCGTTCGAGACGCAATTGAAATTGTTCCAGGCCGAGCCCGAGGCGGCCGCCCGGGCGATCGCCGTCGGCGAGACGGCGCCCAAGAAGATCGCTCCCGATGTCGAGACGGCCGCCTGGACGCTGGTGGCGAATTTGATATTGAACTTGGATGAAACGGTGACGAGGAATTAGCGGACGTTGGAAATCAAGCGAAGCTTGATTCAGAGTTGTCTCCTGTCTGCCACCAGCTTTAGCTGGTGGTCGAGGAGCCATTGGAATTCAGTTTTCTTAGCCGGCTTCAGCCGGGCTTCTCGGGGTAAGAAGTCCGGCTAAAGCCGGCTCGACAACAATTTGTTTTGTGCCGCTCACCACCAGCTAAAGCTGGTGGCAGACAGGGCTGAAAATCAAATAGGTAACACGATGGACCCCCTCTTCGCCCGCAACCTCGATCTCACCCGCCGCCAGTTCTTCGGCGAAAACGGCCTGCGGCTCGGCGGGCTGGCGCTGTCGCTGCTCGCGGGCCGCGCGGCCTTCTCACAAGCTGCCGCCCCGGCCGACCGTATCCAGCCGGGGCTGGCCGCGCTGCCGCACTTCGCCCCGAAGGCCAAGTCGTTGATCTATCTGCACATGAACGGCGGCCCCGCGCAGATGGACCTCTGGGATTACAAGCCGCAGTTGCACGAGTTCTTCGACAAGGACTTGCCCGAGAGCGTCCGCAACGGCCAGCGAATCACGACCATGACCAGCGGCCAGAAGCGGCTGCCCGTGGCGCCGTCGAAGTTCAAGTTCCAGCAGCACGGCCAGTGCGGAACCTGGGTCAGCGAGCTGCTGCCGCACACGGCCAAACACGTCGACGACCTGGCCGTTGTCCGCACGGTACACACCAACGCCATCAATCACGACCCGGCCTGCACGTTCGTGATGACCGGCAGCGAAGTGCCCGGCAAAGCCAGCCTCGGCTCGTGGGTTTCCTACGGCCTGGGCGCCGAGACGAACGACCTGCCGGCGTTCGTCGTGCTGACGCCGAATTGGAAATCGAAGGCTGCGGCGCAGGCTTTGTTCACGCGGATGTGGAGCAGCGGCTTTTTGCCGACCTCGCACACCGGCGTGGCCTTGCGCAGCGTGGGCGATCCGGTGCTGTACCTGCAAAACCCGCCGGGCGTCGACTCGCGGCACCGCCGGGCGATGCTCAACACGGCCCAGCGGCTCAACCAGCGCAGCTTCCAGAAGTTCGGCGACCCGGAAATCGAGACGCGGATCTCGCAATACGAGATGGCCTTCCGCATGCAGTCGAGCGTGCCCGATTTGATCAACCTCGCCAGCGAATCGGCCGCGACGCTCGAAATGTACGGCCCCGATGCCCTCAAGCCCGGCACGTTCGCTTCGAGCGCCCTCTTGGCCCGGCGATTGGTCGAGCGGGGCGTGCGCGCGGTGCAGATTCTGCACCGCGGCTGGGACCAGCACGGCAACCTGCCCCGCGATCTGGCCCTGCAATGCGAAGACACCGATCAGCCGATCGGCGCCTTGCTTTCCGACTTGAAGCAGCGCGGGCTGTTCGACGAGACGCTGGTCGTGTGGGGAGGCGAGTTCGGCCGCACGGTCTACTCGCAAGGCACGCTGACCAAGGACAACTACGGCCGCGACCATCATCCTCGCAACTTCTGCATGTGGATGGCCGGCGGCGGCATCAAAGGGGGCCTGGTCTACGGCCAGACCGACGATTTCAGCTACAACGTCGTCGAGAACCCGACGCACATCAACGACCTCAACGCCACGATCCTGCACTGTCTCGGCATCGACCACGAGCGGTTCAGCTTCAAGTTCCAAGGCCTCGACCAGCGCCTGACCGGCGTCGAACCGCAGCGCGTGCTGAAGGAATTGCTGGCGTGAGGCGGATCGCTGCGTGATGGAACGGTTTTTTAAGGGGATGAGGGGATGGGGAGGAGATAGGGGGATAAGGGCGAGCGGCGCGGTAGGGCGGGCCTCGCCCTCCATGAATCATGCGGCAACATCGTGGCACGGTGGGCGACGCCCGCTTTACGAACGTTGGCATCGGGGCAAGAAAGGATGCGGCGAAATGTTGCGGCTAAAATATCCGCCACGGCCGACATCGCAATTGCGTCGGCGGCGACGCGGCATTGCTTCGTCGAACGTTTTCGCGAACGGCGAGTTTGTTTGTTGCAGGGCACGAGCCTCTTGGTTTTTAGTATTCGTCTCGCTGCTGGCCGTTGATGCTCTCGGGCAAGAGGCCCAAAACGGTAACAAGGTCGACGAACAATGTTGCGAGCAGGAGCAGACTGCCGACGAGCGGCCGGCGCTCGAATTGGATCCCGAGGCGGATGCGCGGCTCGCGAAGGCCCTGGGCGATCGCTCGCCGGAATTGCTCCAGATGATTCCGATCCAGGGCGGGACGTACACGATGGGCGACCCGATCTTTTCGGGCCCTGGCGGCGTCCTTCTCCTCGTTGCGATCAGGTTGATCGCCATGCACCCTGCGGTCATCGATCAGGTTCCGGAGCACCAGGAAACCGTCGAGGGATTCTATATCGGCAAGTACGAAGTCACCGTCGAGCAATTCGTCTACTTCCTGAACGCCGTCGAGCGGAAAGACCAAAAGTATCTCTACCGCGTCGCCGGCTCGCCGGTCCGGTTCCGCGACGGCAAGTGGATTTGCAAACAGGGCGCCGAGCATCTGGCGGCCGATACCGTGACCTGGTACGGCGCGAAGGCGTTCTGCGAATGGCTGTCCAAGGAGACGGGCGACGTCTATCGCTTGCCTACCGAAGCCGAATGGGAGTTCGCCGCGAGGGGCGAGGAAGGCCGGCTCTACCCCTGGGGCGTCACCTTCAATGAGCTACCGGTGGACGTCGAGGGCGACAATAAACTCGAAGCCGAAATCCGCAAGCGCGCCGACTGGGGCGACAACACGCTCTTGGACATTCTTTTTCCTAGGACCAGGCGCCGTCCGGTCGGGTCGTTCCCCAAGGGCGCCACGCCCGAAGGCGTCTGCGACATGGTCGGCGGCGTCTGGGAATGGTGCCAAGACTGGTCGGGTCCGCTCAGCTCCGACAAAGTGCTCCGCGGGGGGCAAGAGAACGCCGGACACCACACGATGACGACCACGCGGCTCAGCCAGTCGCCCAAAGGTCGCCGCGACGCGCACATCTACGGAATGCGGCTCGTGCGCGAATCGGCTCGCGACAGCGAGAGCGAAGAGGAGACGAAGCAGTAGGGTGCGGCGATCGCCCCACGCGCTGCGAGCTTGGACTAACGGCGACGCGGTGCAAATGCCGGGCGCGTGTGGCTACGCCACACCCTACGTCAGACGCCGCAGGGCATGAGCGGTTCGTTGCCGGCGCGATCTTGGGCGTGAGTTTGGCCAGCTTGGCACGGCGCGGCGATTGAACGGCGAGTTTTGCTTGGCGGATGCGAGGGTTTGCCATTGGCTTTGCCGGGCGAAGCGGCCGGTGGCGCCAACGCCTCCCCGCGCGGTTGGCCGCCTTGGGAGCTTTCGCCTGGCGAGCCGGAGGCGTTAGCCTCCGTGTTCTTCGGCGCCGCCGTTTCGCGATTCAACACGGAGGCTGACGCCTCCGGCTCGCCATTCTTCGGCGCCGCCGTTTCGCGGTACGACCCGGAGGCTGACGCCTGCGGCTCGCCAGTTTCTCGCGCGGCCGAATTACTTGTAGCCGCTTCGCACAACTGCCATTGCCACGGCCCGTCGAAACTGGTCTTGCGCGGCGAGAGGCCGAGCGACTGGGCGGCGCG
>DATKRK010000246.1:0-5224 GCA_035532215.1 Pirellulales bacterium | reverse complement strand
ATGAGTGGTTTTATCGCCCCTTAGCAGGGTTGGGGTTGCGTTTTCCAAGGCATTGCCGGGCAAATAAACGTGGCGTTGGTCAGTGAGACGCCGGTGAGGAGCCGAATTGGAAAACACCATGTCCGATCCGTGTTCGATCCGTGTTCGATCCGTGTTTCATCCGTGGCTCGCCCCCCGCCAAAAGCGCCCCATAAATCTTCGCGAGACGCGGAGAAATAGCACGTTTGTAGTATGGAAAACTCGGCCGCAAGCGCACCTGCTCGACCGCGACGGGACACGAATCGGAAGCGGCTTCTCCGCGAAACGCTCGAATTGACACACCAAGGGCGGCCAGTCCTCCTTGATGAGTTGAGGTGGACCGTTATGGGAGCGCAGTTGGCCGAGGTTGCAGACGAAGATGCTCGCGGTCGCGACATAGCTGAATGCCTTGTTGAGCCACTGGACCTGCCAGCGAGTCGGTTCATTAGTCGAAAAGGGGAGCATCGTGCCGCTGACGATTGAAGTCGAGCAGGAAGATGACGGCCGCTGGCTGGCGGAAGTCCCCGATCTCCCTGGAGTGTTGACCTACGGCCAAACCCGGCAGGAAGCGATCGAAAGGGTGCAAATCCTTTCATTGCGAGTCCTCGCGGATCGACTGGACAACGGCGAGTCTGTTCCCCAGATGAGCGGCGTCTTCGCGGTGATGCCGTGAGTCAGTGGCCCTCGACGAAAGCCCGACGCGTCCTGACTGCACTTCTAAGGATCGGGTGGAGCGTCAAGCGTCAATCGGGCGGATCGCATCGGGTATTGGGACGAGCAGGGTGGTCCGACTTCGTGTTCGCATTCCACGACGACATGGACTACCTTGGGACCAGAAGGTCTCAGGTTTGAATCCTGTCGCCCCGATTTCTCAGTTTTTTCAGAATGCAACCGTCCGCGGTTTACCCTTCGCAGGCCGCCAGCGAGGCGAGCACCTTTCGCGTGCCCGTGAAAGTGCGCCGGCCGTGCATCGCCACGAAGTTGTCGACTAGCGCCACGTCGCCCTGTTGCCAAGGCACGTCGAACGTGAATTCGTCGGCCAGGGCGATGGCCGTATCGACCGCCTGGCGATCGAGCGGCGAACCGTCGCCGAACGTGATCGATTTCGACGGGTCGTTGCGTGCGTCTTTCCAGCCGCAATAGGCGGCGATCAATTGATTGAAAAACGCGCTTCGCCCGGGTGAAATCTCGCGCACGGCCGGCAGCACGGGCGTCGTGGCCCGCAAGCAGCCGTCGGCCAGCCACTCCCACGAATAGCCCAAGCCCCGCAAGCGCTGTTCGGCCTCGGCCGGGCTCTCGGTGCGCAGGGTGCTCTGCCAACTGCGGCCCATGCCCGATTCGGGGTCGTTGGCCGAAGGCATCACGTTCGTGTAGCGCAAGCCCTTGGTCTGGCAATCGCGGGCGAAGTCGGGGCATTGCCGGGCCAGCCGCTCCCAGAGCAAGTCGGACCGGCAGAGCGGCGTGGCGCCCCCTTCGTCGGCCGCTTGTTCGCAGAAAAAGAAGAGTTTGCTCGGGTAAACGGGCGTCTGCGCCATTTCGTGGTGCAGGAAAATCGTCACGCTGGCCGGCGCCTCGTTGGCGGTGAACACGCGCTCGGTGCGGTTGACGCGCACGGCGTTCGACAGCGACTCGGCATAAGGAAAATTCTTCAATTCGAACGCGGCCACGAAGCGATCGAAGTCCAAATCGGTCCTAAGCGGGAAGCCGCGAAACAGGATCGCGCCGTGCAGCGAAGCCTGCTGGCACAATTCGTCGCGATGAGCGCCGACCCAGGCGACGGCGGCGTCCAAGCCGGCTTCGGCGTTGCCGCACTGCAGGACCAGCGGAAACGGACCGCCGGCAAATGGCTTTTGACCGGGCACGGAAACGGGCGACACTTCGAGCGCGAGAGAGATCACGGCGACGCCTCCTCAAATAGGGCTGTACGTAAAGTGCTATTCGTAAATCGGAAAAAACGTGTGAAAGGCCGCTTCGCAAAACACGCCGGGGTCGTTGAAGCGGCGGTTGCGGTCCAAGGCGCCGACGGCGGCCATCTCGTCGGCGGATAACTCGAAATCGAACAACGCCAGGTTCTCGGCCAGTCGCTCGACGCGCGAGGTTTTCGGCACGACGGCCGTACCGCGCTGGACGCCCCACCGCAGCACGACCTGCGCCGGCGTCTTGCCGTGACGCCGCGCGATCTCGACCACGGCCGGTTCGGCGAGCGCCGATTCGTCGGCGCCGGCCATGCCGATCGGCACGTAGGACGAAGCCCCCAGCGGCGAAAAACCGGTCACGGCAATCCCCTCTTGGCGACAGAACCGCAACAGTTTTTTCTGGGCCAGGTACGGGTGCAGTTCGACTTGCAGCACGGCCGGGCGAAGGGCCGCGTAAGACAGCAAATCGCGGAGCAAGGCGCAGTTGTAGTTGCAAACGCCGATATGGCGCACCAATCCGGCCCGAACCAGCTCCTCCATCGCCTGCCACGTATCGGCCAGCGGAACCTTGGCCGCTTTCATGGCCGGTTGCGGCGCGTCGGGATCGCCAAACCAGCCGGGCGGATATCGCGTCTCGAAAGGGACGTATTCCAAGGCGATCGGAAAGTGGACCAGGTACAGATCGAGCACGTCGAGCCCTAAATCGCGCAGCGATCGCTCGGCGGCCGGCCGCACGTGCTCGGGGGCGTGATACGTATTCCAGAGTTTCGAGGTGACCCACAGGTCTTCGCGGCGGCAGATTCCGCGTTTGAGCGCCGCGGCGATGCCGGCGCCAAATTCGGCCTCGTTGCCGTAGTCGCAGGCGCAATCGAGATGCCGATAGCCGGCCTCGATCGCCGCTTGCACGAGCGCGGGCGCCGCCGCATGGTCGATTTTCCAGGCGCCGAGGCCGACGACGGGCATCTCATCGCCGCCGGCAAGTTTCAAGGTTGGGGTCATGGCGGTTTCGTTGGGGTTATGCCTTTCCGAGGATCAAGTAACGCGCGCCCAGCGCGAGCAACGCCAGATAAGTGCCCGCTCTGAGTTGCTTTTGCGGGATGAATCTTAAGATCCAACTTCCGCAAAGGATGGCCGCCAGCATGGGTCCGACCGACCAGCCGGCCGAGATCCAAGTATCGGCATGGAGTTGATCGTGGAATACGAGCAAGCCGAAGCGAACCAACCCCGACGCGATGAACACGCCGTTGAGCGTGGCCACCTGCTCGTCTTTGGTCCACGGCCGATCGTAAATATACGCCACCATCGGCGGCCCGCCGACGTTGAAGGCCCCGCTCAGCGAGCCGCTGAACAATCCGACGCCCCAGCCCATCCACTCGGGCATCCGCACCGCGTATCGCCGGGAAACGAGCATCTCGAACATCACGAGCAGGCAAATCGTCAGGCCCAACATCCGCAGAACCAGATTTTGATCCAGCGAGGTTTGCAGCATGAATCCCAACGGCACGCCCAGCGCCGTTCCCAACCAGAGCCCGCTCATGTTCGACCAGCGCACGTGTTCGAGCGAGATCGTCGTCTTGGTCACGCAAGCGGCGATGCCGGTCAGCGTGGCAACGGCTTGGGCCTCGCCGAGCCCGATGACTGCGGGCAGCAGGCCCATCGCCACCATGCCGAAGCCGAAGCCGGTCAGGCCCTGGACGAAGCCCGCCAAGGCCACGACGCCGACGGCCGAGAGCAACACTTCGGTGGTCATCGTCGCGGCTTCCAATAGTGAAAGGCCAGCGCCGCGGCGCCCAGCGCGCCGCCCAAGGCCCCCAGCGTCGAGCGAACGACCTTGGCGCCGATCTGCTGGCCGCCAAACCGCGAAGCGTGCTGGCGAAGCGTGGCGAGGTATGCGTCGCTTTCGCTCAAGGGGCCGGCGACGATCACGCACTCGGGGTCGAGCAGCAAGGCCAGTTGATGCACGACGCGGCCGTGGATCCGCGCTGCCTGCTCGATCAACTCGCAGGCCAGGTCGTCGCCCTCGCCGGCGGCTTCCATCAGGCGCTGCGCGGTCGGCGCTTCGCCTGGCGAACCGAGCGAGCTTGTGCGACCGCGCTGCAATTCTTCGGCGGCTCGCGCAAGAATGGCCGTGAGCGAAGCGACGTCTTCGATCGTCGCCGTCGTCAGCGCGTGCAGGAGCGGAACTTCGCCGTTCTCGCGCTGGCTCTGTAGGGCACGCCCTCCGTGGCGTTCCTCCCGAGGCGCGTTGGATACCCGAACCTTGTTTCGCGGCACGCCACGCAGCGCGTGCCCTACAGGACTTTCCTGCGAATGCGTTCGCGCAACCGATGCGAATGATTTTGCGTCCCGCTGCCATTCCGGGCAGGGCCAGCGGCCGATCTCGCCCGCGGTGTTCGAGGCGCCGGCCAGCAACTTGCCGTCGACGACAATCCCCGAGCCGATGCCGCTGCGCACCCCCAGACAAACCAAATGCCGCAGGCCGCGGCCCTGGCCGCACCACAGCTCGCCCAGGGCCATGGCGCGAATGTTGTTTTCGACGAATACGGGGGCTCGAAACGAAGCGGCGATGCGCTCTCGGATCGGCACGTCGACCCAATCGCGAATGAATTCGTAGCGCCGCGAGACGCCGCGCTCGGCGTCGATCGGCCCCGGCACGCCCAGCCCGATGCCGAGCACGTCGCGATCGCTGGCGCCGATCAACTCGGCGATCGAGCGAGTGATCTCGCCGAGCACGCGTTCGACCGTGGCCCGCACCGGCAGCGTGCGGCATGCTTGGGCCAGCGGCCGCTGGGCGAAATCGACCGACGCAGCCATCACCTGCCGGGCATCGACGTCGACGCCGATGAAGCGGCCCCCCTTGGGGTTCAATTCGACCAGCACCGGCGGGCGGCCGATGCCGCGGGCAGCCTTCGCCGATTCGGCCAAAAAACCGCGTTCGATCAGCCGGTCGACATAAATTCCGGCTGTCGACGGGACGAGCCCCAGATCGCGGGCCAGATCGATCCGCGAGATCGCTCCGCGCGCGCTCACGCGGCGAACGATCGCCGATTCGAGATTCGAAACGGCCTGCGGCTTTTTGACGACTTTGGGCATGGCGATCAGCGAGGTATTCCCCATTGCTTGCCTGCCCGTACCAACCCGAAGCGCAAGTCTTTTGGTTGCGGGTTTCGTCCCCTGCTACTCTGAAGCGCCGTTTCTGTAGCCCAGGCATTTATGCTTGGGAATTCGCACCTAGGGCGCACCGTTTTTCCGATCGGCGCCGCGCAGGCCGCCTCTGGCGGCCTGCGCGG
>DATKRK010000245.1:0-2292 GCA_035532215.1 Pirellulales bacterium | reverse complement strand
ATTGACCTTGAGCCAAAATCGCAATTTCAGTACAAGGCCGCTTCTTCACCTTTTCCGGCGAGATTTCCGCCTTTCTTTTACGGAGCATCCGCTTTCAGGAGGCTCGGCGATGATGGTGCGCGCAGCAATTCTGGCAATGATCTGCGGCGGACCGGCCGCCGCCTGGGCAGAGGACTCGTACCCTTACACGGGCTATGTCAACGTCTCCGACGTCTATTTGCGGAGCGGGCCGGGCGAGAACTACTATCCGGTCTCGAAACTCGAACGCGGCCAGCAGGTCGAAGTCTACCGCCACGATCCGGGCGGCTGGTACGCCATCCGTCCCACGCAGGATTGCTTTAGCTGGGTTTCGGCCGAGTTTGTCGAACCGGCCGAAGGCAACCTGGCGGTTGTCAAGTGCGAACGTCTGGTATCGCGCGTCGGCAGCGTGTTCAGCGACGTGCGCGACGTCATTCAGGTGCGGCTCGATCGTGATGAAGTCGTGGAAGTCATCGAGGCCAAGCGATTCAATTCGGGGCCCGCTGCACAAACCTGGTATAAAATCGCACCGCCAGCGGGCGAGTTCCGTTGGGTTTCCGGTAAGTTCATCGATCGCGAATTGCCCGAAGACAAGCCCCGCGAAGCCAGCCCCGAGAACAATCTGCTCGTGGCGCGGCACTCGCGCTCCGCGGAGACCGATCGGTCGCCGGAGGCCGACGAAGCAGAGGATCGAGACGCCGCCGGCGACCGCTGGTGGGAACACGACGAGGCCGCTGAACTTTCCGACGAGGAACTCGACGAAGAGGAGTATCCCGTCCGCCGCGCCGGTCATCAAACCGCGGTCCGCGTAAACTCGCGGCGTTCCGAGCACGCTCGCGACAGTCGGGCGGCGCAAGACGAAGACCGCGATCCGCCGTCAGCGTCGATGGACGAAGACGAGGCGGAGTTGGACGATCGCGAGATGAATTTCAAGGATCTCGCGGCCGAACTCGATTTGGAACTTTCGGCCAGGGTGGCCGAAGAACCGGCCCAGTGGCGGTTCGGCGATCTCAAACGTCGCGCCGAAGCGGCGCTGGCTCGGGCCGATACGGCGGTCGACCGGGGACGCGTCCGGCGAGTGCTCCGCAAGATCGAGAACTTTTCGGAATTACAACGCCGCTACCAAACGGTGATGAACGTGCGCAGCGAAACCGACCGGTTGAACGCCCGGCGGCCGAGCTACGAACGGCCAGCGACCATCTCGGTAGGGCTGGGGCGCGACCGCTCGCGGTTCGACGGCGTCGGCCGCTTGACGCAGGTGCTTTCGCGCGATCCGGGAAACCCGCAGTTCGCGCTGCTGGATTCGACAGGCCAGATCGCCTATTACGTATCGCCCTCGCCGGGCGTCAATCTGCGCCGCTTTCTGAATCAGGAGGTCGGCATCAACGGCACGTTGGGCTATCTGCCCGAACAGCACGCTCGCCACGTCACCGCGCAACGCATCGTCAGCGTCGACGAGCGGCTGCTGCGCTAAATCGCCGCCTGCGATTTTCGGCCGCGCAGGGGGTGGCATATCTTCGCCGGCGCCAGCCGACGTAGGCACGTGTGAATCCGCCCCTTGACCCTCGCCCGTCCGGATGATATCCACGCAAGGGTGAAATACGAACCCTTGCTGCACGTTGTGCTGTTTCAACCCGAGATTCCCCACAACACGGGCGCCGTCGGCCGCACCTGCGTGGCGGCGGGCTGCAAGCTGTGGCTGGTTCGGCCGTTGGGCTTTCGCGTCGACGACTACTACCTGCGCCGCGCCGGTCTCGACTATTGGGAACACCTCGAATGGGAGGCGGTCGATGACTGGACGCAACTTCTCAGCCGCTTGCCGCCGCGCCGGCCCTATTGCTTTACGAAGACGGCCGTCGAGAGCTATACGGCGGCCCGCTTTGAACCGGGCGACGTGCTGGTCTTCGGCAGCGAGTCGAGCGGCCTGCCGCCGAGCCTGATGGACGAGCACCGCGAGCGATTGCTGCGGATACAGATTCGTCCGCAAGCCCGCAGCTTGAACTTGTCGAACTCGGTGGCCGTGGCCGTGTTCGAAGCCCGGCGGCAGTGGGAAGCCGGCGCCCCGGAAAAACGGGAATAAACGACGCTCGGCGCGCATCTATACTCTGCCCGGTTAAGAATGAGACGTGCGTTGGTCGATAGGGGTAGGGAGAGCCGATTGAGTTCGGCTCCCCCTCCCTCCGAACCGTACGGGCGGTTTTCCCGCATACGGCTCTCCGGTTAGGAGGTTCCTGTGGATTGGACGAAACGAACGTGGGTCGCACTCAGGTTGAT
>DATKRK010000244.1:0-7344 GCA_035532215.1 Pirellulales bacterium | reverse complement strand
TGGAAAACGCAACCCCAACCCTGCTAAGGGGCGATAAAACCACTCATGGATTCTGCGGAAGAGCCTCATTCTGCATTTCATCCGTGTTTTATCCGTGTTTCATCCGTGGCTCAATTGGTTGCGGCCGAAGGCCGCGCTGGGTAATCCGTGGTCCATCCGTGGCTTAATCCATCCGAACCGCGTGCCGACGAGCGATGCAGACGGCCGCGAACCGCCCTATCGGCAAAATGGCGGTCTGGGTAAAATTTGAGGCAGGCGCGAGAGTGCGTCGCGAGCGTTGCCGTATCACGAGTGCCTGTAAGATGTTGCGTTATTGGACCGCCGGAGAATCGCATGGCAAGGCGCTCTGGGCCTTGGTCGATGGCTTTCCGGCGGGCGTGAAAATCGAAACCGATTCGATCGACAGCGAACTGCGACGTCGCCAGGGAGGCTACGGCCGCGGCGGGCGGCAGCGGATCGAGGCCGATCGGGTCGAGATCAAAAGCGGCCTCTGGCAGGGCATCACGCTCGGCAGCCCAATCGGCCTGGAAGTCGTCAATAAGGACTACAAGCTCGAACGGCTGGGCGATCTCGAACGGCCGCGCCCGGGGCATGGCGACCTGACCGGCGCGGTCAAATACCTCGGCTCGATCCGCGGCGTACTCGAACGGGCCAGCGCTCGCGAAACGGCCGTCCGCGTGGCGGCCGGGGCGTTGGCCAAGCAGTTATTGCGCGAGTTCGGCATCGCGGCCCTCGGCTACACGGTCGAACTCGGCGGCCTCCGGCTCGACCCGCCGCCCGGCACGCTCGACGAGCTCCGCAAGCTGCGCGACGCGAGCGAGATCTATTCGCTCGTTCCCGATCGCGACGCCGAAGTCAAAGCGTTGATCGATGAGTGCGGCAAAGAGGGAGATACGCTCGGCGGCGTGCTGGAGGTGCGCGTCGAAGGGCTGCCCTTCGGCCTGGGCACGCATGCACAATGGGACCGCAAGCTCGACGGGCGGCTAGCGCAGGCCGTGATGGCGGTGCAGGCGATCAAAGGGGTGGAAATCGGCCTGGGCTTCGAGGCCGCCCGCCGCCGCGGCTCGCAGGTTCACGACCCGATTCATTACGACGAGTCGCAAAAAGATTCGCCCTCGCTCGGCTACGTGCGGCCGACCAACAACGCCGGCGGCCTGGAAGCGGGCATGACCAACGGCCAGCCGCTGGTGATTCGCGCCGCCAAAAAGCCGATCAGCACATTGCGCAAAGCGCTGGATTCGATCAACTTAGCGACCAAAGAACCCGAGTCGGCCGCCTACGAGCGCAGCGACGTCTGCGCCGTGCCTGCTGCCGGCGTGATCCTGGAAAATGTCGTGGCCTTCGAGATCGCGGCTGCGCTGGTCGACAAATTCGGCGGCGACAGCTTGGAGGAGATGCAGGCGCGATGGAAGCTGTTTCACGAGATGGCAAGGAAAAGGTGAGGTCGGAATTCGGAAGCCACTCGATTTCCTCATAGCTCATTTTGATCTCTTCTCCGCGTCTCCGCGTCTCCGCGTGAGCCCCTCCGACTTTGAACGGATTCAATAAACCTCCTATCTCCTAATCTGCTCCGCATCCCCATTCCTCTCAAAAAGAGGCGCAACTCACCCGCGACTTGCTCCCAGCCGATGATCCCCCTGCACCAATCCACCCGTCGCCGAGTCTGCCAGACAAGCTTCGTCTTGTTCTGCCTGCTGCCGACGGCGGCGATCTTCGGTTGGAGCGCTTCGCGGAAATCGTCGCAACATTTGCGCAGTTGCGAATTGCAATTGACCGAGCAACTCGGTCTCAAGGCAAAGCTCGACTCCGTCTCCTACCCGCAGCCGGGCGTGGTTTTGCTTCACGGCCTGGAACTGTGCGATTTGGAAACCGATCAACCGGTCTTCCATAGCCGGTCCCTGGAGATCACGCGCGTTGAAGGCCGGCTGGTAGTCCTCGCGTCAGAGCCGGTCATCGAGGCCGGCCGATTGTACCAACTTTGGGATCTGCTGGGTCGACGCTTGCGGCGCGAATTGACGGCTCACGAGCCGATCGAGCTGCTGCCGTGCAACCTGACGATTCGCAGCGAACGCGGGGAGCAAACCTATGAACTCGTCGGCGGACGCCTCGAACCGGAGGAATCCGGCGAGGCGGCCGAACTGCGATTTCGGCTGCCGGGCCTCAAGATGCCCGAGCCGGCCAGCGTTCGCATCGTCCGCGATCGCCAGCGGCAGACGCCATCGACCCGGTTCGCCTTGAGCACGGGCGGCGCCGCGCTGCCCTGTTCGCTGTTTGCGGCCTTGTGCGACGTCGAGGGCACGCTGGGCGCCGCGGCGACGTTCTCGGGCAGTCTGTGGGCCGACGATACGGCGCAAGGCTGGGAGGCGGAGCTCGCCGGTCGATTCGAGAAGATCGATCTCGGCCGCCTCGTATCCAACCGCTTCAACCATCTTCTGGAAGGGGAAGCGACGCTGGAACTGATCGACGCCCGATTTCACGAAAGCCAGTTGACCGAAGCCCACGGCAGCTTCGCGGCCGGACCGGGCGAGATCGGGGTCTCGCTGGTGCAGGCCGCGGTCGCCGAGCTGGGGTGCAGCACCGATTTGGACGTTCGTTCGTTGGCGGCGCGAGACCACGGCACTTACGAGCGTTTGGCATTTGGCTTCGGCATCGGCGCCGAAGGCTTGCGACTGACGGGAAAGTGCGAAGGCCATCCGCCGGGCGTGATGCTGGCCGGCGGCGCCTATAGTTCGCTGTTGGTCAAGTCGGCCGATCGGCTGCTTTCGGTCGTAGCGCTGTTGCGAGTGCTGTCGCCCACCAGCCAAGAGCAAGCCCCCGCGACTTCGGCGACCCGCGAATTGATCCCCTGGCTGCCGATGCCGCCGGTTGTTCGCCCCCGCAAAGCCGCCGGTTCGGCCTCGCCGCCGGTCGTCTACCTGCGGCTGAAGGTTCGCGAGTAGCGGCGGCGAACGCTGCGTCGCAGAGAATATACCGCACGCGGGCGCCAACTAGACGCTTGGGCGGCATGTGGGGCGGCCTTCCAGGCCGTCAATGGCCGGCGGCCTGGAAGGCCGCCCCACGACCAATGCACGTCTCATTCTTAGCCAGGCACAGTATAAAAACCAGCCACGTTTGATGAGAGCCATTCAGAGCCCGATTGCCAAGTGTGCAATCCCGTGGGGCGAAATCCTGGTCGCCCCGCGAGCGAAGGCCAGAACCGGTTGCCCTGCAAGCCCTTAGCTTGCGCTGCCGGGCGCCGGGTTCGTCTTTCGCCATCGGGCGAAGACCGCTAGAATGCCCCGCCTTTGAAACCGGATGGCGCATCGGCGCCGATGAATCATTCGGGTGGAACGGGCCGCACCGCGCTCGGCCCGCGAAGAGAAACCGCACACCTCGGCAAGGAAGCCTATGGCCGCGGCAGGAAAACCGCAGGCTGAGCCATCGCTTTTGGCCAAGCCTTTGTATCTGGCAACTCGCGTGTCGCTGGCTTATCCGGCCGCGACGGTGGCCCTGGCCATCGCCCTGACGGTCATGTCGTTGGTCATCACCTTCGGCAAGCTCGGTTACCGCACGAGCCGCTTGGACCTGCTCGATCCGAAGAGCGATTACAACCGCCTGTGGATCGACTATATCGACGAGTTCGGCGACGAGGACGACGCCGTGGTCGTCGTCGAGGGGGCCAGTCGCGAGCAGGTCGTGCAGGTGCTCGAAGAGATCTCGACCCTCTTGGCCCGCGACGATCAACTGTTCCACGCCGTGCTGCACGGCGTTGATCTGGGGAAGATTCGCTCGAAAGGCTTGCACTATCTATCGCAGGAAGAGCTGCTGGGGGTCGAGCAATTCCTGGGCAGCGTCAGCCCGATCGTCGAAGGCAATTGGTCGCGCTTGAACCTGGGCCGCATGGCGCTCGGCATGAATCAGCGGCTGGAGTTCGCCGACCAGCAGCCCGACCGCCGCCCAAGCGCCGCCGCGCGTAACGAAATGGGCCGGTTGAGCGACAGCTTGATGGCCACGCTCGGCGGGCGGCGTCGCTATCAATCGCCGTGGCCCGAGATGCCCCAGTCGTTTGCCACGCTGAGCGAACTCAACTCCGAATACCTGCTGACGAAGGACGGCACGCTAGGCTTCGTGCTGTTGCGACTGGCCTTGGACAAGGAAGGATTCGCGCGCAATAGCTCGGCGACCGACAAGTTGCGAGAACTGATCGCCCAGGCCAACGCGCGGCACCCAGAAACCAAAATCGGCCTGACGGGGCTGCCGGTGATGGAAAACGACGAAATGCGATCGAGCGAGAGTTCGATGTATTGGGCCAGCCTGGTCTCGCTGATCGGCGTGGCGCTGTTGTTCGTAGCCGGATTCGGAGGCGTGCGGCACGCGCTGTTGGCCAATATCGTGCTGTTGGTCGGCATTGCCTGGTCGTTCGGCTATTTGACGCTGGTCGTCGGCCATTTGAACATTCTGAGCATGTCGTTTGCGGTGACGTTGATCGGGATCGGCATCGACTACGGGGTCTATTACGTCGCCCGCTATCTGCAAGTCCGCGAGCATTGTCGTTCGTGCAAAGAGGCCCTGCTGGAAACCACGCAAGGCGTCGGGCCGGCGATTCTGACCGGGGCCATCACCACGTCGGTCTCGTTCTTCGCGGCCAGCTTCACCGATTTCGTCGGCATCGCCGAATTGGGCACGATTGCGGGCGGCGGCATTTTGCTCTGCGCCTTGGCCGAATTGCTGGTGCTGCCGGCGGTGATCGCGATGGTCGATCGCAGCGGCATCGGCGCGAGGGTTCCCCAGCCGTTGGCGATCCACGAGTGGGTGGCGCCGCTGTTCAAGCGTCCGCGCTTGCTGCTGTTCGCGACGATGCTCTTCACCTGCGTCGTGGCGGCGGGCGTCAAGCGCTTGTGGTACGACCACAATTTGCTGAACTTGCAGGCCGAAGGCTTGGAGAGCGTCGAGTTGGAACGCAAGCTGCTGGCCGAATCGAACCAGAGCGTCTGGTACGCCTTGTCGATCGCCGACAATCGCGACGAACTGCTGGCCCGGAAAGAGGCTTTGCTCAAGCTTGGCTCGGTCGAGCGGGTCGAGGAAATCGCCTCGCTGCTGCCGGCCGATCATGAAGTCAAGGCGCCGATCATCGAGCGCATTCAACGTCGGCTGGCGAATCTGCCCGAGCGCCCGCCGTTGATTCCGGTCGACAAGCCCGACGATCTGGGGCGCGTGCTGGCGCGAACGCAGCAATTGGTATCGCTGGGCCCCGACGGCGCTCGCTGCGCCCGCGAACTGGAGCAAATCCGCGACGCGTTGCGGCGACTGTCGTTGGCCGACTGCTACACGCTGATCTCTCAATTCCAGCAGCAAATGGCCGGCGACTTGTTGAGCCGGCTCTACGCGCTGCGGAGCATGGCGAATCCCGAACCGCCGCGGTTAACCGACCTGCCCGAGAGCCTGGTGGATCGCTTCGTCGGCCACAATGGGCGGCACCTGTTGAAGATTTACGGCCGCGGCAACATCTGGGACATGGACGCGTTGGAAAAATTCGTCAAGGAAGTGCGGAGCGTCGATCCGCGAGCCACGGGCAACCCGCTGCAAGCCTATGAAGCGTCGCTGCAAATGAAGTCCAGCTACGAGCAGGCGGCCGTTTACGCCTTGATCGTGATTACCGTCGTCCTGCTGCTCGATCTGCGCAGCGTCGGATACACGCTGCTGGCGGCGCTGCCTTTGGGGTTGGGCGTGCTGCAAACCTTCGGGCTGATGGGCATTTTGGATATCCCGCTTAACCCGGCCAACATGATCGCGCTGCCGCTGATGCTGGGCATCGGCGTCGATTACGGAGTTCACCTGATCCACGAATACCGCGAGCAGCGCGGGCCGTACCGCATGTCGCCCGCGACCGCCGTGGCGGTGATGGTCGACGGGCTGACGACCGTCGTCGGCTTCGGTTCGTTGATGATCGCCAGCCACCGCGGACTGCAGAGCCTGGGCCGCGTGTTGACGCTCGGCGTAACTTGCTGCATGTTCACGTCGATCGTGATGCTGCCGGCGTTTTTGACCTGGCTCTCGCGAAACCGCCAGGCTGAGCCGGAAGCAGCAGAACAGCCGGAAACCGCCGCCACGCCCCGCCGCGGAATTCAACGCCGCATCGATGCCGGCGAGCGCCCCGGCGCCGGCCCGCACGCGTCGCCCGCCGGCGCGCGAGTTGCGCAAGCTCGCACCCGGCCGTAAGCGGCCAGGCTGTAGACCGAAGATTATGCGTTAGCACGTTCATTGCGGTTCCGGGCCGCCGGTCGCCTTATGACGGCCGCGGTGATTTATATTTCGGCCGATTTTTTTATATCGCCGCGCGCGGCGCGCGTGCGAATGGTCCCCACATCGCGAGATTCCCCGAGAAAACACGCGGTTTGCACCGTGCGGGCCCTAGCGGCGGCGGCGCAAAACAGGACGTTTCATGCCCGATTGGCGCCGGTTTCATGCCCCTTTCGACGCGTTTTGATAAATCACCCTGATCGGCGATTTGGCCTGCGGGCCGAGAATTTGGCCGTTTCCTGGCTGATCGCGGGTTTATGATCTCGTGGGTCGTATAAATCATGATTTTTTCGCTTTTACGCCGCGGTCCTCCGGCCGCCAAACGCGCGCTTTCGCCAAGCTGCGCCCGGCGCGGCGGCGCCGGCCATCGAAGGACTTCGCGCTGGCTTTAGAACGACGGGCGAACCGACCTTATCGCGCCCCGGCGGCTTGCTCGCAATCGCATGCGATTAGGCCTGACGCGCTCGTCTCACGGGGCAAGCTGCTGGGCGATTTGCTTCTGCATAACCAGCCTCGAAGCGTTGGGGCATGCTATTAACGTCGCGAATCTTGCTGCGACGACAAGATTTTGGTTACGGCTTTACCGCACTAGTGCCTATTCAAGGCTGAGTTGATAGGTGAGGGTGGCTGGCGGCAGAGCGAAGCGATGCCCCAGCGAACTGGGGCTTCGCCTAGGCTCAGCCGCCAGCCACCCGATTGTCAAAATGGCTTTGAAGAGGCACTAGGTCGAAGCGTAACTTCCGAAGCGGCCGACCCCTTCGAGGTCGGTCCTCTTACTCGGGCAGCGGCTTGCCGCGGGTCTCGGGCGCGAACCAGATGACGACCATGCCGACGACGTAAATCAGGCTGGTCACGCTGCACGCTTTCGGAAAGCTGCCTTCGAAGACGTTTTCCATCAGGTAACCGGTTTGCAGCGAGCCGACGGCCGCGAGAATGCGGCCGAAATTGAAGCTGAAGCCTTGACCGGTGGCCCGCACGCTGGTGCGAAACAGCTCGGGCAAGTACAAGGGAAGCCAGCCGTAGAACGACGCGGTGCAGCCGCCGGCCACGAATACCGAGACGAGG
>DATKRK010000243.1:0-8904 GCA_035532215.1 Pirellulales bacterium | reverse complement strand
CTCGCGCCGCCCGCTGGCTCCCGATTCGCCTTACCGCGACGCCTGGGAATTAGCGTTCGCCCGCTGTCGGAAAACGATGGACTTGTTGACGGACCAAGGCATCGAAGCCACGCGCATGCGGTTGTGCGTTTCGCCGTTGCCGGCCCAGACGTTCGTCGGCGAAGATCCGGCCCCGGCCCTGCGCGACGCTCGCGTCGAAGTGTACCTGCTCGGAGAGTTCTCCAAGCAGTCGGGCGACCGCGGCCCCCGGCCGAGCGCGCCGCGAGGCAGGGAACAAGAGTGAGGAGGCAGGAGGTAGGGTGGGGCGCAGCCCCACGCGCCTACACTAGCGAGAATGCAAAACGCAAAATTCGAAATCTAAAACCCAAAATCTTCAAATCGCCATGTCCACGCAAGCCGCTCCCGCTCCCGCTCCGCCGCCCGGCGCCGCGCCCGACGCGCCCGCCGAGAAGAAATCGGGCTGGTTTTGGAAGCTGGTCGTGCTGGGGCTGATCGCCGCGGTGATCGGCGCCGAATGCCTGTTCGCCTACGTCTACGTCTCGGTCGCCACCGAAAAGGCGGCCGCCGGCGAAAGCGGCGCGGCGAAACGCAGCGCGAGCGGCGAAGCGGACGAAACTGCAAAGGATGGCGAATCCGAGAAGGATGCGGCGAGCGGAGAAGGCGAGCGCGAAATCGACCTGGGCGAGTTCAGCCTGACTGCCTTTCAGCCCGCTTCGAACACGACGCTGTTGATCGACTTTCATCTGTACGGCACGATCATGGGCAAGGAAGAGCAGGGATTCGCGGAACACTACGACTCCAACAAGCATCGCATTCGCGATCAAGTCATCACCACCATTCGCAGCGCGGAACTGGCCGACCTGACCGATCCCGGGTTGGGCTTGATTAAAAGGCAGATATTGGAGAAAACTAACCGCGCTCTGGGCAAACCGCTGCTCCAAGGGATCGTGTTCAGCGACTTCCTGGTGGTGGAGCAGTAAGCGCCTTTGGAATGGATGCCGATGGCGGACGAATCGCAGCGGATCAATCAGGACGAGATCGAGCAATTGCTGCAACAGGCGGCTCGCGCCGCCGGAACGCCTTCGCCGTCGCCCAATCCGGCCCAGCCCAATCCGGCCCAGCCCAATCCGCCTGCCGCCAGCCCGCCGGCGCCCAATCCTGCGGTCAGGCCGCCCGCCGGCGAGACGTTCGATAAGCTGCTCGGCCAGGACGACGTCGAGGCCTTGTTTCAACAGGCGGTCGCTCCGGGTTCGCCGAAACCCGCGCCCAAAGGCCCCGCGACGGCGGCCGCCTCGTTTCCGCGCGACGAAGGCGTGGCGCCGGCCGACGTCGAATTGCTGCTCGAACAAGCGGAGCGAGCGATCGCCTCGCTCGACGAGGCCAGGGCCGAACCGCCGGGCGTGACGCCGTTTTCGCTCGAAGACTTCGTCGGGGCGCCGCCCAACACCGAGCGGGCCACGCTCGACTTGATTCGCGACGTCGAACTCGATTTGAAGATCGAGTTCGGTCGCACCCACATGTACTTGGAAGACGTCCTCAAGCTTCGCAAGGGATCGGTCGTCCCCCTCGACAAGCTGGCCGGCGATCCTGTCGACATTTTCGTGAACGGCCGGTTGATCGCCAAAGGCGAAGTCCTGGTGCTCAACGACAACTTCTGCGTGCGCGTGGCCGAACTGATCGCCGGCGAAACGACGGGATAACGGACTCGAACGTCCGGAGGAAGCGTACGGATGCGCGCCACGACGATCTGCCCTGTGTTCTGCTACGCGGTCCTCTGCTGCCTGGCGCCGTTGCGTCTCGCCGCCGATTCGCCCGACGCGCACGCCCGCTCGCATCCGCCCGCATCCGCCGCAAAATCAGAGACGCCGCGCCGCTTGCCGGCGTTCGACGCCGCTGCTCAAGGCGAGCGGCAAACGGGCGACAGCGGAGCGGCTGCTGCGATCGAACAGGCGGCTTTCGCCGAGAGCCCAGCGGCGTCCGGCGCCCGTTCTCGGCTGCCGCCGAGAAAAACGGACTCGCCTCGCATCCTGCCGCAGCGAAGCGCCGGCAAGGCGCCAGCCCAAGACGGGCAGGCGGACGAACGCGGCCGCGCGTTGGGAGCGGCCTCGTCGATGGTGACGAGTCTGGCGAGCCTGGCCGTCGTGTTGGGGCTGTTCTTCGCCGTCGCCTGGGCGATGCGGCGCGGCATGCCGCCGGGAGCGGCCGTGTTGCCCCGCGAAGCGGTCGAGGTCTTGGGACGCACGCCGCTGACGCCGCGCCAGCAGGCCCATCTGGTTCGCTGCGGCAACAAGGTGCTGCTGGTCTATCTTGCCCAGGGCGTGGCCGAAACGCTGACGGAGATCACCGACCCGCTGGAGGTCGATCGCCTGGTCGGCCTCTGCCGGCAAGCACATCCGCAGAGCACGACCGCCTCGTTCCGGCAGATCCTCCAGCAATTCAGCCGCGAAAAACGGATTGGGGGAGGGTGAATGATGAGAGATCTCATTGGTTGGGTGATGTCTGCCGTAAGCCGGAGAGGTTCACCACGGAGGCACGGAGGACACGGAGAGGAACAGAAAGAAACTCTGGGCGCCATGCTTTCGTTGGAGCCTGCCGGCGCAGGCATGCAGACTGCCTTCTATTTTCCTCTTCTCCGTGTCCTCCGTGCCTCCGTGGTGAATTCCCTCGGCGTGTTGTTGACGATCATTTCCCTGGCGACCCCGGCGGCGGCGCAAGAGCCGCCGAATGTCCCGGCGCGGGTCGAACTGCCGGGCATGCTCTCGGGCGGTCCCACCGTCTGGACCAGCCCTGAAGGGCTGACTTCGACGATCCAGGTGATGCTGCTGTTGACGGTGCTCAGCCTGGCGCCGGCCGTGCTGCTGATGACCACCAGCTTCATCCGGATCGTGATCGTGCTGGGGTTGTTGAAGCAGGCGCTGGGCACGCAGCAACTGCCGCCCAGCCAGGTCATCACCTCGGTGGCGTTGTTCTTGACGCTGTTGATCATGGCGCCGGTCTGGAAGCAGGCCTACGACGAAGGCATCCAGCCCTACAGCCAGCGCGAGATCGGCTTGGAAGAGGCCTGGACGGCCACGATTCGTCCCGTGCGTAGGTTCATGAGCGATCAGATCGAACGCACCGGCAACAGCGACGACGTGTGGCTGTTTCTGGATTACATGCCCGACGCGCCGACCCCGCAAAGCTACGACGAGGTGCCCATCCAGGCGCTGCTGCCGGCCTTCATGCTCAGCGAATTGAAAACGTCGTTTTTGATCGGCTTTCAGATCTACCTGCCGTTTTTGATTCTCGACATGGTGATTTCCAGCGTCATGATTTCGATGGGCATGTTGATGTTGCCGCCGGTATTGATTTCCTTGCCCTTCAAGTTGCTGCTGTTCGTGCTGGCCGACGGCTGGCGGCTGGTGATCGGCATGTTGTTGGAGAGCTTTCAGCCGTTCTCTTAGCGCGGGATGACGTGGAGAGGGGAGTATCACCACGGAGCCACAGAGATCACAGAGATCACAGAGATCACGGAGAACACGGAGCGGCGAAGCCGCAACCAAAGTCGCTTTTCGCTCCGCGAAAAAGGCGCCTTTTTCGCGGAGCGAAAAGCGACTTTCTGGAGCCTGAGTTTGAAATTCCTGCCGTGAAACCCGGCTTGACCCTCATGACGAAATCTTCGCGGCCCACGAAGAAACAGAACGTTTGTAGTACAGAGAGGAAACAGAGCGGTCATTTTGGATTTTCGGATTCAATCCAAAATCCAAAATCTAAAATCGTCTCCGTGTTCTCAGTGAACTCCGTGGCTCCGTGGTCCAATCCCCCGCAGCTCAGTCCCCCTTCGAACTGACCAGGATTTCGAATCATGGACATAACCGACGCGGTCGATTTGGGGCGCCAGGCCGTGATGATGTCGCTCATCATCAGCGCGCCGGTGCTGTTGGCCGGGCTGGTCGTGGGGCTGCTGGTCGGCTTGCTGCAGGCGCTGACCCAGGTGCAGGAGCAAACGGTGGCTTTCGTGCCCAAACTGGTCGCCATGGTGGCCGTGCTGGTGTTCAGCATGCCCTGGCTGCTCGACCAGATGTTGCAGTACGTGCGCGAACTGTACCTGAACATCCCCGAAATGCTGTAACCCCGGAATCGCGCCATGGCCTGGTTGACCGAGCTCGCCGCGAGCGTACACGCCTTTCTGATCTTCACGCTCGTGTTGGTTCGGGTCAGCGGATTGGTGCTCTCCGGCCCCCCGCTGGGCAGCCCCGAATCGCCGCTGCAATTCCGCGCACTGCTGGCGTTTGCGCTGGCGCTGCTGATGACGCCCGGGCAGCTCTCGACGCCGGCGGCCTGGCCGGCGTCGCTGTTGGGTTACCTGTTGCTGGCGGGCGGCGAGTTGCTGCTCGGCCTGACGTTGGGCTTCGGCGTAACGCTGCTGTTCTCGGGCGTGCAACTCGCCGGACAGATCGTCAGCCAGATGAGCGGCATGAGCCTGGGCAGCGTGTTCAACCCCGGCGTCGACGATAGCATCCCGTTGTTCTCGCAATTGTTTTACCTGGTGGCCTTGGCGATCTTCCTGATCCTGGGCGGGCACCGGATGGTAATGGCGGGCCTGCTCGACACGTTCGCCGCGCTGCCCTTGGGCTCGTTTTCGCCGCTCGGCGACGCCCTGACCGGCTCGCTGGGCGAGATGGTCGTGACGCTGCTGTCGCAAAGCTTTTCGCTCGGTTTTCGCACGGCCGCGCCCGCCACGCTGGCGCTGCTGCTGGCCTCGCTGGTGATGGGCGTCATTAGCCGCACCTTGCCGCAGATCAACGTGATGGCTTTCGGATTCGGCCTGAACGCCTTGACCACGTTTGCCATTCTCTCGATTTCCTTGGGCGGGATGGCCTGGTTGTTTCAAGACGAGATCGAGCCCGCGGTGCAGACCGTGCTTGATGCGCTGCCGCGGGAGTGAGCTGGCGGGGGCGAGCCGCGGATGAAACCCAGCGCGGCCTTCGGCCGCAACCCATTGAGCCACGGATGGAACACGGATCAAACACGGATGAAATGCAGAATGAGGGTCTTCCGCAGGATCCATGAGTGGTTTTATCGCCCCTTAGCATGGTTGGGGTTGCGTTTTCCAAGGCGTTGCCGGGCAAATAAACGTGGCTTTGGTAAGTGAGACGCCGGTGAGGAGCCGAATTGGAAAACACCCTATCCGATCCGTGTTCGATCCGTGTTTCATCCGTGGCTCCCGATTCCTGACGCCTAGCGCCTACTTTCATGGCCGACCAAGACGCCGATAAAACACAGGATCCGACGCCGCATCGGCGCCAGCAGGCGCGCGAACAAGGGCAGGTGGCGCGCAGTCAGGATCTGGGCTCGGCCGCGCTGCTGCTGGCCGGTTTGTCGGCGCTGTTGATGTTGGGCGAGCCGCTGATTGGCACGATGGGGGCGCTGGCCCAACGCTGCCTGGGCGAAACGCCCGCTCCGGCCGACGTCGATTCGGCGCTGGCGCAGTTCAACGACCTGGTCTGGCTGGTGGCGCCGCCGTTACTGCCGGTGCTGGCCGCAATGCTGGTCGTCTCGATCGGCGTGAACGTGGCGCAGGTCGGCTTGCTGTTTCTGCCCGAGAAGCTGGCGCCCGACTTGAGCCGCATCGATCCCTTGAAGGGCTTCTCGCGCATGTTCTCCTTGACCGGAGTGGCGCGGCTCGGCTTTGGCTTCGTCAAGGTGGTGCTGGTCGCCGCGGTGGCGTACGCCGTGCTCTCGGGGCATCGCGACGCCGTCCTGGGGCTCTCCGGGCTCGGCTTGCCGGAAATCGCCGTTTACCTGGTGGATTGCCTGCTCTGGACCGGCATCAAGATCGCCGCGGCGCTGTTGTTCCTGGCGTTGCTCGATTACGGATTTCAGTGGTGGCGCCAGGAGCAGGACTTGCGAATGACGCTGCAAGAAATTCGCGAGGAAATGCGGAACCTGCAAGGCGACCCGCAGATCATTTCGCGGCGGCGGCAGGTGCAGCGGCAACTGGTGATGAATCGCCTGAAGACGGCCGTGCCCAAGGCGGACGTGGTGATCACGAACCCGACCGAGTTGGCGATTGCGATCGAGTACGATCTGGAGACGATGGCGGCGCCGGTGGTGGTGGCCAAGGGCGCCGGCGTGCTGGCGCAGCGCATTCGCCGGCTGGCCCTGGAAAACGGCATTCCGATCGTCGAGAAAAAGCCGCTGGCGCAGGCTCTGTACAAGGACGTCGAGCTGAATCACCCGATTCCCAACAAGATGTACGCCGCCGTGGCCGAGGTGCTGGCCTACGTGTACCAGCTCAAAGGAAAGACGGCGCCGGAAGCGCGGAACGCAGAGCGCTGAGCGGGCTCCACAAAAGGCTCCACAAAAGGTGTCAGGAACCTTTTGTTGCGATCCGCGAAACGGGACGTACTTTCCGTCAACCAAGACGCGCTAGGCTGCGTCTGTCGGTTAAAAAAGGTTCCTGACACCTTTTGTCTCCTTGCGAAACAACGGTTCCTGACACCTTTTCCGCGTCCGATGGCCGTGGCGTGCCGCTGGCCGTCGCCGTCGATGGCGCCAATGTGCCTGACCAGAAATTGGTTACCGAGACCCTGGATGCCATCCCGGTTGAACGTCCCCAGCCCACTTCCCAACAGCCGCAACATCTCTGTCTCGACAAGGGGTACGCTGGCGAACCCGTCGGTCGCGCGGCTCGCGCGCGAGGTTATACGCCGCATGTGCCGCGCAAGGCAAATCAGCCCTCGAAGCCGAAACGCCGCAGCAGCCCGGCGCGCCGCGGGAAAGTCGAACGCACCCACTCCTGGCTCAACCGCGCCCGGCGCTTGTTGACCCGCTGGGAAAAGAAAGTCGCGAACTACCTGGGCTTCTTGCATCTTCAATTCGCAATCGTCACGCTACGAACTGCAGGGGTTTTCGGATAGGCTCTTAATCCCCGATGCTAAATAATGAAAGTCGGGAACGCTATTCGCTCCCGATAGCCTGTCCTGCCGATCTGACTTGCGCGTCATGGAAATCCCGCCGTTCCTGATCGAACGCTTTCCTTTCCTGCCGATGTTCGATTTCGTGACAGAGCCGACCGACCGAGATTCCCCCAAAGAAAGCGCCGATCACGAGCGTTGCGATCACGAGCCAGGTCAAGCTGAACTGAAACGTTCGGCTCGTCGGCAGTCCCAAGGCATCGTGGCGCACGGGCTTCGTTTTCTGAAAAATGGCGAGTGTCCCAAATTCAAATTCAAATGTACATGTGGAGATAATGAATCACTTTCATTCAATTGTTCTGACGGACACGACATCTCCATTGCTAATCGTAATAATCTGGTAGATTTCACTTCCGTCTGGACGAGTCCACTTTGTTGTAATGGTTTGTGTTCCGTCAGGATTCTGAGTCAAAACATCCCCGCGTTCACGAGTATTGCCACTGAAACGCCCTTCCATTCGCAGGCAGAATCCATGCGCCCACGGCCTCTTCCTGTTTTGGTTCTGCTTTAAGAACTGTTCGATGACCTCGTGGATAATTGCGCTAGACTGTGTCGAAGCGCCACCCGTGGTCGGGAATTTCAAGACGTCACCGAGATCAATAAGTCCTTTGTCGAAATCACCGATTACAGTTTTGAGATTTCGTCCGACGCCAATAACTACCTCAAATGGGTCATTGATTATATCGTTTAGAAATTTTTTGAGCAAAGGATCACCGCAATCCTTAATCGCCTGGTTTAGCAACTTATTGAACAGTGCTTGGTCATTCGCGTTCCCTACAAGTGTTATCTTTAAGCCCGTCGGGTCAATGCTGTTCGTCGCGTCATTTCCTACATACCGACTCAAATTCGCATCGCCCGCTGCAAACCCCTTCGGGTCTTCGCTGATGAACCGCCCCGTCGCCGGATCGTACCAACGATGCCAGTCGTTCACCATGCCCGTGTCGGGATCGTAGATCGCGCCGGTGTAACCCTGCAAGTGATGCACGGTCGGGGCACTCTCATAAGCGACCTGGCCGAAGGAGCTGTCGACCAGATGGTCGATGACCGCGCCGGTGGAATCGACGATGTCGCGGACGGTGCCGAGATTGTCGGTGAGCGGAAAGTCGTAGGCGCCGGGTCGGGCAAAAGGGGTCGGGAGTCTTTGTTGGAACCGAGTGGCAGCGACGCACGGCGGAGCAACTCGGGCTGCAATGGACGCTGAAGCCGCGCGGTCGGCCGCGCACGAGGCCAGAGGCTGGATCAATCAAAAACTCCCGACCCCTTTAATCCTCCCGAAATTGGTCGGCCTGGGTGAACCAGCCGCAGACGAAAGCGGAATTAGAAGCCGTGCGACTGTCGGTAAGCCGCGGTCAGCCGTTTGGCGACGAGACCTGGCAGCGGCGCACCGCGGAACGGTTGGGCCTGGAGTTTACGCTCAACCCCCGCGGGCGGCCTCGCAAGGCGAAGGGCGAATGAAAATTGGACTTATCCCCTTTTCCGGGTCCACCGCGCTTCTCCCCAGACTAGCGATCAGTTAGTTGGTAGCGTTGAGGCAGCCTTTTCGTCGTCGTGCAGCATTCGTTGCCATCGCGTGCCATCGCGCAGCTCTATCGTTTCGATCTTGATCTTGCCGGCAAACATAATGGCGTGCCGTTCGACCTTAACCAACTCCGGTTCGTCGAGATGCCTTTGGAAGACAAAACCGGCGCAAAAGCACGCCACGCACGCCATCAACCACAGCAGCGTCTTCAGCGTGAATTGGGGGCGTGTCATGGGTCGCATTCCTCGATGGGCGGCCAGATATCCGCCTCGGGGCAAGCCGCCTTAAGAGGCCGTAACAAAACGCATATTCGTTACAGTGTGGCACGATATTTGCGCCGGGATTCTCTTGGTTGGACAATGGAAACCAAGAACGAAAGGAGTCTGCCATGGCGAGGATCATGCTACCTGCGGGGCTTTGGGAACG
>DATKRK010000242.1:0-25039 GCA_035532215.1 Pirellulales bacterium | reverse complement strand
GGATTTCGGGCGGCAATGCCTGCAGTTGTTCGGGCGTAATCGGCGCTTGCGGCGGCAACATACCGACTATTTCGCCGATTTCGCCTCATGCGCGAAGAGCAGTTTTCGCCCCGGCTACGCCGGGGCGTGAACGGTTACCGGTAACCTGGAGCGGCGTCATCTCATTAAGAAAGTGGGACGGGATATGTAATCTCGCGAGCCGCTTTAGAGAGGCCAACGATTCAAGCCCCCGCGCCGATACAAGTCCATCGCCGATCGCCAGTTCTTCAAGGGATTCCAGGGATGCCAATTCCACTAAGGCGCCATCGGTCACGAACTCCGGATTTAGATCGAGCGCCTTCAGGCGACGGAATGAGGCAAGATGGCGCAGATCCTCGGCACGAACTAGCCCGCTGTAGAACCCCATGAATTCGAGGCGTGGCAATACAGGCAAATTCGCGAGCGTAGGCTGCTTGCCAACGGCCACAAGGTGTTGAATCTCTTGTTCCGTTTCGCTGTTGTACTCGATTACAAGGCGGAGCGATCTGAGGCTGGTCAAGTCGGCCAGGCGCCGAAGGCTGTCGGGGCTGATTAAACGGCAACTCACGCTGAGGACTTGAAGCTGCCTCAGTTTGCCGACGACCGCAAAGATTTCGTGCGGAAAGCGATCGTCGTAGTCATCGTGGGTCGTGCCAATTCCGCTAAGGTGCAAGGCTCGAAGCTGCCGGAGGTCGTCCAGAGCGGCGACCATTTCGGGCGTCCATACGTCAGCGTCGATGTAGAGAGATCGCAATCCCGGCAACCTGCCGAGACGATTGAGAAGGCCCCCGCGCGTGCTGTTGTCGTAATTGTACAACTGCACGCCGACGATTCGCCGACGGAACCGTTCGGCGCCGACGAGATCGAGCCATTTCGGTCCCCAACGTTCCAGGGTGACAAGACCGCCCTCTCCTTCGATCTCGGCGATGAGCGGATCCTGGACGCTGGCCCGGTGCCGGAGGCTTACGCACCAGGCGCACAGCACGGCGATGACGGCGACCGCCGCCAACATTCTCCGAAGACTCCAATGCAATGGAAGCCGATAACGTCGCTGCAGCAACTCGCTCGCGGTCCCTGTCGCCGCCAATATGACGGACCAGATCGCCAGATTGCCGACCAGACCCAGCCAGCCGTAGCGCACCACATACCATTTGGGTTGAATGTCTCCCGGCTTGAGAGCCAAGTCGCGCCAGTACCAGATCAACGGCCAGCCGTACTCGAATTCTGTCGGCACAGGAGTCATGGGGAAGCCCCAGTGCCTGAGGTCGCTGGGAGCGAAATTCGCGAGCACGATCGGCGCTGCGACCATGATCAGGACAATGAGCGTTATGACTCGTGACCTTAGGCGGCACCCGGTAACGCGTTGGGGGCCTCGCAACCAGCGCCGCCACCCACGGCGGACTCCGGCGGCGCCGTTCAAAGGTCGTCTGTCGTGGTGGCATCGGCAAGTTGTCATGAAACCACAAATATGTGAAAATCAACCTAACGGTTATCCGGGGGGGGTGGGCAATTTGTCGCACTCATCTCGTTACCCGTCAAACCGCCGTACCCCGGTGCCCCGGCCCGGCACCCTTGCGCTATTCCCGCGGGCGCAGCCGGAGGACCGGGGGGGGCGTTGGCGATCAACTCGAGACAGTTGTTTATGTACTCAAACGCGAACGTATTTGAATTTGGCGGCGTACAAAACCCATAGCACAATCTTTCAGCATGCAATCGCGTGGCCGCTGCGTTCAAACAATCATTAAGTTGGCCACACGGCGCGCCTTGTCCCACCTTGATGCACGTCGTGCCCGTGGGCAACGAACTGAGCTTCTTTGCGAGCGGCGAGTCCACCGGAAAAGACTGCAAAAATGGCAAGCAGTTGCAGCAGGCCGTTTGATTTGCTTCCGGATCAAATCCGCCGTGATAGTCAATTCGCGTGCCCTTGTAACAAGCTTTGTCGTTATTGGTCATGTTATTGGTCGTGCGAACAAAACAGTGACAAGCCTGCTGTTTCTTCGGACCGTTTGGGCACAAACCCTTACCGGTGTTGGGGTCGAAGGGGAGCGGCGAACAACACAGACACATATTGCAGGGCTTATCCGGATCTTGCTGCCGTAGTCCACTCGGATCAGTCGATATGAGTGGGTTGTTCGAGACGTAGAGGTATAGATTGTCGCCCTCGTCGCCGGCAGGATCCGTCGCGAGCCAGCGGCCGAGAGCGAATTGGAGGTAACGCTCACGAGCGATGTAGAGGCCTGTTTCGGGATCCGAACGATACCCCCCAAACAGCCTCTCCCAATCGAACGCTGACGATGACAATAGTACAAACGCAGCGCTGAAAAAGGTCGGCGCTCCGTAGGGCGCATAGCCGTAGCGCTCCTTCACTGTGCCCGTCGCGTCGCAAGCTGCAGTTATGTTCCAGTTCGGATCTTGCATTGCGTACAGGCGCTCGCCGCCGCGGTCGCGCAACACAAGGTCGTCGATGTACCGCAGCCCCCAAACAAATTGGCGGTCGGCAGATGTTGAAGAGCCGAGGCGCTCTTCCAATGACTGCCACTGGCTGCTGAAATAGTAGTGCCTCACTGTTTCGGCGGTGAGCTTGGTGAGACGCCGATTTTCGCCGTCGTAGCCGTTCTGCTGGGCGAGAGAACCATCGCTGAAGACAGACATCGTGCGGTTCCAGGCGTCGTAGGTTGCCTGATCCGCGGTAGACGGGGTGCTCGGGTGCGGAAACTGGGTTGTGTTCCCCGCGTTGTCATAGGTGGGAACAATCCAACCGCCGCCGGTGATGTTTGTGATCTCGTTGACCGTATTGCTTGTGCGCGCTTGCTGAAGCGTCCACGGGCCGCCTGTGGCGGCTTCATCGAAGGTTGCCCAATTGCCGGTTGCGTCGAGACCCCAAGCTTGTGTGAAATTCTCCGTGCCGGAGACGATTCCACTGTTTGTGGCGTTGAGTTGGCCGCGGTCAAGCCGAGCGAGACGGTAAAGACCATCGTAAGCGTAAAGTTCATCGAGATAGACACCGGCAGCCTCGGCGACAGCATTTTTGCGATAGAGTCGGTTACCGGCGCGATCGTAGCCGTGCTGGATGCGATCGAGATCCGCGTTGGTGGCCGCGCTGTACCAGCGGTTGTCGGCGATCTGGTTGAATTGGTCGAGGCCAGTGTACGGGTCGATGCCGCTGCCGTTGATGAGCGACCAGGCGATTTGCGGCTCAGGCGAGGCCGACTGGACGAACGTACCGCCGCCGATATACGTGTAATCGACCAGGTGCGTCGTTCCATCGTTGTCGATCAGGCTTGCAATCCGGCTCAAAGCATCGTCGATTCCGCCTGACGCGCCGTAGTCCATGTGGAGAAGTCGCCCGTTGGGATAAACCATCGCCGTGGGACGGATGGTGTTGGCGGAGCCGTCCGCGTACTGGTATTGAACCTTGACCGAAGTTGAGGGATCAACTGCCTCGTTATGCTCCTGATATTCCGTGACCGGCTGCTCAAAAGAATCGTAGACCCGTTGCACGTCGTTGACCACGGCACCCGAACCGACCGTTGGGCTGGAGTAGCTGGTCACGTTCTGCAACAGGCCGCGGACCTCGTAGGTGCGGCTGATCCGCTGGACCGTACCGTCAATGTCTGTGCCCAGCGCAGTGACCCGATCGAAGATTTGCCTGCCCAAGAGATCGAAATCGAATGCATGGACCGTGCCGTTCTGGTCGGCAAGCTGCTTGCGGTCGCTCTGGCGGTTCACGAGGTAGCTGACCGCGCCGCCGTCCGCGTAGACGGTGGAAGACAGCACGTCGTTACGGGCGACGTCGGACGTGCCAAGAGTCGTGCCATAGTTAAGCACGGTGAGCTGATCGCCGGTGACAGTGTTGAGAGCCTTCGCCGTAGCCATTTCGTTGTCAGCCGTATGAGTCCACTCAACAGTGACGTTGACATCGCCGGTGGAAGGCTGGCCTTCCTGGTAATTGCGAATCAACTGAGTTCGACGGCCCGCGTCATCAAAGGTGGCTCGATTGGCCGTGCCTTTGGCGTCGATAGATTGGTATGGCTCACCGCGATCGTTATAATGCGACAGGCGGACATGCACCGCGTCCGAACTGACAGGAACCGTCGGCGATCGCGTGAGAGGAATGTCGCCATTTGTCCCATAGTCGGCGATCGCCTGTTTGCGGCCGGTGCCGTCGGGATACTTGGCCGTGTACGTCACGCGGGCCTGAGGTTGTAGTCCGCCGGGTTGCGTCAATGATCCCAGGCCCGTGGCGTTGTGAAATCGTTGTCGCTCCATGGTCTGTATGCCGTTGCTCGCCTCGTCCCAGGCCATCTCGCTCTGTTTGACGATCGTGGCGCCGCTGATGTCAACGGCTTGTGAATAGCTAATCGATCCGGCGTAAAAACCGACGTATTGAGCCGTCCGGCGGCCGACCGCATCGTAGACTGATTTCGTGAAGGCGCTCGATCCGGCAGGCAATTGCAGAAGCACGTTGCTCGCCGGATCGTACCAAGTATTGTCGGTCAACACGTTGCTAACCGCTCCCGTAGCGGGATCGACTCCGTAGCGGAGCGACTGGTAAGCCCTGCCGCGATTGTCGTAATTGGCCGCTGTGCGGCCGATGGGATTGTTCGTCGCTTGCGAGCGGAGATCGACCTGAACTACGCGATCGAGCGCGTCGAACGTATTGACCTGATACGAATCTTGCGGCAAGTTGACCTGCGCTTGCCGATTGCGCCAATCGTACTGAAAGCCCGTAACGCGATTGTTCGCCGCGTTGGAATCGACCGGCAGGCTCTGTTGCGTCAGGTTGCCGTCGCCGCCCGAGGCGCCGCTGTCGTACTGGTTGATCGTGACGGCGACCATGTTGTTGCCGGCCGCGCCCCCGCCCGTCGGATCGGTGTCGGTGGCACCCGTGTCGTTGGTGCCGACATAGACGGAAAGGGCCAATCCGCGAGGATCGTGGACCGTGCGGGTGATCGTCCCTCCGCCGGAGACGACCTTGTTCTGCCTTCCCAGCGAATCATAGCCGAAATCTTGCTCGTTGTAGTTCGTGCCTTTCGCACCGTCCCCGCTGGTCGGGATTGAGAAATAGACGCGCGCGGTCGTGGGTTGGTCATTGTCGTTGTAGACGTTGTGCGTCCAGCGGACGTAGCTCGATTGGGCAAATGTGTCGCTAGGTAAAAGCGGGCCGGAGGTGCTGGCTCGCGTGGCCCGAGCTTGGTCGGTGACGTTGCCGTCGCCGTCCATGATGGCTATTGAAACAGGGTTGACGAGCGTATAGCTGTAGCTGGGCGAAGTGCCGGTGGCGTAGCCTCGGGCGCTGCGCACCGCTTGATTCACGTCGTCGTAGACCGTCCAAGTCGCCGTGCGGACCACGGTGGCCGTGCCGCCCAGGTCGACCGTGTGCGACGGGCCGAGTTGCTGGATGGTCCGGCCCAGGTTGTCCAGCGTGAAATCGCTGACGAGCGCCATACCCGTGGCGTCGTCGGTGCGCCGCGTGGCGCCGCCGGTGACGATATCGACCGTGAACGCGGTCACGGTCCCCCGCTCGTCGGTGATGGAGGCGGGATTACCCCATTGGTCGAACTGCTTGACGCGGGTATCGGCGATGCCGGAGCCGTTTTGCGATGCAGGAACAACCGGCAATGTTGTGGTCCGCTGCTGCACGGCCGTCGTGCCGCTGTAGAACGTGTAACCAAAACTGGTCATGATCGGTTGCGCGGCCGCGTCGTCGCGGTAGACGGTGACGGCAGTGGTCGGATAGACCGTCGCGCCGCCGCCCGATTGCTGCGTATATTCGTACTCTTTGAGCAAGACGGGCGTGCCGCCGGAGCCTTGCTGCACCGATTCGCTTTGCGTATACCCCGGCGCCGTCGAGCCGTAATAGCTGTACGTGCGGATCAGGCCGCTTGCGGCACGGTAGGCGATGGCCAAGTCGTTGTGTGTATCGTCGAAGCCGGTCACGGCCGACGGATAGGCGTATTGCAGCACGTTGGCGTTGGAATCGAACTTAACGGCCTCGATCCAGGCATTAGCGCCTTGGGAGAGGCGCTTCAAGATCACGTCGCCGACGTAGTTCGTGTAGACCGTGTTGATGCCGCCGTCGGGCCGCGTCTCGACGGTCTTCGTGTGCCAGTTGTTGTAGCCGTCGACGTAGGTCGGGTTATGGTTGGCCGCGTAGGAGAAGCGATACGTGTACAAGCCGCCGTCGACGGTTTCCCGCGTCACGCGGCGATCGGCGTTGTATTCAAGATACAAATCGGCGTAGCCGGCCAGTTGGGCGTCGCTGGCGGTGAGGGGATTCAGACCGGCCGCGACCATCCGCTCGTAGGCCGCGCTATTGACGACGTACTTCAGGCAATGCGCCAGCGCGCCGCCGCCGGTGGTCGTCCAATAGCGGTAGTAGTGGTTATCGATCGTCTGCCACGCGCTGCCGTCCCAAGTTTGCACGGTCGCCGATTGCAAATCGCCGGCTAGGCCGTGCGCGGCGCCGACGCCGTAGTAGGCGTAGACCGCCCGGCGGATATTTTGCCAGGCGCCGCCGCCGACCTGCCGCCGTAGCGTGACGCTGGCCAGGTCGAAGCCGGTGAAATTGTAGAGGAACGACTCGACGGTGGTCACGCCGCCGGTCGTGTAACTTCGCTGCACCTCGCCGATACCGAGCGCCGTCGAAGGGGCGTAGCTGGTGACCTGGATTAGCTGCCCGCCGGCCGTGCTTTGGCTCTTGTAGAGCCCGGCAGTGGCGCCGCTATCGAAATCGTTGAAGAGCGTGATTTCGCCGTTGGGGGCGGCCAGCGCGAACGTGCCGGCCATCGCGTCGTGCGCGAGCGTGAACTTCGTCCCGTAGCGGCCGACGTAGGCGTCGCCCACCAGATCGAACCAGAGCGCCGAGCGCGTGCCGCGCAAGACCATGATCGTACCGGCCGCTTGTTCCACCAGTTGCGGCAACTGTCGCACGAGCCAATTATAGCCGTTGCCGTAATCGACGTCCCCGCCCAGGCGGTTGGAAAAGATCCGCGTCTGGCCGAAATCCAAGCCGAAACCGCTGGCCGAAAGGTCGGTCGTCGCGAGTTGGATCTCGCCGTTGAAATAGCGTACCGGGCGGCCGCTGTCGCCGCTGATATGCTGCACGTCACAGGGCTGGGCGGTCAACGGCGCCGCCATGGGCGTCGTCGTGTCACCCCCTCCGTGCAAGGGCAGGTGCTGACGCAGTGGCAGCCGGTGGTCGGATCGGGACAGGTCGGACATGGAGACGGCGATGGCGACGGGCTGGGAGTCAGGGCCAGCGGCTGGAGTTTTTTGCCGGGCCGGGCGAGGGCGCCCGGTCCTCCCTGGGCGTCCGGCGCAGCCTGGGCGCCAGGCTCTTCCTCCTGTAGCCGGGGCCAATCCAGCCCGAACCGCTCGGCGTACCAGAATTCGTCGCGCACCCGCCGGGCCAGCAAGTGCGCCCGTTCTTCCTCGACGCTCTCGCGCCGCGACTCGAACACCTGCCAGGCGTAGGTCCACAAGCCCTCGGGGTGGTCGGCCAGGTCGGCGCCGTGCTGTTTGCGGCGCCGCTCGACCCACGCCTCCCACGTCGAGTGCGTGAAATTCTTACGGGCCAGCCGTAGTTGGTTGGCCAGCAACTGTTCGAGCGGGACGCTGTAGTTGTCGAACGACCGCTGGAAGCGGTGGCCCACCACCGCCTCGGGATCGTGCAGGATCGGATACCCCATCAGCCAGCACTTCAGGCTGAAATCGACGTCTTCGACGCCCCAAAAGCGCATCTCGGGATCGAAGCCCCACAGCGTCTCGTAGAGTTCGCGCGTCACGGCCAGCGCGCAGCCGATGGCGATCGGAGATTCGTAGAACTTTCGCGGCCCTTCGCGCACGATGCGCAATCGGCCCAGCGGCAGCCAGGTGCTGCGAAAGGCTTCCAGATCGACTTGGTAGCCGTGTCCGCTCGCCACGGCCGCGTTCCGCCAGCGGGCGGCGTCGAGCGCAACGATGCTGGGCGACACGACGGCGCGGCCCTGCAGCCGCTGCACGTCGTCGGCCAAGCGGCGGATCGCGCCGCGTTCCGGCTTGGCGTGTCCGTCGAGAAAGATCAGCACCTCTCCGGCCGCCGCTCGGGCCCCGCGGTCCTTCGTGGGCGACGGACCGAGGCGCTCCAAGTTGCGGACCACGCGGAGCCGCGGAAACCGCCGTTCGACTTCGTCCACGGAGCCGTCCCACGAGGCGTCGTCGGCCACGACGATCTCGTAATCGAGTCCCATGCAGGTCTCGACGCACGACTGGATCGTCTTGACGAGCGCGTCGCCTTCGTTATAGGCCGCGATGATGATGCTCAGGCGCATGCGCGATCCTCCCCGATGGTGCAATGGAAAATGGTTGGGAGAGTTCCCAACCGAAACGCCAAATCACGCCCTCCGATTACACGGGCGATGGCACTCGCCAAACAAAGAAATGCGGCGTGCTTGCCCGCGGACTGAACGTCTACTGCGAACTGAACGCAATGCATTGTGCCGCCCTGTCGCCGCCAATGTCAAGCGATCATTGACTTTCTTTTTCGAACAAATCAACTACCCGGGTTGCCTACGCGTGGTACATTGACGGCGCGCAACACGGGATCGTCCTTGTCTTCTTCGGTCGCCGAGCCAGCGTCCCATGCGGTACCCAGTCCTCCGCAATTTCGCGTTCGTCTTCATCTGCCAACGAGGCCGCTTGGAAATCGAGTCGCTGCTGCTGGCGGCCTCGCTCAAGCGCTTTCTGCGCGGCGAATTCGAGTTGATTGCGGCGGTCCCGACTTCGATCGAGTTGCTGGGCGAACCCCGGCCGACGACGCTCGAACTGCTGCGCCGGCTGGGAGTGCGTATTGCAAAGGTCTGCAACGAGATCCTTGAAGAAACTCCGTCCCGCGAAGTTCCCTACTTATTGACCAACAAGATTTTTTCGCTGCGCGTGACGACGACTGCCGAGAAGTTGGTCGTGCTCGACAGCGACCAGATAGGTCGACGCGAATTTCTCCCGGCGCCGCATCTGCGAGCGCCGCTGAGCGCACGGCGGGCCGATTTCGTCAGCAGCCGCGACGTGGGGACGGCGTGGGAACAGGTCTTTCAGGCGGCGGGGGCGGAACTGCCAAGCCTGCGGATTCGCGTTCCGGCCCCGCCGGACGAGGCAGGCGCCGATGTGTATGCTCCCCCGTCGTTCAATTCGAGTTTCGTGGCGATCGACGCGGCGTTGGCGGCGGATTTCAGCCGCTTATGGGAAGACTGCTTTCGCCGCATCGACCGCGCCGGCGCGTTGGACCAGGCGCGCTACTATCAGGAACAGGCATCTCTGGCGGTGGCGGCCCACAAGTCGCAAATCGCCTACGAAATGCTCGACTTGCAGCATATCAACCCTTGCCTGGCCCATTACATCCGGCCTCAACGCGTTCAGACCGATCCGCAATTGCTTGAAGTCGCGCGGTCGCTGGTTCGCGAACTGACGGGGATCGACGAAATCATTCGCGACCAGCCCGATTGGCATTTTCTATTGACGTGAGCCGGTCCGGTGAAGCCCTATCGCAAGTACATCGTGTTATCGCACGGCCGCACTGGATCGACGATCCTAACCAGGATGCTGCGGGGGCATTCCTGCATCGTCGACTATCAGGAATTGTTCAACGTGAATTTTCAGGCGGAATTTCGTCACGGCAGGGACCGCGCTCGGTCGCTGCGCTATTGGCTCGACACGTTCGATCATGATAAGGCGCCGCGACGTCCGGATCTGGCCTCCCTGACAACGGTCTCCGAAAAGATGCTGCTGGACCAGTACGTGTGGCACGACGGGTACGCGGACCGCATCGGCGCGGTCGGCTTTAAGGTGCTGCACTATCAATTGAAACGAGACGGCCCGTTTCCATCGCTCCAAGAGCAGCTCCGGCAGCGATTTCCCAATCTGCGCGTCGTGGTGCTGACCCGCGGGAACCTGCTGAGCCAATATCTTTCCCATGTGACGGCCGACCGTCTCAAGCAGTGGCACATTGCCGACGCTTCGCTGCGTCGTCCGCGGCCCCGCGTGCAGTTCGCCGCGAAAGAGTTGCTGCATGTCTTCGAGCATTCACGCCTCGTCGAGACGGAACTCTCGGCGCTCGCCGCGACGGCCGGGAGCTCGCTCCACTTCACCTACGAGGATCTTATTCGAGACTTGGCGTCCCATTGGCGAATCCTGCAGCATTTCGTCGAGGTTCCCGACGAGCCGATGCCGGACCTGCGGTTGGCCAAACTCGAGAATCGGACGCTTCGCGAGGCCATCGTCAACTACGACGAACTCAAAGATCAGTTTCGCGCGTCGGCGTGGGAAACGTTTTTCGAGGAATGAATCGGGGCGAGGTCCGAAGCGGACCGAGCCGCGCAAGAAGGAGGATAACGTGTCCATTCCGGTAGCGCTGCACGTGCGGACCAACATCGATTGGCGGACGATGACCGAGGACCGCTTTCTGCAGCAAGAGCAATTCTCCAACTCGGCGCGCGGCATGAGCGCGGAGCAAAAAGCCGGATTCTTGCAAGCGATCCGGATTTGGAATCGCACCTTCGCCATGTCGTATTTCGCCTATCGGCAGCGGCTCAAGGAGATCGCCGAACTCAGTTGGACCCGTGTTCGCAATTTGGATCTGATCGTGCGTCGCCCGGAGTTGGTCGCGATGCTCGATGCCTCGGATCCGTATATCGTGCTTCCGGTCGACGATGACGACTGGTTTCATCCCGAGATTGCGGAAGTCTTGCGGCGACGTTGGCGGCCGGGCGTCGATGCGTTTCACTGGCCCGACGGGCTGTACCGCCCAGTCCCGTTTCAAGACCGCTTTGAGCAGTCGGCGCATCAGGAGCGTTTGATTGTTCGGAAATGGGATGCGGATTTTGCGACGAACGGCTATGCCTTGACTCGCGCTGGCTTGGCCAAGTGCAACGCGCAATTGAAGCCGCGCGTGCTGGCCTTTCACTGGTCGGCCGGAAAAACCTTCCATCAGGCAGGGTTCGAACGCTGTTTCGTCGATCGCCCCTTGAGCGCCTCGAACAAATCGCTGGCTTCTTGCACGAACCTGAAGCCGTTGGTCGATCGTTCGCACTTCATGCGGAACGTGCCGCACTTGATGCGGCGGACGACGAACATCCCCGAGCCGCTGCGATGGACCCAAGAGTATGTCGCCTTAACAGAGGCCCTCAACGTCGAACTGTGCCGCGGGCCGGCGGTAGATGATGTTCCCGGCCTGCGCCTTTGCCCAAAAAATCGCCTGCAATTGCTCAATTACTTGATTGGAACTCGTGGTTACCAGTCCTATCTTGAGATCGGTTGCGGGGGAGACCAGACCTTCCATGCCGTCGCGGCCGAGCACAAAGTCGGCGTCGATCCATGCAGCGGCGGGACGCTGCGCATGAATTCGGACGAGTTCTTTCGAATCAATCAGGAACCGTTCGATCTGGTGTTCATCGATGGGCTGCATCTGTGCGAACAAGTCCTTCGCGACGTGCAGAACTCGCTGGGGTGCTTGCGCGCGGGCGGGTGCATTGTGCTGCACGATTGCCTTCCCACGCGCCGAGAACACCAAGCACGACGCCCGCTGGAAAGAGATTGGACCGGAGACGTGTGGAAAGCGGTGGTCGAGTTGCGCCGCCGACCAAACTGCGACATAGCCGTGTTGGACGCCGATTGGGGACTCGGGGTGGTCTTGCCTCGGCCCAATTCCGATGCGCTCGCGGCCGTTCCCGAACTCACTTGGGAGACTTACCAGGGGCGCCGAAAGGAGCTCCTGCGAGTGATGGATTTCCCGCGACTCCAACAATTTCTTGCCGGCGCGCCCTATGGCGGGAAATCTTGCGCTGGTTCGTCAGCGGACGCCCGCGACTCGAACAAAGCCGCACGCGGCGAGACAGACCTTGCAGCGGCGGCGGCTAGCTCCAAGTCCGCGATCATCGCCCATGACCACGGAGGATAAAAATGGTCCTGGACTCGAACCTCGGCGGACCGCGGCTCAATATCGATCCGACGCGCCAGCCGGTTCTTAACCACCGCTCGGGATGGGCCTTCGCCCTGGAGGCGTTGGCCCCTCTGCACGATCCGCAGGGTATCTTGTTCGACAGCTTTATCGAGCGGACCTTCAGTTGGTTCGAGAAGGCAGAATGCCGCCGGGGCCGGATCCCCTATCGGGAACCGTGGCTGGGCGTGTTCCACAATCCGCCCGGCGTCCCTCGCTGGCACGATTATCAGAATTCGCCGCAAGCGATCCTGGCGCGCGGTTCTTTCCGCGAAAGTCTGCCGAATTGCCTGGGCATGTTCACTCTGTCGAAATACCTGGCCGATTGGCTGTCGCAACGGATCTCAGTCCCGGTATGCGCCTTGGTGCATCCCACCGACGTTCCGCGGCTTCAGTTCTCCCAAGACGCGTTTCTGGCGAACCCTCAGCCGTCCGTAATCCAAGTCGGTTGGTGGCTGCGCCGGCTGCATTCGATCTTTCAACTGCGAGCCGGTCATTATCGCAAGCTGATGTTGGCCGTATCGCACCGATATTTCGAGAACATGCTGCGGCGCGAGCGCTCGCGCATCGCTCTGACCGAGGCGGAGCAGAGCAGCGTGGCCACGGTTCCTTTCGTCTCGAACGATGAATACGATCAACTGCTTTCTCGGAACGTGGTCTTTTGTCACTTGATCGACAGCAGCGCGAACAACGCCGTCATCGAGTGCATCGTCCGAAACACCCCGTTGCTCGTCAATCGTCTGCCCGCGATCGAAGAGTATCTTGGGCGGGACTATCCGCTGTATTTTTCCACCCTCGAAGAAGCATCCGCGAAGCTCGCACGGTTGGCGACCGTCCTGGCGGCGCATGAGCATTTGTGCGCCTTGCCGAAAGACCAGTTTTCGCAACGGGCGTTTTGTGAAGCGTTGTTGCGCTCGGACGTCTACCGCAAGCTTTGCGGTCCTGCCCCCAGACCGGATCGACCCGCTCCCAGACGCCGCGCGGAGGATAACCATCGCCGCGAACCCAACAGGGATCTGTCATTGACGCTGGCACGCGGCGCTTCGGGAGCCGTATTCGTGGAGCGTGCGGAGTTCCGCCCCGCCGACGAGCGCGGCGATCACGGCGCGAGGCAGATATTGCAGAGCCTCTTGTCGGGGTTGCCAATGACGGTCGTGCGGCAACTGACCCTAGAGGATTTTATTCGGCGCAGCGCACCTGGAATGGAAGCCGAGGCCAAGCTGGCTTACGACGCATTGAAGCGGGCGCTGGACGGCGACTATGCCTCATGCGGCCGAGCATGAGGTAAGGCTGGATACTGCGGATCACGAATGATCTGAGCCAACGATGAAAATCCTGTTCGCCATTCCGCACTACTTCGACCCGACGGGAGGAGGCCGGCATGGTTCGCTGGCGGCCGACCCGCGGCCTCGCGTGCAGGCGCTGGCGGCCTGTTTGGCGTCGCTGCACCATGTCTTCGGGCAGGAGCAGAGGCAGATCGATATTGCGCGGCGCGTCGTCGTGCCGGCAAACCAGTCGCAACGGCACGAAATCGAAATTGTCGTCTGCACTACCGGCGACCGCCATCTGCTGGCCCAAACCCCGATCTCGGGGCGATGCTACCTGCATCGGACTTCGTCGGCTGAGCCGGCGCTCTTAGGCTACGAATGCCAACAGGCGTTTCGCGATTCGCTGGGTCGATTCGACTATTACTGCTACCTGGAAGACGATTTGCTTCTGACCGATCCTTGGTTCTTCTTCAAGCTCGCATGGTTCAACCGCCTGGCGGGCGACGATTGCCTGTTGCAGCCAAACCGCTACGAAATGTTGAGCCACGTCGTCGCCCGCAAGGTCTATATCGACGGCGATTTGAAGGCGGGCAATTACTCGTGGTTTCGCGACCTGGGCTCGATTCCCGAGATCGCCGCCGAAGCATTGAATGTGGCGATCTTGTTTCTGCCTGCCAGCAATCCGCACTCAGGTTGCTACTTCCTCAACGCCGCCCAGATGGCCCGCTGGGCGGCGCAGGCTTACTTTCTCGATCGCGACGCAAGCTTCGTCGGACCGCTGGAAAGCGCGGCGACCTTGGGCATCATGCGGACCTTCAAAATCTACAAGCCGGCCCGCGAACACGCCGCGTTCTTGGAGATTCAGCACTACGGCGCGCGGTATCTGGGCCGCGTCGGCACGCAGTTGCCGATCTTCGACGATTGACGGAGTTCGCCGCACGACGGTATGAAGGGGAATAGGTTTCCTGAACTTGCCGAGGAGCGCCTAGACATTGTGTTCACTCAACCCGCTTGCGTTGCGGACGCTTCGCAATCCGGACCGCTTATCGCGTCGCTGGCTGACGGATTTCGGAGCCCGCGGTCTTAATTGCGGAAGCGGCCGGCGCCTTAAAGCCGCCTGCCTGAATACGGACATTGCAGCGATCGCGGACGCTCAAGGGAACGAAGCTCCGCCCGGCAAGGTGAGTCTCTGCGATGAACGTTATTTGTACCTGCGTCATGACGCCACACGGCCGTTTCCGCTAGAAGACGGCTCGGTCGACTGGGTCTACGCGGAGCACTTCATCGAGCACATTTCGCCCGACGAGGCGATCGCTTGGCTGGCCGAGATGCGCCGGATATTGTCGCCGGGCGGGTTTGTTCGCCTGAGCACGCCAGACTTGCTGAAGTACACGGAGGGCTACTGCGACCCCTCGGGGGCATTTTTTGAAATGCACCAAGAGCGGCTGCGCAAACTAACCTCGCAGCGACAACCATCCCGTAAAGCTTGGATGGTAAACCAGATTTTTTATCTGTGGGGCCATCGCTGGATCTACGACGTCGAAGAAATTCTTCACGCCGCCACTGCGGCTGGGTTTCCGCATCATGCCGTCACTCAGACCGCATATCGGCAAGGCCGTGACGCAGAAGTCGCGATGCTCGATGTTCCGGTCCGAAACGACGAAAGCCTCTATGTAGAAATCATCAATCGGCCGGCATGACCCGGCGCGCTTACTCGCCTGCCCACCGAGCAAAGTGAACGCCATCGCACGTCGAGCGGCCTTTCCTTCGTCAAGCCATTCGTGAGCACCTTCGCGAGGGCCTTCGGGCCGCGAAATCGTGCGTGGCTGTGAACAGCGGCTGTAAGTTGTTTCCCTGCTGCGACTTCGGTGGCGCCGGTGGCTCAATTCGCGGTGCTCTTTGGCCCCCGGCTGCTTTCGGTGTCTGCGTGGGGTTGGCGGATAGGCTCGCTTCGCTCGCCCTTTCCCGCCCATTGCTCGGTCGTTCCAGACCTCGATTCCGGTCACCGAAAGCAGCCGGGGTCACGCGACCCCGGCACCCCATCCTTGCTCGCGGCGTAGCCGACCGCTCGCTGCGGATCGGCCGCTCGCGCGGCCGTGAAGTCGCCCCCCCCACGAATTTGTTGGTTGTGGGTGTGGGATGTTTTGTTTACCGAAAATCCCGCACCCCGCCAGGAAGAATAGCCGCTCTCATGGTAGTGACTCCGCCAGGTAGAACGCTGCGCGTCGCCACCTCGCATTCGTCGCTGGACGGCGAGCATCTATATTCCTTCCTTCCTCTCTCATTTTCCTTCCTTTCTAGTCGTCTTGGCCTGCCGGACCACCAAGAGAACCAAGTGGCACAAATCCTAAAATCGGCGGCTGCCGATCTAGGCGGCCAGCGCCAGCATGACCGGGAATGAAAACCCCTCCCAGGGGACGATCCAAATCCGGGTCGTGCCGAACTGAGGGAGCGGCGGATGTGTCGTGCCCAAGGCGGCTTGAAAAGCCGCCCACTCCGCAGTGGCGTCCATAGAACTTGGCACAAGATCGCCGATAGCGCATCGGGCCAGGTTAAATCGGATCGCCCGCATGAGCGGGTGTTCGTGGTCGACCCCACCCGCCAGGGATTCCAAGGCGGCTCGGTATTCCTCGCGAGCCGCCGGCTCGTCTCCCTGCGAGTGGAGCAGCATTCCTAGGTTATTTCGAAGGGCGGCGATCGCCAGTTTGTCCGCACGGCCGACACTTGCCGGCAGCGCCAACGCCTCACGCAACCGCTCGCCGGCGCCCGTTGCGTCGCCCACTAGGTTCAACACAGAGCCGAGGTTGCCGAGCGCCCAACGGTGCGTTGACCGGTCAACGTCGGGGCTGGCTGTGATGACCGCCAAAGATTCTTCGTAGGCGATCCGCGACGCGGTCCATTCGCCGAGGGATTCTAATGCGCCGCCGAGATTGCCGAGCACAATCGCCGTGTTGGGATCGGCCTCCCCATCGAAGATGCGGCTGATGGCCAAGGCTCGGTTAAAACATTCACGGGCTTCCGCGAACTCGCCCACAGCCTGGAGGGCGCAACCGAGATCGTTCAGGTTCACGCCCGTATCCGGGTGCTCCGATCCCATGTTGGTTTCGATCATGGCCAGCGCTCGTCGATGAAGTTGAACGGCATCGGAATACTGCCCTACCGCTTCCTTAACGCGAGCCAAGCCGGTCACACTGATGGCCGTGTCCGTATGGTCTGCGCCCATGATACGGCTGCGCAGATCAACGACTTGCTCGTACATCCGTTGTGCGGTCTCGTAATCGCCAACCCGGTAATGCAGCCCCGCCAAGCCGTTGAGGTAGGTCGCTGTATCGCGATTTTCTTCGCTCCAAACGCGAAGAGCGCGGTCATACACCTCGCCCCGCAAAGCCAGGGCCTCGTCGGCTCTTCCTGATTGGGCAAGTTCGTTGGATGCACGAATGTCGGCAGAAAGCGATTCCTTGAACTCAACTTCAGTCGGTCCGAACAACGGCCCTTCCGGATCAAACATTAGCCGCGTGATCCGGCCGCGTTCGCGGCATAGCCGCGACACTTCGCTGTCGGGATAATCCAGCGCATGATCGATCTCCTGTGCGATTTCATCGGGCACATGTTTCCCAAGTAGAAAGGCTTCAATTACTTTGCGGGTGAGCGCCATATCGCGACATCAATGGAATGAAGATAAGTCCGTTGCAGGATCGAGAACGCCATCCCCCAGGTCTGGTCCGAGGCGTCCATAACAGATGGGTCGATGTTTTGTTCTGCCGCGACCAAGGCGAGCAGCTCGGAACGCCGCCGGGCGATGCGCCGCGCCGCCGCCCATTGTTCGTGGTTGAACAGTGCTTCCAGACTACGAAGATTGACAAGCGTCGGCGGCAGCAGTTCTTTCGAGTCATCGCCGAGTAGATGTCGCCGAATGTAGAACAACGCACGCTGATAGCCGCCGCGTTTGCGATCCATTTTCGCGGGCAATTCGCGGAGATCGTCCCAGGCAGCGTCGAGAACCAGCATCACGACCATGAGGTTGGCCCATTCCGGCGATTGCCCTTGCAGCCAACGACAAATCTCGCCCGTACTGCGGTCAATCGCTGTGGCGATCTTCAATTGGCTGACTCCCCGCTTCGGAAGTGGTCTTCCTAAGAATTCATCCGTCGTACTGCGAACCGCGTTAAGATCGGACCAAGCGGCGTTCAGGCAGCTGCGGCCCAGCCCCTCGTAGAAGGCTTGACGGACCGCAACAAGATCGGCGTGGTCAAGGTCAAAGACCGCATCCTGTTCGTTGTTCTGGGCCATCCGAATCCCTACCTAAATCTCGTCCTGCAATCTCCCGGTCTGCGCCTTCACTTCGCGACTCGCAGAACAGCGGCCCTCCTGGGTCAAATATCAACCGGGTGAGCTGGCTGTATTCCCGGCATAGCCGCGATACTTCGCTGTCGGGATCGTCCAGCCCGCGATCAATTTCATGCACGACTTCTTCGGCCAACTCTTGGCCGAGTAGAAAGCCTTCGATTTGCTCGCGGGAAACCAACAACGGCATGTTACCCCCCGTCGGAACGCTTCGTCAATTCTTGCGGAATTTGCGCCCCCTAGGGCGCAACGCGGCAAACCTCGATTTCGCGCGTAATGAGTGCGTGGTTTCGCTACTTGCTCCCTCTAACAGTTTGGAGTCTGCCATGCGAGTCGTCATCACCGACCTGGTGACCGGCACGTGCGACCTGACGGGTAAGGAAAACGTCGAGTGCCTCAAGGTGCAGTTCGACGACTTGCAAACCGAGGTCGTCTGCGTGCCGGCCGAACTCATCAAGTTGCTGCGCCTGCGGAAGAAGCAGGACGGCGGCAACAAGTCCCCAGAGAAGAAAGGAATGTAGGCCATGATTTGCAACTTCTTGGTCGATCGCGTCGATCGTTATGCGATCGACATTCGGCCGAACGGCAGCTACTTCACGCTGCACGCCATCACCTACCCGCCGAACCGGCGCGGTGGCGGCGTCTTGACCCACCATCTTTACGACTCGGGAAAGATTTGCGTCAGCGCCGGCAACGAGCCGCGGACGATCGACAAAGCCAAGGCCATCGCCATGTTTTGGTGCGACGGTTGGAGCAAATTCCAACGCACCGGCAGGTTCCCCAACGACGGCGCGCGTGTGAACGTCAATAGCTAACCTGCGGTTCGTCTGGGCTGGACCTGGCCCGCCTCGCACGGACGAGCCTTCTATTTGGTTGGGCCAAGAGCACAAGGAGAAGGACCATGACATCCCGAATCGTATTCGGCGTGGAAGAACTGCCCTCCGGCACCCTCCACTAACCGAACTGGCCGCCGGCGGGTCGCAAGCAAGGTCGGCCCGCCGGCGTTTTTTTGCGCCCATCCCAAATCAGGAGAACGGACCATGTTTTGCGACGACTTTCCCTTTCAGCCTGAGCAGCCGGCCGAACGGCGCTCGAACGACCGCGAGATCGGCGACCTGAAGCCGGCTCAACGCAAGCTTCGCTGCACTTCATCAACGCCGCGTGAAACGACTCAACCGATCGACGATGAACACGTCGATCATGACGAGCCGCTGCCGTTGATGATGATGAAAATCACGCAGCCGGCGCTGCGGGACATGATGGACTATCTGCTCGCTCGCGAGCCGGAGTCGGCCGGTCTGCTACTCGGCCCGACGAACGACGACCTGCTGATTACCCACTTCGTACCCGACCGCACCGGCCGCGGCACGATATCCAGCTTTGAGTTGGGCGCCCCAGAATTGAATCGTGTTCTCAAGCTGATGAAGCCGGCCGGCATCACTGGCAAGGGGATCGGCCATAGTCACCCCGCCGGTATCACCTCGCCGTCGCACGGCGACTTGATCTATTTGCGGCGCGTGTTCGGCCTGCCGAGTAACGCCGGCGCCGCACAGTTCTACATGCCGATCGTCTGCGGCGGCCGGCTCTATCCCTACGTGTACGCCCAGGGGCGCGTCTGGCGCGCCGACTTGGTGCTGGTGTAGTTTTTCAACAACCTCTTGAACAGGAGCATCCTCATGGATCTTACCCGAATCGCAGACGTGATCGACGTGACGAAAACTTTGGCCGCATGCGTCGCCGTGTTCGGGGCCGGCGGCAGCGCCGGCCTTGTTTGCAACCTCGCCCGCTCGGGCGTCAGCCGTTTCAAGTTGTTCGATTTCGATCGCATCAGTCCGGCCAACGTGGCGCGGCAGCAGCACGACGCGACCGATGTGGGCCGCTCGAAAGTCGCCGCTTTGGCCGACGCCATTCGACGCATCAACCCCGACGCGATGGTGGAAGTGACCAAGGACAGTTTCTTGGACATGGCCGACGACGAGTTGGCGGCCCACATGGCCGAATGCGACCTGCTGATCTTCGCCACCGACCGCTTCGAGGCCCAGGCACGCGGTAACGAATTGGCCTTGGAATACAGTGTGCCGGCCTTGTGGATCGGCTTGTACGCTGGCGGCACGGCCGGCGAGATCATTTTCTGGCACCCAGGCATCGACGCCTGCTTTCGTTGCCTGTGTGCGAAGCGCTATGAAGCCCAGGCCGTCGCCTCCAACGAGCAACGCTCGCTCGATCCGGCGAGCGACGGCTGCACGATCTTCGACGTGGCCCTGCTCGACGCCATCGTGGGCATGTTGGCCATCGGCTTGCTCACGCGCGGCAGCGACAACCGCTTCGGGCGGCTGATCGACGAGTTGGGGGACCGCAACTTCCTCCAGGTACAACTCGATCCGTCCTGGGACTTTAACGGCTCCAGCCCGGTTCGCAAATATCTCGGCGTCGCCGCCGACAACGAGGCCTTCTTCGCTTGGAACTCGATCGTCCGGGCTGATCCAGACCACGGCGTTCCGCCGTGTGACGACTGCGAGCGGTTTCGCAACCACTTCCTGGGAAATGTCCACGGTATTCCTTGTCGGTTTCGCGGTGATCGACTGGCGAAGCCCAAGAGCTCTTGAATCGAAGGAGGTCTGCCATGTGGGAAATGTTGGTGATCGGCGGGGCGTTGGCTGGCGGCTACAAGTTGGCCAAGGCCATCAAAGGCAACAGCGACCGCGCACGCGCCCAACGGGCGGCCCAAGACGCCGCCCGACAGTCGCGCGAGCGGGCGGTGACCGCCACGCGTTGTCGGCAGGCGCAAGCCGAAGTCGCCAAGCGGCAGGCCGCCCGCGACATGCAACTTGCCATTCAACAGCTGTCGCAATCGCCGGATTTCCGCCGCGCCGCATCGTTTGCGGCGCGAGCGAATGAGGCCGGCGTTCCGGCGGCGTTTCGACAGCGGCAATTTCGCCGTTTGCGATCATTGTTGATCGAACACCTGGCCCGCCGCATCCAGGCCGGCGCCGCATTGGAAAGCGCGGCGTCCGGCTTGCGCGAGCTGGTTGGCGGCTTGGGCGTCGCCGCCTACGAAGCCGATTACATCGCCACCGAAGCCCAAGGCCGGCAGGGGACGCCGACGCAAAGCGCCGAGCCGAACTATCGGGACCGCTTACGGCACTTGCACGGCGAGCATGCCCAGCGCTTGGAGGCGATCCGCAGCACGGCCGACCTTGAAGAAGAACTGCGCGAGCAGTTGGTGGAGGCCGAGCAAGAGCGTTTCCGGCGTGAACTTTTGGAGCAACCTGACGAAGGGAGATAGACGATGCGCAAAAAAAACCCGAAGAAATCAAGGACTTTTCACAAGCGACAAGTGCTCGACTTGTTCAACGAAAGCGCCGCCGGGATCGCCATCAGCGGCGACTCGGGCACGGGCAAGTCAAACACCATGAACGTGCTGATGGACGCCTTGGCGCGACAAGAGGTCGGTCTGACGCTCGTCGATCCGCACGGCGACCTCGCCCAAGATTTTGAGTACTGTTGCTCCGCTCTACCGCGCCGCTTGCGCGAGCGTTGCCAGGTGATTCGGCCGTGCGACTTATCGCGGATGGTGTCGCTTAATCCGCTCCACGTTTCGCCAGCCGGCGGCGACTGGCTGCGCTGGCGAGCGCGGATCGCCAGCAAAGTCAGTCAGGTCGCTCGCATTCTGCTCTATGCGTGGGGCGAGCGCGACTTCAACAGCAAGCCGGTGCTGTTCAAGTGGCTCACCCGCGTGCTAACCACGATGGCCACCGCCGGCATGACCATCCCCGATGCCCGTCATTTTTTCCAGGTTGGCGGCGACGTGTACCAGGCATTGGCCAACGCCGCGCCCGACGTGCTGGCCCGCGTGGAGATGAACGAGTTGATCGAGATGCGGCCGCGCGAGCGTGAGGACTTGATCGCCTCAACCAAGAACCGCTTGCTCGGCTTTCTCGAAAATCCGCTTGTCGAATTGGCGCTCGGTCGCCCACACGGTTGGATTGATGCCGGCACAATGATCCGCGAGCGGAAGTTCACGATCATCAGCCTGGAGCGAGGCGGCGTGCTCCGCGAAGAAGATCAGGAAATCTTCGCCAACCTTTGGTTGAGCGAACTCTTGAACGCGGCCTACGACCTGCCGCGCCAAGAACGAACGCCGCACGTCGTTTTCCTCGACGAACTCCCCGTGTTCGGCTCGTCGTTCGACGTCCTCACTCGGGCGCTGGCCCAGGTCCGCAAGTTCAAGATACGGCTCGTGGCGGCGTTCCAGGGGACGCAGTTGTTTCCCGAACGCGAGGAAGATCGACTGCTCAATGCGCTCATCAGCCAATGCCGCACGACGGTCGTGTTTCGCCATAAGAACCCGGTCGATGCCAAGTTCTTCGGCGAGTTGGTGACCTTGCCCGTGCTCGATCCGCTGGCCGAGAAACATCGGCTCACTCAGACCCAGCAATACCAGGACGGTAACGAGGTGGTGTTTCTGACCGACGAATCTGATTCGTGGAGCGACGCCCGACAGGACGGCGGCTCGCAATCCGACGCCCAAAGCGACACGAAAACCGACACGACGACCGACAGCCGCACGTCCGGCACGGGCGATACGGTGACCAAGAACGAGCGGGCACTTTCGGAGGCAGTCAGCCGCGCCCGCACCAACCAGACCGGCAACAGCATCAGCCGCGCCACGAGCCGGGCCAATAGCCGCACCGACGGCACGAGTTGGTCGAACACCAACACTCGCGGCGCCAGCCGCACTCGCAAGATGACGCTCGTGCCACGACTTCGCTGGCGCGAAATCGTAAGCAGCATTCAGTTCTTCTCGCCGGATGAACAAGTCGCCTTCGGCGCCCGCGACGTGACTCGCCAGGTCACGGGCGAGGCCGTAGTTTACACCGCCGGCGAAGCGCCCATGCGCGTTCGTTTCCCGCTGGCCCGCGGCCCGTTCGACGGCACGCCGAAGTTCGCCGCCAAGCAGCTTCAAGCGTTGCGAGTCGAGATCACGTCGCGGCCGATGTTCGCAACGCCGGCCGAGATCGTCGCGGAGCGGCGCGAGTTTGAACGCCGGCTCATCACGCATTTGGAGCAATTGGCCATCGAGTCGCAACCAATCGTCATTCCCCCCCCAGCCCGTGAAACGCCTAATAACCCACTGCTGTCGATCTAGGAGAACTGAAGATGAAGAATTCCATGCACTTGCAGGACCGCGACGTGGCCCTGCTCGCTGAGATTGGCCAAGTCGGCTTGTTGGATACCAACCTCATTCACCGGCGGCACTTTAGAGCCGTCAGCCGCCGTCGCTGCCAACAGCGTCTGCAAGAAATTCAACGACACGGCTTGACCCACTCCGTGGCCTTGACCGTGTGGTACGGCAGGAGCGGCGGCGGGCAAGTGCCCACGATTCACTGCTTGACGGAGCGTGGCGCCGACGCGATCGAAAGCATCGCCGGCATACGCCCCCAGCGCGTGTTGCGCAGCGATCCCAAACCGGAAACCCTGCATCATCGGTTGGCCGTCGTGCAGGCCCGCCTGGCGCTCGACGACGGTTGCCGTGCCATCGGCCTGGCCCTGCCCGAATGGATCATGGAACAAGACCGGCGCGAAGATGCCCGACCGAACGATCCCCCCTCGCGACGGCGCGTGCTGTATCACGAGTTCACCGCCGGCGGCAAGAAGTTTACCTGTCAGCCCGACGCCGCCTGCTTGATGCAGATTCCCCGCGATGCGAACCGCTCGGCCGCGGGTACGACGCCGTTGTTGGTGTTCTGGGAAGTCGATCGCTCGACGGAACGAACAGCGCAGACGACCGGCAAATGTCCGGGTTACGGGGCCTTGTTGGAACGGCGCGAATACCGCCGCTATTGGCCTCAAGCGGAGCAGGCGCCCGTCCGCGTTTTTTGGGTTTGCCGCAGCCGGCAGCGGATTGAGTCGCTGGTCGCCTCGCTGCGCGATAAGCCGGTGGCTCAATGCTTCCGCTTAACCACGGCCGACGAGCTACGGGCCGAGACAGCGTTGACGTTGCCGATATGGCGAACGATTGATGGTCATTGCCGGGAGATCATCCGATTGCCGCCCGCCATGAACTTGCCCACACCGGACCCACTCGGACATTTGGCTCCGCACTTGCGGCCACACATCGGGCCGTGAACGAAAGAAAAGGAAACGATCATGTTTCGCGAACACGCCAACACCGACACACTCGAGGATCGGCCGCCAGAACTGACCGTGATTGGCGAACTGCTTGGCCGTTTGGCCCGCATCGAGGCCACATTAGAGCAACTGTTGCAACAAAAGACGGCCAAAGATTGGTACACGACGGACGAAGTCGCCGAGATTCTCGGCAAGGCCCCGTTCACCGTGCGGGAATGGTGCCGCAATCGCCGCGTCAAGGCAGCGAAACGCGACTGCGGTCGCGGCAACGCACGCGAGTGGGTAATCTCCCACGAGGAGCTGACCCGTATCCGCAACGAGGGACTGCTGCCAGACGAATGGCGTTGATCGTACACTTGGCGTGAATGCGATCACGTTCAAGGCTTTCCTCGGCCATCCAGCGCGATGGTGGCGGGAGTCCTGTCGTGCCGATCCTCAAGGCGACGAGGAATGGGCCAAAGGTTGCCTGACCGGTCTCGTGGCGAAATAGGTCCGCCCGAACCTCACGGCGCGTGTTTCCCGAGCGGCCGGATACGAAGCGTCTCCCACCGGATTCCGCTTTGAGCCCTGGCACAAGGAGGGTAGACTCGCCCACCTCCACGATGGTTCGGCGTGATGTGCGTCTCCTTCCCGTCTTCTATGTCCTCGGATCCTCAGTCATCGTACGGTCGCCGGCATCCCGAGGATGCTGGAGCGATGGAGATTGATGCCAACGGCGACGATCAACATGCGGCGGATGTTCTTCGACGACTGGAGGCGCTCGATGCTGAACTCACGGCGTTGCAGGCGCCGGTCGTCGCGAGACTACGAGCGCTGCTCCCCGAAGTCATCGGCACCTCCTTTGGATCGCAGCATGCGAATGATGCGTTTGCGGAACGCCTCGAGGAACTGCTGACGCGCCTCAAACTCCGGATCCGTTGCCCGAAGGACGGATGCCGGGCAACGCTCCGGTGTCGACCGACGAAGCATTCGCGTCACGGTTCGTTCAGTTTTCGGCATTACTGGAATGGCCGATCGGTGGTGCATGGGGGGAAGACGACGATTCCACCGATTGAACTGGTCGAGGGTGAGAACCTCGATGATGGCGGCGTCGCCCCGTCGGAACCGTGACGGCAATTTTTGCGCATACTACCCATGTTCCCAGCCGCGGCAAATGGGGGGGCTTGCCGCAATACCGTTGAAATAGGCGCAAGTCACAGTCCTTGAGTACCTTGGGGTTTGGAAAAGAACCCACCAAGGCAGCAAGGAGGCTGTGACCGTGAGCGCACAAGGAATGTGTTTGTTGCCGGCCGATGAGGCGGGCCGG
>DATKRK010000241.1:0-7237 GCA_035532215.1 Pirellulales bacterium | reverse complement strand
CGGCCCGTGTTCGCGTGCAGCCAGAAATCAACCGGGTGGTCGGCATCCAGCGAGACGTGGACCAGCGCCAACAAGGCCGGCAAGGCGAGCCAGACGGCGCCCATCGTGACAGGGCGGCGATGCGAGGCTGGAACGATCATTGCCTGGGAAAAGACGCGTGAAACCGATGCCGGCGAAGGGAAGACAAAAGCCGTATGCAGCAAACATAGGTTTTGTAAGCCGGGGCGCGAGCAGGCGAGCGGTGTGGCAAGCGAATCTGCCGGTTATTGCGATGGTAGGAGGCCAAGGGGCGCTCAGAACTGAAAATAAATGAACGGCCGATAACCCGTCGGCAGGCAGCATCCTATGCAAGCAAAGCAGTTCACCACGGAGACACGGAATGTTTGTAGCACAGAGAACAGAGAAGACTCCGTTCATCCCCCCATCTCCTCAGCATCCCCACATCCCCTTTTCAACAAGGCGGATGTGCCCTGTGGTCCCACAACCGCCCGTAGCGCCTTAGGGTTCGATCCCTTCCAGCACGCGCTTGGCGCCATAGAGCTTGCGCAAGGCTTCGAGAATGGCGCTTGAATGCACCGAGACGGCCCGGGCCTGCTCGCTGCTGTAGACGAAGTCGAGCACCAGCGACTGGATGTTGCCGTCGAAGATGATGCCCACGATTTCGCCCTGGCGGTTGACCACCGGGCTGCCCGAGTTGCCGCCGATGATGTCGGCCGTGCTGACGAAGTTGAAGGGAGTCGTGAGATCGAGGTCTTCTTTGCGTTCGTGCCAGCGGGCCGGCAGCTTGAAGGGATCGACGTTGCCGTGTTCGTCAGCGTGCTGGTAGGCGCCGCCGATCGTGGTCCAAGGCGGCGCCATTTCGCCGCGCTCGCGGAAGCCCTTGACCGTGCCGAAGGCCAGCCGCAGGGTGAACGTCGCATCGGGATACAGCGTGTCGCCGTACAGAGCGAACTGCGCCTTGGCGATTTTTCCATAAGCCTGCCGTTGCGGCTCGTCGACTTGCTCTTCGTAGACCTTTCGCAGCTTGCGGGCCGGGCCATCGACCAACCGGGCCAGGCGAATCATCGGATCGTCGGAGGCTTCGACCGCCTTGCGACCGCCGTCGACCAGCTTGCGCCGCACGTCGACGTCGGCCAGCTTGCTGCCGCGCACCAGCTCGGCGGCCCGATCGGGCGGCGACTTGCCGTCGAGCACGCGCTCGACCCATTCGTTCTCGGCGCCGAGCAACTCCTCGAACAGGCCCAGCGAATCGGCCAGCTTGGCGATTTCCAACTTGGGGTAGATCGGCGCCTCGGAGTAAAGCTGTTGCTTGAGCGATTCGAGGCCGGCCTCGGCGTATTCGCGCAGCCGCTCGGCGTTGGGTTTTTCGGATTCGGCGGTCAGCCGCACGATCGAGCGGGCGACGTGAAACAGCTCGCTGTTGAAGGCCACGCCGTTTTCGAGCAAATACCAGTCGTCGTAAATCTCGCCCCAGCGTTTGATCGACGCGGCCACTTCCTGCCAGGCGTCGCCGTACGCCCGCTTCAACTCCGGCCTGGTCTCGACGGCCTGCTGCAACTCGCGCTCGCGCTTTTGCTTGTCGTTCATGATCGCCGGATCTTGCAAGCCGGCCAGTCCGCCGAGCCGGGCCTTGCGGGCGTTCTGGTAGCCGAACAGTTCGTCTTCGGCTTGCCGGGCGTTCTCGCGGCTCCGCTCGCTGTAATTGCGGAGCATCACTTCGCGGCGGCGAATCACGTTCAGCGACAGCGGCAAAGTGCGGTCGCGGAGGAATTTCAGGTGCGCTATCGTATCGAGCCGGTTCGTGCGGCCGGGATGCCCGGAGACGAAGATCAACTCGCCGTCGCCGGCGCCGGCCTTGCTCCACTTCAGGTGGTGCTCGATCTTGGCCGGCTTGCCGTCTTCGTAGGCGCGGAAGAAGCAAATGTCGAGGTCGTAGCGCGGATACTCGAAGTTATCGACGTCGCCGCCGAAGAAGGCGATGCTCTTTTCGGGAGCGAAGACCAGCCGCACGTCAGTGTATTTTTTGAAGCGGTAGAGATGATACTGGCCGCCTTGATAGAGCGTGACGACGTCGCTGCGCAGGCCGGTCTTCTTGAGCGATTCTTCCTCGATCGTGTTCATCGCGGCCCGCCGCGCGGCGCGGGCCTCGGCCGGTTCGAGCCCCTTCACGGCGTCTTGCACTCGCTGGGTCACGTCCTCGATGCTCATCAGCACGTTGAGCTCCAGGTCGACGCACTTGACTTCGGCTTGCGGGCTTTCGGCGTAAAAGCCTTCCTGCAGATAGTTGTGCTCGGCGCTCGACAGCTTTTGCAGCGCGTCGGCGCCGACGTGATGGTTGGTCATCACCAGCCCGTCGGCCGAGACGAACGAACCCGAGCCGCCGCTATTGAACCGCACGCTCGAGCGCTGCAAGTGGGTCAGCCATTCGTCGCTTGGCTCGAAGCCGTACCGCTGCTTGAGCACTTTTCGCGGCGGGTTGTTGAACAGCCACATGCCTTCGTCGGCACAAGTTTGTCGGGGACGGGAGGCGAACGATGCGAGCAAAGCGATCAGCGTCCAAGCCACGAGTGCCGGGAGCGAACGATTGGTTTTCATGGGCGGCTTTTTTTCGCTGGATGTTTTTTTGCAATTCGTGGAGGGAAGTTCGCGGCATCGTAGCACATTCGGGGCCGTTGCGCAAAGACTCGCCGGGAGGGTAGTGATACCATTTGATGCCGTGTCAAGCAAAACATGCGAGCTTGTCTGCCACCAGCTTTAGCCTTAAGTTTAGCCAAGTTTTTTTACGTCGCGAGGCGGCCGTTTGATCGAAGACTTTTGGGGTCGAGCAAAGCGGAGGCAGGGTGCGTAGCACTTGCGTGGACGCGGTAAGGAATCGCGTCGGTGTTTCACGGAGGTGCTAGCATGTCGCAGACCGAACGTTCGTTTGGCGAGGTTCATTTCGGAGACGCGAAACTAGGCAATCAGGCTCGTACAAAGCGACTGGTGAAGGTGGCCGACGCGTTGACCCGGCATCCCGGCGGAACGTTGCCGCAGAAGTTCAAGGATCCCGCGGCGCTGCAAGCCATGTACCGGCTGATGCAACGGCCGGAAGTTACGCACGGCAGCGTGTTGGCCGCGCATCAAGCCCAGACGTTCCGCCTGATCGAGCGGCATCAGGGGCCTCTGTTGGCCATGAGCGATGCAACCGAACTGGATTACGGCGGGTTGGAATCGATGAAAGCCTTAGGACAAATCGGCAGCGGCAACCGCCGAGGATACGTCTGCCAGAACGTGCTGATCATCGATCCCGAACGGCGGCAGGCGCTGGGCTTGGCGAATCAGATCTTGCACACCCGCGCGAAAACGCCGCCCGGAGAGACGAAAGAGGAGAGCCGGCGCCGCGAGTCGCGTGAGAGCCGTCTCTGGCCCGAAGCGACCAGGCCTTTGCCGGGCGATCGTAAATTGGTCGTCGTGTGCGATCGGGGCGGGGATACCTTTGAGCAGCTCGAACACGAAGCCAACAGCGGTCGGCGGTTTGTGGTTCGGTCGGCGAAAGATCGGAAAGTGTTGGCGGGGCACGCCGGAAGCGGCGAGAAACAGAACCTGCACGCCGTGGCGCGCCGCGCCAAAGCCGCAGGCAGTTACATTGTCGACGTCGCGGCCACGACGGAACGGCCGGCGCGTCGAGCGACCGTGCAGTTTTCCTTTGAGGCCGTGCGTCTGATCCCTCCGAAACAGCCGCGAGGCGACCACAGCCAAGAGCCGCTGCTCGTTTGGGTCGTACGGGTTTGGGAGAGCGATCCGCCGCGCGGAGCAGAGCCTCTGGAGTGGTTCCTACTGACGAATGAACCGGTGGCGGACGCCGCCGCAGGGCGGCGGGTGATTGGCTGGTACGAGTGTCGATGGGTTGTGGAAGAATATCACAAGGCCCAAAAAACCGGCTGCGACATCGAACACATGCAATTCATGTACGAATCGCGGCTGGAGCCGATGATCGCCATCCTATCGATCGTTGCGTTGAACTTGCTGAACTTGCGAGATGCGAGCCGGCGACCGGACGCGAAGACGGCAGCCGCGAGCGAAACCGTCGCGGAGGGATATGTTTGCGTTCTGAGCGCGTGGCGCCACGGGGAAGCCCGCCCAAGCTGGACCGTGCACGAGTTCTTCCTTGCGCTGGCGCGTCTGGGCGGCCATCAGAATTGCCGCCAAGACAAACGCCCCGGTTGGATTGTTCTATGGCGCGGCTGGACGACGTTGCAATTGCTAGTCACCGGCTCGCGTCTCGACCATACACGTAAAAAAGTCGGCTAAACTTAAGGCTTTAGCTGGTGGCTGCAAACCAAAATAAACCTTCTTCCGAGCCGGCTTCCCGATGGCCTGCAAAAAGCCGGCTGAAGCCGGCTGAAACGGAGGGTTTGTGGGCCTTCAGAGACCACCAGCTAAAGCGTTTTAGCTGGTGGCAGGCAGAGAAAGGAAGCCGAATGCTGTCCGAACCGGCGCTAACGGAGCAGACCGCTTGGATTCGAAGAACCACCCGGCGCGTCAGCAAGGCGCGCTCGTCGCACATCCTCGCAAACGCGCCGGGTCCGTAGGGGCTGAGTTGAAATCCGGCCCGACGCTCACTTGCGGAACATCGGGTCGTTCTTGTTCCCGCGAGACAAAAGATACGCCAGCAGGTCGAGCACCTCGTCGCGATTGAGCGGCTGGAGCAAGTCCTTCGGCATCAGCGAGACCGGAGAAGGCTGCAATTCGTCGATCTCGCTGCGATGGATCTTTTGGGTTTTCGTCGGGTCCTCCGGGTCAACGACCATCGTCAGCGAATCTTCGTCTTCGGAAACGATCCGGCCCGTAAGCGTCTTGCCGGCGTCGGTTTGCACGATCGTGGCCCGGTATTGGTCGGAAATCACCTTGCTCGGTTCGATCATGGCCTCGCTCAGGTCTTTGACGTTGAACCGTCCGGCCAATTGCGTCAGGTCGGGACCGGTGGCGCCGCCGTCGCCGGCAAAGCGATGGCAGACGACGCAGCGCGTGGCGGCGAACATCTTTTGGCCGCGCTCGAAGTCGCGGCCTTTCAAGCCTTGGGCCGCCAGTTCGAGCAGGTCGGCCATGGTCCAATCCTGGCCCGGTCCAGCGGGCTTGGGCAGCGGGGGCGGTTGATATGGCTTGCGAGCGCCGAAGGCCTCGATCGCCAGCCGCTCCTTTTCGCTGGCGTTCTCGAACGCCTCGCGATCGATATTCCGCAAAAAGCCTTGAAAGCTCGCCCCGCCGCTCCATTTCCGCGCCTTGTCGAACCACTCGAAATAGGCCTTGCGCTCGTCCAGAGTCCAGCCTTCCTTCATGTTCCGCAGCACGAACGCATAGTGAATTTGCATCTGGTCGGGAAAGCTGGCGAGCATCGTCGTAATCGTGCCGCCGTAACCCCGGTTGCGGGCCAGCAACTCGTCGGTCACTGGGAAGTCGTGCCGCGAAGGTTGTTGCAGCAGGGCGATCGTCTTGCGGATGATCGTCGGCGAGCGGAGATAGACCAGCAGCGTGCTCAGCTCGCGATTGGCTGCGTCGCTCTGGCTGGGAAACAGCGGGTCGAGCTTGGCGACGAGCTGCCAGCGCGCGGCCTCTTCGCCTTCGCCCGTGCGGATGAAGATCAACTCGTAAGCGCGCAGCAGTTCGAGTCGCTGGAATTCGCTCAACTGGCCGAATTCGAGACGGTCGAGCGCCGCCAGCAGCTTCGGCTGCAAAGACTGGTCAGCTTGGCGGGCCAGGCCGACGGCGCCCGTGATTATCGCTTCAGGGTTCTTCTCGGCGAGCACGCGGGCTTGCCACAGCGAGGTCGGCAAGCGTTCCAGGGCGACGCGGGCCGCATAGCGAATATGGCGATCGGCATGGCCCAGGTGCGGAACGAGGAACTCGACCGCCTCGGCGCCTTTCAGCGGCCCGGAGTGATAGCTTTCGATCTGCCGCCGCAAGCCGCGCAGTTCGGCGCATTTCTGGTCGTGGGCGTCGACCGGGGAGGTCGATTCGCCGCCCTTGTACGTCACGCGGAACAGTTCCGATTGCGTGCCCCGGCCGCCGACCGTGAAGTACAGCGCCCCGTCGGCGCCGACCGCGACGTCGGTCAACGGCAGCGGCGTGCGCGACACGAATTCTTCCTTCACTGCTCTATAGCTGGCGCCTTCGGGCTCGAAGTAAACGGCGTGCATCGTGCCGAAGGTCCAATCGCAGATGAACAGCGCCCGCTGGTACTTGGCCGGAAACTTCGCCCCATAGCCAAACGCCACGCCCACCGGAGAGCCGGGGCCGATATCGACGGCCGCGGGTAGGCTATCGACGTAATACGGAGGCCATTTGCCGGTTCCGCTGCGCCAGCCGAACTCGCTGCCGCTCGTGGCGTGGACCACTCGCGTCGGGCGATACCAGGGCGAGCCGAGATCCCATTCCATGTCGGCGTCGTAGGCGAACAGTTCGCCATCGGCATTGAAGGCCATGTCGTAGGTGTTGCGGTAGCCGATGCTGAACACTTCCCACGCCTTGCCCTTGGGATCGGTCTTGGCGATCCAGCCGCCCGGCGCCAGGATGCCCGCGGCGTGGCCGTTGGCGTCCCATTGCCGCGGCAGGAGCAGGTCTTCGCCCCAATTCGTCGGAATGCGGCTCGTGTGGTCGGGGTTGGCCGGCTCGTCGGGCTCGAACGGCGGCCGCGTGTGGTTGCCGCAAACCAAGTAGATCGACTGGCCATCGGGCGAGAGCCGCAGCGCGTGGGGACCGTGCTCGCCGCCGCCGCGAATGTCCTTCAGCTTGACGACTTCGTCGTATCGATCGTCGCCGTTCGTGTCCTTGACGCGATACAACCCGCTGCCGGGGCCGCCGTTGACCGAAACGTACAAACTATCGAAGGCGTAGAGCAAGCCTTGGGCGCCGGTGATCTTCACGTCGAGCCGTTCGACCTTGGTCGGCTCGTTGCTGCCGGCCGTCGGCGGCGTGATGCGGCAGAGACCCTTGTCGCCTTGATCGCTGGCGATCAAGCGGCCCTTGTCGTCGAACGCGATCGCGACCCACGAGCCGAGCTCTTCCTGGGGCAAGGTAAACAGCCGCTCGACCTGAAACCCCGCCGGGACGTTGAATATTCCTGACTCTATCGGATTGCGGGTGTGACTTGAAAAAGCCGGGTTTTCAGTGAACGCCTGATTCGTCATCCTTCTGCTGACCAAAGTAGGAGGATGCGAGAATGGACGCTCGCCCGAAGACCCGGCGTCTGAATCGTGAG
>DATKRK010000240.1:0-28433 GCA_035532215.1 Pirellulales bacterium | reverse complement strand
GCCGTCGCGGCCTGCTCGTTCGTCGGGTGAATTGTTGCCAGCGGATAACGGGCGTAGAATTGGATGGTAATCCGTGCTGGCACGGGGCTGAATCGAGACGATTTCCATGACGATCGACATCGAGCGGCGCATTGCTCCGCTAGCGGCGGGCGACAAGTTGACCCGCGAGGAGTTTCTCCGTCTTTGGGAAGACCATCCTGAAATCAAATGCGCGGAATTGATCGGAGGAATCGTCTATATGCCGTCGCCCGTTTCCGTTGAACACAACGACATGGACGGGAGCCTGGGAATCTGGCTGGGCACGTATCGCGTCGCTACGCCGGGCACGGCCAGCGGCCACAACGGCACGCTGTTTTTGCAAGACGATACTCCGCAGGCGGATCTGAACCTCCGCATTCTGCCCGATTACGGCGGCGCTTCATGGGTGGAGGGAAGCTATCTGCACGGCGTCCCCGAGTTGCTCGTCGAAATCTGCCGTTCCAGCGCGTCTTACGACCTGCACGTGAAATACGATCTGTATCAAGCCGCGAAAGTGCCCGAGTATCTGGCCGTGCTGCTCTACGAACGCGAGATCCGCTGGCACGTGCTCGAGGGCGATTCGTACCAGCTTCTCTCGCCCGACGCCGACGGGCTGTTGCGCTCGCGCGTTTTTCCCGGTCTCTGGCTCGACGGGCAGGCGCTGTTGGCCGGCGACATGTCGCGCGTGCTCAAGCGTTTGCAAGACGGGCTGCAATCGCCCGAGCACCAGCAATTCGTCGAGCGGCTGGCCAGCCGGCGCGAAGGGCGCGGCGGCTGATGCTCCGCCAGGTTTTGCAATAAGGACAAGCTCCCCGAAAAATGACCCTGCCGACACCGAACAATACCTTGCGAGCGAAGTCGGATTGTGAAAGAAGCCGCGTAGCGGCGACAGCATGTAGCCAGGGGCGCGAGCCCCTGGACTTGATGCCGAAAGAAATCGTTGTCAGCCCCGTCAGGGGCGATACGCGCGACTGGGCGCACCCGTTCCAAGAATTGTTTCGGACCTGCCGGGGCTTACGACCATTCTCGTAGAGACAGCGCCCCCAGGGGCTCGCGCCCCTGGCAACATTCTTTCGTCCCTACGGGACTGGATCGCGTCGCCTATCGGCTCCTTACCCTCCGCCCGCCCGCGTGTTCAGGAAAGCGCCGAAATTAAGAATCAAAAAACCACCAACTTGGACTGCGAACTGCCGCGACGCCTTTTCCCAGTATTTCACGAGAAAGACGATCCACACGCATGGTATGATCATGCAGGCTACGCCCCACGGCACTTCTTGCTTGAACGCAACGACCAAAAACCAAATCCAGCCGGCAAACATTGTGCCAGCCCCGAGATTTCCGATCCACTCGCCAACCGTTTCCATAGCTGCTCCTTTCGGCCGTCGTTGCTTGAGCATTGCCCCCTTTGCCGCACGAAGCCCGCTTGCTTCTCGCCAAGGCCCTACTTGAGTTCCTTGATATAGATGTTCTTGAAATACAGCGAGTTGCCGTGGTTCTGCAGTTCGATCTGGCCGGTCGGGTAAATCGGCTTGTCGCGCTCCCAATAGTTTTCCAGCACGACGTTGTCGACCACCAGCACGTCGTTCAAGAGGACGGTGACCTTGTCGCCGACCATCTTGATCTTGAACGTATTCCACTCGCCCACCGGCTTGTCGGCGGTCGTCAAGGGCTGCGAGGGATTCTTCTGGTTGTTGAACAGTCCGCCGGAGCCGATGTTCCTCAGCGCCGGATCCCAAATCTGCACCTGGGGCGTGCCTCGCAGGTAGATGCCGCTATCTCCTTTGGGTTCGATCTTCCAATCGACGTACAGTTCGAAATCGCCGTAATCCTTGGCCGTTGCCAGGCTGCGGCCCTTGCCGTCGAACACGATTACGCCGTCGACCGCTTTCCAGTGGGCCTGCATGTCCTCGTCGGCCTTCTTCTGGGCCTCGGCGAGCTCCTCCGGCTTGGCCGCGGCCCGCTTCGCCGGGTTGTCCAACGGCGAGGCCAGCAGCCCCTTCCAGCCAGCCAGGTCCTTGCCGTTGAATAGGGCCGTAAAGCCTTCGGGCGGAGTATTATCGGCCGCTTGAACCGCAACTGCCGTCACGAGCATTGCGGCGAAGGCGCCGGTGAAGCGAGCGAGTGCAACCAGTTTCATGGGTGTATCCTCGGAGGATGTGGCGCTAGGGATTGAACACGGGGCAGGCTGGTTATGGTAAGTCGCGCAATCGCCGGAAGCAAGCGTTTGCAAGGTCGGAAGTCGGCGGTCGGAAGTCGAAACGAAATGCCCACTGCCTTGCGCTTCCGACCTCCGACCCCCCGACTTGCGACCTACAAACACGTTCTGTCCCGGCTGCGCGGGTCGTCGACCAACTCGCCGCTGTGCAACTTGCCTTGCATGGCCCGTTCGCGCCAGGGGGCCGAAGCGTCCCAGAGATTGAGCGAGCGATCGACGTCGACGACGAGGATGCCGGGCACGTGGATTTCGAGCCGTCCGGCGATGCGGCCGTCGGGCTGCACCATGAAGCTGGCCCACATCGAATACTTGGCCGTGCTGTTGACGGCGCTGATCCAGAAGTAGTTGCTCGCCGCGTGGGCGACCATCGTAGCCGGCACGACGTGCTTCCAGATATTGCGGCGCCGGAAGGTCTGGTGGTCGCGGCGGGCGTTGTGGAACGATTGGAACAACACCTCCGCGCCGCGGCGTTTGAGATCGCGATACAGTTCCGGGAAGCGGTAGTCGTAGCAGATCAACGCCGCGCAGCGAAAGCCGTCGATGTCGAACACGGTCGCCCGATCGCCGGGCGTGTAGTGCTTCAGGTCGGCCGACAGTTCGACCTGGCCGGCGCCGGTGCAAAACCGCTTGTCGTAGCGGTCGACGATCCGTCCTTCGTCGGAAATCACGTACAGCGAATTATGAGGCAATCGCCGGCCGCTGAGGCGGTGGGCCGAACCGAGCAGGACCCAAATCTTGTGCTTGGCCGCTTCGCGGCAAATTCGCTCGGTCGCCCGACGCAATTGGTCCCAATCCAGCCGGCTGAAATCCGGCACGTCGACCCCGGCATACCCTGAGAGAGTGGCCTCGGGGAAATGGGCCGCGCGAGCGCCAAGGCTTGCCGCTTCACGGATTTGCGCCGTGATTTGTTCGCGGTTTCGTTCGATATTCCCATCCACCGCGAACTGGCAGGAGGCGATGCGGAGTTTGGTCTTTTCGAGCGTCATGGGCCAAAGCATAACCGACCAATTCGAGAGGCGGAATGCGAGACGAGGATAATGTTTGTGCGACAGACGTTCCGGCAGGCAGGCGTTCGCATTAGCCCGGATTATTCATCAGCCCAGCTATTACTTGACAAATCGCTCCATACAAACCCGAAGCGCCAGCGAGGTAAGTGCGTTGCTCCGCCTCGCTTGCGCTTCGGGTTGGTGTGGGCTGATGAATAATCCGGGTTAGTCGCGCAACTTGACGCCAGAAAGATCACGAAAGCACGAAAGGGCGAAAACGCGAAACAGGCAATCACAAATCGAAGGCGAAGCGATGTTTAGTGTCGCTATTCGCGAGGCCCGATTCCAGCATGTCTCCCTTTCGTGCTTTCGCCCTTTCGCGTTTTCGTGATTCCATTCCCGGCCGGCCGTCTTCGATTCGCGATTTATACTTCACGCGGTCTGAAACGAAACATTCCTGCCGTGGGGCGGCCTTCCAGGCCGTCGACGATTGACGGCCTGGAAGGCCGCCCCACGCGCCGCCCAAGCGACTCGTTGGCGCCCGCGTGCGATTTAGAGGCCCGCCGTCGCCCGTCCCGCTTCGCCAGATTTTCGTCGAACGACCAATTTGCGGCGTCCGAGACGCCGTTGCGAATTCCACATTCCGAATTCCGCGTTTCCTTGCTCTTGCCCTTGGAACCGCTACAATCGCGGCCAGCCGATCGAGTCATTATCCGTGAATCTCGTGCTGGAGGTCGATGCAATGAAGGATCCATCCGCTCTTTCACGGCCCGGCGCCGGCGTCAGTCGCCGCGCCTTTTTGAAAGGCTCGGGCGCCGTCGCCGCCGCGAGCGCCGTGGTCGCCGGCCCCGGCCTGATCGAGGCCGCCGAACAGAAAAAGCCCAAAGTCGTCAGTGGCAAGTCGCCCGCGAAAACCCGCCTCGACGTCAACGGCAAGACGTACGAAGTCGAAGTCGAAACCCGTTCGACGCTGCTCGACGTTTTGCGTTATCAACTCGATCTGACCGGGGCGAAGCCGGTCAGCATCGACGAGACGAGCGGCGCCTGCACTGTCTGGCTCGACGGAAAGCCGATCAGCGCGAACACCAAGCTGGCCCTGGCTTGCGTCGGCAAGAAGATCAAAACCGTCGAGAGCCTCGGCGGCGCCAAGCCCGACGCCGTGCCCGTGGCGTTCGTCCATCACGACGCCATGCAGTGCGGCTTTTGCACGCCCGGTTTCGTGGTCGCCGTCCGCGACTTTTTGAACAAGCACCCAAAAGCCACCGAGGCGGAAATCCGCAAGGGGCTGAACAGCAACATCTGCCGTTGCGGCACCTACGCCAACGTGGTCGAGGCCGCCCTCGAAGTCGTGAAAGGAGCCAAGTAATGGCCGAATATAGCTGGCCCAAATATGGCACGGCCTATGTGCTGGGCAAAGAGACCGACCGCATCGACGGCCTGGTCAAGGCCACCGGCGCCGCCAAGTACAGCTACGACATCAACCGCAAGGGGATGTTGTTCGCCAAGATGCTCGGCTGCCCCCACGCCCATTGCAAAATCAAGGCGATCGACGCCAGCGGCGCCGCCAACCTGCCGGGCGTTCGCGCGGTGAAGACGCTCAAGGAGCCGGGCCAAGAGATTCGCTGGCAAGGCGACGCGTTGGCCGTCGTCGCGGCCGACACCGAAGCCGCCGCGGCCGAGGCCCTCAAGGCGGTCAAGGTCGAGTACGAAATGCTCGACGTCTACGTCGACGACGAGGATCTGGCCGCCGCCCAAAAGGCCGGCCGCACCCAGCCCGCCGGCAGCAACGTGCAGTGGGAAGTCGAGCCCGACGACGACCTGGACGACGAACAGGCCGACCAGGAAATCGATCGGCTGCTAAAAAAGGCGACGGTTGTCGTCGAAGGCTACTACGGCATCAACGTCATCGCGCACATGTGCCTTGAGCCGCACGGTTCGACCTGCGAGTGGAACGGCGACAAGCTCGTCGCCCACCTTTCCACGCAAAACGTCTCGGGCACGGCCGGTCAGTTCGCCGACCCGTTGGGCATCACTGCCGACGACGTGGAAGTGCATTGCGATTTCATCGGGGGCGGGTTCGGCAGCAAGTTTGCCGCCGACGCCTGGGGCGTGACCGCGGCCCAGATCGCCAAAGAAACGGGCCGGCCAGTGAAGCTGATGCTCGATCGCGACCAAGAGCTGAAAGTCGCCGGCAATCGGCCGAGCGGTTATTTGAAAGTCAAGGTCGGCGCCGACAAGGACGGCGTGGTCACCGTTTGGGATTCGCACCACTGGGGCACGAGCGGCGCCAAGGCGGGCGGCATTAGCCAGACCGTGATTCCCTACGTCTTCGATCCCAAGAACCGCCGCCGCAAACAAACGGCGATCGTCACCGACACCGGCCCCGACCGCGCCTGGCGGGCGCCGAACCATCCGCAGGCCTGCGCGATGACGCAAACGGCCTACGACGATATCGCGGCCAAGCTCGGCATCGACAGCTACGACGTTTTTCTGCGGAACCTGCCCAGCGTGTCGCCCAAGAAGGGCGCGCACAGCATGGCCGACACCTATCGCCAGCAGATGGAGATCGCCGCCAAGCTGATCGACTGGAAAGCCAAGTGGCATCCGCACGGCAAAGGCCAAGCCCAAGGTTCGATCGTCACCGGACTGGGCATGGCGCTGCATACTTGGGGCGGCGGCGGCCACAACTCGACCTGCTTGCTCAAGATTCATCCCGATGGCGGCGTCGAAACCTCGCTCGGCAGCCAGGACCTGGGCACCGGCACGCGAACCGCGATCGCGATTGTCGTCGCCGAAACGTTCGGCTTGCCGGTCTCGGCCGTCAAGGTGAACATCGGCAGTTCGCGCTATCCCAACAGCGGCCCTTCGGGTGGCAGCACGACGATCGGCGGCGTGAGCGAATCGAACCGCCGCGCCTCGCAAGACGCCTTGCGGCAGTTGTGCGAAAAGGCGGCCAAAAAACTGAATGTCGAAGCGGACACGCTCGTCGCGAAGGAAGGGCGAATCTTCGTGGCCGACCATCCCGACAAGGGACTGTCGTGGAAAGAGGCTTGCAGCCTGCTGGGCATGAACCCGCTGGAAGTGACCGGCAAGTTCGCCCGCGGCAAGGAAGAAAGCCCGCTGTCCAGCGTGCAAGTCGGCGGCGTGCAGATGGCCGAAGTGGCCGTCGACCGCGAGACGGGCGTCATCAAGATGAAGAAGTTCGTGGCCGTGCAAGACATGGGCCTCGTCGTCAGCCCGCGCACCGCCAAAAGCCAAATCTACGGCGCCGTGATCATGGGCATCGCTTATGCCTTGTTCGAGGAGCGGATCATGGACAACAAGACCGGGGCTTTCTTGAACTGTGAATTGTCCGACTACAAGCTGCCGCGGTTGGGCGATATCGGCGAAATCATCGTCGAACTGCACGAGCCCGAAAGCGAGTACAACCGCGGCGTGGTCGGCTTGGGCGAGCCGCCGGTCATCAGTCCGGGCGCGGCGATTTCCAACGCCGTCTGCAACGCCCTCGGCGTGCGCGTGCCCGTGCTGCCGATGATCCCCAAACGTGTGTTGGACGCCCTGGCGAAAGGAGGTAAGGCCTGATGAAAGCTTTCGACTTTGCAGCGCCCGAACAGGAGCACGAAGTGCTGGAAATGCTCTCGGCCGTTCCGGGTGAGACGGAAATCTTGGCCGGCGGCACCGACCTGGTGCCGCTCATGAAGCAGATGCTCGTGAACCCGGAGCGGGTCGTGAACATCATGGAAGTGCCCTCGCTACGCGGCGTCTCGGCCGATTCGCTAGGGCTTACGATCGGCGCCACGACGACCTTGGCCGAAATGCTCGAGGCGCCGGAGTTGGATCAATACCCGGCGATCAAGCAGGCCATCGCCGGCATCAACGCCGTGCAGTTGCAATCGCAAGGCACGCTCGGCGGCGAACTGTGCCAGCGGCCCCGCTGCTGGTACTTCCGCAATGGCCACGGCTTGCTGGCTCGCGGCGGGCGGATGGTCGCTGAAGGAGACAACCGCTTCCACGCCATCTTCGGCAATGCCGGCCCGGCCAAGTTCGTACACGCCTCGCGACTGGCCCCCGCGCTGATCGCCTTGGGCGCCCGCGTGCGGTTGATCGGTCCGAGCGAAGAAGACGAAACGATGCTGCCGCTGGAAACCTTCTACCGCACGCCGCGGCACGAAGGCCAGCGCGAGCACATCCTTTCGCCCGACCAGTTGATCACGCACGTGATGCTGCCTGCGGCCGACGGCCTGGCCAACGTCACGTACGAGGTGCGGCAGGGCGAAGGACCCGACTATCCGCTCGTCGCGGCGGCCGCGGCGCTGCGAATGGAAGACGGCGTTGTGCGGCAGGCCAGCATCGTGCTCGGCCACGTCGCTCCCACGCCGTGGCTCTCGCCGGAAGCCGAACGGGCGATCGTCGGTCGGCCGGTGAATCACGAAACGGCCCGTGCGGCGGGCGAAGCGGCCGTGGCTGCGGCTACGCCGTTGTCGGACAACGTGTACAAGGTGCAACTGGCCCGCGTGGCCGTCCAGCGTGCGATTCTCTCGGCCGCCGGAATTGAAACGGGAGGGTTTTGAGATGGCGATGAACACCGATCAGCCGGTCGACGACGTCGCCGGCAATCAGCCGGCCTGCCGTTACTTGCGTTCCAAGGGCATGTACGTCTCCGGCACGTTGAATCCTGCCGTCGACGACGGCCAGATGGGCGACGGTCACTGCTGGTGCAACAAGACGCAGGCCATGCTCGGCCCCGACGACGGCTTCGCCGAGCGAAAGCTTTGCGTGCCAGGGCGGAAGTGTTACGTGTCGCTAGTTTGAGAGTCTAGGACGTAGAAGCGGCATCCTTGCCGCTTCACGAATAACGCGGCAAGATGCCGCGTCTACATACCGGCGCGGCAAATGCCGCACCTAGGACAACTTCTGCGGCGAGCCGGAGGCGAACGTCTTCGGTTTGCCAATGTGCGCTTCGGCTCGCAAACGTGCAGCGGCGGTCGCCGTCGGTTGCAGAGCGGCGTTAGATTGCCGACGCAAAAAGTGCTATAATCATGCGCATGCGACCGACCCACGCTACCGACCCACGCTGATGAGGCCCGAACGTGAGAACCGACGCCGTCCGTGATGAAGTCACGCGTCTAGTCCGCATGGTTCCGTTTCGCCGCTTTGTATTGAGCATGGAAAACGGCGATCGCGTGACCGTCGGCCACCCTGAAAACATCGCCTTCGATCCGGAGGGTAAATCCGCGGACTTCTACGTGATTTCCGGCGGCATCCGACTTTTTGGCACGTTCGCTGCAGTCTCGAGCGTGGCGGCGGTTGACTCGATCGAGCATCTGGCCTAGCGAGCAGAAAGCGAGATTAACCCGCTGTATTTTGGCAACGCCTACGCGCAGCCGACTTCAATCAATTCCGCTTCCAAATCGGCGATGAACGGACTGTGAGTCTTCGGGCAATCGCCGAAGCTGATGCCCAGCGCCCGGGCGGCTTGCACGGCCGAACTCTTCCGATCGACGGTGCTCAACCGGCTGACGGCATCGGCGATCGGCACATGGTTGATCTGCGGCGGTTGGAAGCAAACCATCTCGCCGAACTTGCCGTGGTGGACGAGCCGCACGGCATGGGCCCCGAACTGCGTGGCCAGCACGCGGTCGAAGGTCGTCGGCGGGCCGCCGCGCTGCAAATGGCCCAGCACCACGCAGCGAGTTTCGCGGTGCAGCCGGTTTTGAATCTCGGCCGCCACCACGTTGCCGATGCCCCCCAGCCGCACCTGCTGCGATTCGTGCCGCCGCTCCTGCGTGACCAACTCGCCTTCGGGCAACTGGGCCCCTTCGGCCACCACGACCAACGTGAATCGCTTGCCGTGCGTCTCGCGGTCGAGAATCTTGTGGCAAACGTGCTCGAACTGCCAGGGAATTTCGGGAATCAGGATCACGTCGCCGCCGCCGGCAATGCCCGCGTGCAGCGCGATCCAGCCGGCGTGCCGGCCCATCACCTCGAGCACCATGATCCGTTCGTGGGCCGCGGCGGTCGTGTGCAGCCGGTCGAGGGCGTCGGTGGCGCAGGCCACGGCGCTGTCGAAGCCGAACGTGTAGGCGGTGGCCGAAAGATCGTTGTCGATCGTCTTGGGCACGCCCACGACCGGAATGCCGAACTCGTGGAACTGCTGGGCGATGGCCAGCGATCCGTCGCCGCCGATGCAAATCAGACCCGACAGGCCCAGTTGCTCGACCGTTACTTGCACGCCGGCCAGCAGTTCGACGTCGAGTTCCACGCGCTCGTCGACGCCGCGCGTGGCGGCGAAGCGGCCGTGGTTGGTGCTGCCCAGGATCGTGCCGCCCTGGTTCAGAATGCCGGCGGTGTTCTTATGGTTCAGCGGCAGATAGCTGACCGGATCGACCAGCCCCTCGTAGCCGCGCAAGAAACCGACGCATTCGTAGCCCAATTGTTCGGCCGATTTGACGACGCCGCGAATCACGGCGTTCAGACCCGGGCAATCGCCGCCGCTGGTCAGAACGCCTAAGCGTTTGGTTGGCATGTTTGGGTCAATAGCAGGTGGTAGGCGGGGAAAAGGCGGATGGACGTTGAAAGTTAGGTCACGGCCGGCGTTGGGAGCACGGAACTGCGAGCGATTTGGGGGCCAAAACCTGCTTCGACCGCCTTTCCAATTGCTGCGATCCGGACTATCGTAAAGGCCGGTTTCATCGACGCGCCCCAGGAGAATCCCGCATGTTCCGTTCGCGAGCGTTCATTGCTTACGCATTCGCTTTTGCCGCCACGGCGTTCCTTTCGACCGCATGCTTTGCCGCCGACGAACCGGCCACGGTCAAGCCGGTTCCGCGGACCGACCAAGGCTGGGTGAACCGCCAAACGCAGATCAATGCTCGGGCAAAAGAGGGCGACGTCGATTTGATTTTCCTCGGCGACTCGATCACCCAGGGCTGGATGGGCGCCGGCAAAGGCGTCTGGGAGAAATACTATGACGAGCGGAAGGCGATGAACGCCGGCATTGGCGGCGACCGCACGCAGCACGTGCTCTATCGGCTCGACCACGGCAACCTCGACGGCCTGAAGCCCAAGCTGGCCGTGATCATGATCGGCACCAACAATTCGGGCGGCGATTCTTCCGAGGACATCGCCGCCGGCATCAAGGCCATCGTCGAAAAGCTCCGCGCGAAACTGCCCGAGATCAAGATTCTGCTGCTCGGGATCTTTCCCCGAGGCCCGAACGCCGACGATACTAAGCGAAAAGTCAACGTCGGCGCGAACGAAATCGCCAAGAAGCTGGACGACGGCCAGCACGTGACCTATCTCGACATCTCCGAGAAGTTCCTCGAACCCGACGGCACGCTCTCCAAAGAGATCATGCCCGACTTGCTGCACCTCAGCCCCAAGGGCTACGAGATTTGGGCCGAAGCGATCGAGCCGAAGGTGGCCGCGGTGCTGGGCGACCGCCATGCTGCGCGCAGGGCAGGCTGGGCGGTGCAAGTTGCCGAAACGCAGTTGCTCAAGGAAGGCCCGTTGCGGGGAAAGTATCAGGTAAGCGCAACGCCGGAAGATAATGGCGATTGGAGTGTAATGTTCGTGTGGCTTCCGGCGACTCCCGGCGCGCACACGTTAGTCACAGTGCATCACGATGGCTCGACCGAGATCGCGCGGGGCGAATAAGCGATTTGGCGCTTGCAGAAGGCCGTGCCGATGACTTGCTTTCGCTACGGCACGGCGCGAGCCTGCGCTCAAACACGTGGCGGCACAATCTTTGGGTTCTTGCTATGAGCTTCAGGACGTGTCACGTCCATGCCGCGCGATTGAGAATCTACGGGTTCCTCTTCTCTGTTCGCGTAACTGAATAGGCGCGTAATGAACAGAGAAGAGGAACCCGTAATGCGCGTGCGGCCAGAGGCAGCTACCCGCCGGGGGGATTGCCGATCGAAACCTGGAAATACCGAAACGTGTCAATGCTGTAGGTGCGGCTTTGCCGAGAATGCGACGGCCCACTGCGGCGTCGATCACGGACTTTCGCTGCGATTCAACACAGCCCGCGCCTTCGCTTGCAATACGGCGATAAAATCGATGGCGCACACGATCTTCTCGTATTGCGCCCGTTCTTCCTCGGAGAGCCGCCCCTCCGTCGATTTGTCCGCAAGTTCGTCAATGCGGACTTGAAGACCGGGATCCGCTCGCAATTCCACGATCTTTCGTGCGACCTCGGGCGTCAAACAGCGACCTACCGGTTCCAGCAGTCGATCTAAGACGTCGATAGTGTCGGGGCTGGTTGCCATAGTTTTATTCTAGCAATCATTTCACTTTCGCGGAAACGACCGACCTACACATTCATCCTTCCCAGCTTCCACTCGACGAACTCCCGCACGCCTTCCTCGAAGGGCCTCGCCGGCTCATAGCCCAGCAATCGGCGGGCCTTGGTCAAATCGGCGCAGGTGATCGGCATGTCGCCGGGCTTTTCGGGCTGCCGGTCGATCTGGGCCGGCTTGCCGATGGCGCGCTCGAGCGCGGCGATCACGTCGCGCATCGCGATCGGTTCGGAGTGGCCGAGATTGATCGCCTCGCCGACCACGCCGGGCTTGACCAGCGCGGCCAGCAGGCCGGAGCAAATATCGTGCACGTGCGTGAAATCTCGTTTCATCGTGCCGTCGCCGAACAAGGGCACGCTACGGCCGGTTGCGATCGCCTCGGTCCAGATCGACATCGCCAGATCGGGCCGCAACCGCGGGCCGTAGACGCTAAACGGCCGCAGGCAAACCACCGGCACGCGATGCAATTGCAAGTAGGTCAAGCCGAACAATTCCGCCGCCCGCTTGCTGGCGCCGTAGGGGCTCAACGGCCGGCCCAGCGGCGCGTCTTCCACGAACGGCGAATCGGCCAGATGCCCGTACACGGTCGAAGACGACGCCAGCAAGAACCGTTCGACCGGATGCCGGCGCGCGGCTTCCAACAACGCCAGCGTGCCGCCGACGTTGGTTTTTTCGTAGATGAACGGGTTCGCGACGCTCGGCCGCACGCCGGCGTAGGCGCCCAAATGCACGACGGCCGTGATCTGCCGTTCGTCGAACAGCCGCCACATCGCCTCGGCGTCGCAGAAATCGCCTTCGACGAGCGTCACCCGCTCGTTATTGGCGAAGCCCGCGATATTTCGCCGTTTCTCCGCCGGGCTGTAAAAGTCGTTGAAGTTGTCGAGACACGCGACGCGCGCCCCGCTTTCGGCCAGCACGCGCTCGATGAAATGGCTGCCGATGAAGCCCGCGCCGCCGGTGACGAGCAATGAGTGATGAGTCAGGAGCGAGGAGTCGGAAGATTGCTGGTTCATGGTTTGGTTCCTCAGCGGATTCAATTGGCATCCATTGGCTGCTGATGCCGCCGAATCGTAGGACGGACTTCCAGTCCGTCGCCGTCGCAAATGACGGACCAGAGGTCCGTCCTACGGTCGTTCGGACTTCAGCCTTTTCAATCCCAGCGCCAGAATCACCCACATTGCGGCCCAGGCCTCGCGCGAGTTGATCTTCGACGAGCCGCGAACGCGATCGACGAACGTGATCGGCGTCTCGCCGAAGCGGCAGCCGCGGCGTTTGAGCATCCAGAGGATTTCCTCCTGGAACGAATAGCCATGCGAAAGCATACGATCAAAATCGAGTTCGGCCAGCCGCGTGGTGCGGTAGCAACGATACCCGCCGCTGCAATCCTTCGGCTGCAGGCCCAACAGCCAGCGGGCGTAGAGATTCACCGAGCGGCTCATCAAGTACCGCTTCAATGGCCAGCCTTCGATGCCGCCGCCGGGAATGTAGCGCGAGCCGATCATCACGTCGACCGCCGGGCCGCCGGGCGGATCCATGCCGCCGATCAAATCGGGCAGGTACTTGGGATGATGGCTGAAATCGGCGTCGATGTTCAGCGCATACTTGTAGCCCTGCTCGACGGCATATCGCAACCCGGCGACGATCGCCGTGCCCAGTCCCAGCTTGCCCGTGCGGTGCAAGACTTTGATCCGCGAATCTTTTTGGGCCTGCTCGTCGCACCACCTCCCGGTGCCGTCGGGCGAGTTATCGTCAATCACCAGCAGGTCGACATCGGGCGCATGGCGGAAGATCTCCTCGACCAGCGCCGGCAGGTTCTCGATCTCGTTGTAAGTGGCTATCGTGACCAGCGTTTTTTCGGCGTTGGGCTTCGTCACTGCCAGCATCCGCGCGGGCTGATTGCTGATCAGCCCATCGACGCCGAAGCCGATCAACTCTTTCGCCCGCTCGGCGTCATCGACCGTCCAGACCCAGGCTCGCAGATGGCTGGCATGGGCCAGTTCGACGTGTTCTCGCGTCACCCGCTTGTCGCCCCAGCCGAGAATGCTGGCGCCGCTGGCGATCGCCCGCTCGACAAGTTCCGGCGTCAGCGTTTCGTCGCCCAAGGCGCCCAGCAGCAACTCGCCCTCCAAGGCGCGGCACTCGGCCAGGAACTGCCAGTCGAAGCTGGTCAACACGACGCGCTCGAGCACGCCGAGCCGGCGGAGCAAGTCGACGCACGTTTTCGCGTCGCCGGCTTTGCGTTCGATCATGCACCGCGAATTGCGGCAGACGAGCGAGAGCGCCTCTTCCAGCGTCGGCAGCCGCGTGCCGGCGAACTGCGGCGAGAACCAACTGCCGCAGTCGAGCTGTCGCAACTCTTCCAGAGTCTTCGCGGCGAGCGGAATGTCTTTGCCGCCCCAGCGGGCGACCGCGTCGGTCGTGCGGTCGAGCGTGTCGTCGTGAAACACGACCGGCACGCCGTCGGCCGAGTGCAGGTAATCGAGTTCGACGAAATCGACGCCCAGTTCGAGGGCCGCGGAAAAAGCCGGGAGCGTGTTTTCAGGCGCGACGCCGCTGGCGCCGCGATGAGCGAGAACGAGCGTCCTCGGCTGGCGAACGAACTCGGCGAGCGGCCGGCTCAATCTTCCATGACCTCTTGTTCTTTGGCCTTGGCCAGGTCGTTGGCCTGGGCCTCGAACTTCTTGGTCAGTTCCTGAATTTCTTCCTTGGTGCTCTCGCAGTCGTCCTCCGAGAGCGTCTTGTCCTTCTCGCCCTGGTCGGCCGCCTTGTTGCCGTCGCGACGAACATTGCGAATCGCGACCTTGGCCTCTTCGGTCAGTTCCTTGATGCGGGCCACCATCTTGCGGCGGACTTCAGTCGACAGCGGCGGCACGTTCAGGCGAATCAACTTGCCATCGTTCATCGGCGTCAGACCGAGCCCGCTGGCCTGGATTGCCTTTTCGATATCTTTGAGCGTGCCCGGATCGAACGGGCGGATGACGATCTGCGTCGGCTCGGGGGCGCCGACCGAGGCCAGTTGCTTGATCGGCGTCGGCGAGCCGTAGGCTTCGACCCGTAGCGAATCGACCAGCCCCGGATTCGCGCGACCCGTGCGGATGCCGCCCAAGTCGTGCTTGAGCTTGGCCACGGCCTTTTCCATCCGCTCTTCGACATCCAGCAGAATCTCGTCGGCGCTCATGAGTGATATCCGTTGCGTGGATTCGTGATTGGGAGTTTTTTAAAAAGGGGATGTGGGGATGATGAGGAGATACGGGGATGAAGCATGGGCTGCGTTGAGCATTTCCCCTTTCGAAAGCTTAGCGGCTTCGCGAATTCGCAAATCTTATTTCGCCACCGACGTTTGGCTGGCGATCAGCGTGCCCACCTTTTCGCCGTTGACGGCCCGTTCGATGTTGCCTTCCTTCTTGAAATTGAACACCAAGATCGGCATGTCGTGTTCCATGCACTGGGCGATCGCCGTCGGATCCATCACGCGCAGGTTCTGCTCGCGCACGGCCGAGTAGGTCAGCTCGCTGTAGAGCACGGCGTGCGGGTTCTTTTCGGGGTCGTCGCTGTACACGCCGTCGACGCGCGTCGCCTTGAGCAGGATGTCGGCCTCCAGTTCCAAGGCTCGCTGAGCGGCGGCCGTGTCGGTCGTGACGAACGGGCTGCCCGTGCCGCAGGCCAGGATCACGATACGGTCCTTTTCCAGGTGCCGCTTCGCGCGGCGGCGAATGTACGGCTCGGCCACGCCGTCCATGCGGATGGCGGTCGAGAGCCGCGTCTCGCAGCCCAGCGATTCCAGCGCGTCTTGCAGCGCCAGGCCGTTGATGACCGTGGCCAGCATGCCCATATAGTGGGCCGTGGCCTCTTGCACGCTGGTGGAGGTCGAGCGGAACTGGGCGCCGCGCAGAATGTTGCCGCCGCCGATGACGATCGCCATCTGCACGCCGCGCTGCGCAGCGCGCGAGGTCTGCCGTGCGATATGCACGACCTCTTCCATGCTGATGCCGCGTTCGCCGGCCCGCACGAAGCTATCGCCCGACAATTTCAGCACCACGCGGCGAAATCGCCGTTCGGAAAGCGCATCCGACATTGAATCACTCTTGAATGGTTTTACCGCAATCCCTTGCCAAGCTTAGTGCATGCCTCCGAGAGACGTAACGCTTTTTTAAAGGAGATAGGGGGATGAGGAGGAGATAGTGGGGATGAAAGCAAAGATTTGTACTCTGAAATCCTATCTCCTGATCTCCTCCGTATCCCCTTATCTCCTTTAAAAAAGGTTAAGCCTTGAGCGGGTCGCGGCGCCCCGATCAGCTTTGGCCCGTCTCCTTGCCCAATTCCCAACGCACGAACCGCACGACCTTCATTTTGGCCGCGTCGGCGATCTTGCCGACCGTCTGCTTGTCATCCTTCACGAACGGTTGCTCCAACAGCACCTGCTCGGCGAAGAAGTTCTTCAGCCGGCCTTCGATCATCTTGGCGATGATGTTCTCGGGCTTGCCTTCGCTGCGGGCGGCTTCGGTCAAAATCGCACGCTCCTTGTCGACCGCGGCCGGATCAAGATCTTGCTTGCTGACCACCGCCGGCTTGGCAGCCGCGACGTGCATGGCCACGTCCTTCGCCGCTTCGGCCGTGCCGCCGCTGACTTCGACCAAAGCGCCGAGCGAGCCGTCGTGGTGGGCATAGGCGCCGCAAGGAGCGTCGAACCGCAGAATCCGGCCGAGGTTGAACACCTCGCGAATGCGGTTGAACATGTCGTCCTTCTGCTCGGCGAAGGTCATGCCCGGCTTGCTGAGCGAGGGCTGGGCCAGCAACTCTTCGGCCGTTTTGGCGCCGGGCCCGACGGCGAGTTGCTTGGCCAGGTCGTTGGCGAAAGCGACGAACTCGGGGCTATTGGCCACCGGAGCGCTTTCGCACATCAACTCGATCATCGTGCCCACGCCCTTGGCGTGATCGGCGTAGACGGCCACGCGGCCAGCCGAGGTCTCGCGGCCGATGCGGGTTTCCTTGGTCTTGATGCCTTGCTTGCGGAGCCAGTCGACGGCCTGCTGCTCGTCGCCGCCCGTCTCCTGCAGGGCCTTTTTGCAATCCATCATCGGCAACCCGGTCCGCTCGCGGAGCGCCTTGACCATCGCCGCAGTGATTTCTGCCATGATGCTCTTCTTTCTCGCTATCTGAATGTTGGTAATTGATTTCGGAGTCGATTGCAACGACGCAAGGCAATGGAAGCCGGTGAAGTTGTTTAACGATCTTTTAAAGGGGATAGGGGGATACGGAGGAGATAAGGAGATGAAGAGGAACTTTGTTTTCTTAATTCCTTATCTCCTCATCTCCTCCGCATCCCCTGATCCCCTTCCAAGAAGCGCGACTTCACATAACGGTTCGCATCTCGACGAAACGCGAGTTTTCCGCCGTCCTTCGAATCACAGAGAGATCAACCGGCTCGGGACCGCCTACTCGGCGTCTTTGTCTTCCACTTCGCCGGGGCTGACATAAGCCGCCGGAGCGCCGGCCGGCCCGGGCGCCGCCTTGGCGTTCGCCTTGCCTTCGATGATCGCGTTGGCCAGTTGGTCGAGCACCAGTTCGATCGACCGCAAGCTGTCGTCGTTGCCCGGAATCGGCAGGTCGACCAGGTCGGGGTCGCAATCGGTGTCGATCAAGGCCACGGTCGTCACGCCCAGCTTGCGGGCTTCCGAAATGGCGTTGTGTTCTTTCTTCGGGTCGATGATCACCATGCACTCGGGCAGCCGATTCATGGTCCGCATGCCGTTCAGGTTGCGGTACATCTTGCGATACTCGCGATTCAAGGCCGACTGCATCTTTTTCGAGTAGGCCAGAATCTCGTTGGACGTTTTCATCTGCTCCAGCTCTTCCAAGCGCGAGAGCCGGCTGCGAATGGTGCGGAAGTTGGTCAGCGTGCCGCCCAGCCAGCGATCGCTGACATAAGGCATGCCGCAGCGTTCGCTTTCGCGCTCGACCGTTTCGGCGGCCTGCTTCTTCGTGCCCACGAACAGCACCAAGCTGCCGCCCGCGGCGACCTGCGTCAGGTACTTGCGGGCCCGGATCAATCCGCGGATCGTTTCGCGGACGTCGATGATGTGGATCAGGTTGCGGCGGCCGTAAATATAGGGCCGCATCTTCGGATTCCAGCGGCTGGCGCGGTGGCCGAAGTGGACGCCGGCTTCAATCAATTGTTTGACAAGAACGTTTGCCACGCGGTTCGGGCTCCTTCGAGAATCTTCAGGCACGCCGGCTAAGTCCCCACCGCTCGAAGCGAGCGGTTTCCAGGGCGTCCGGCGTTCGAAATCGACCTTCGGTCTGGCAACACCACGATCGGCGCCGGCGCCCCAATGCGCCGGCTACGCAGCAAAATCGCGCAATTCTCGGACCGTGCGAGAATCTTGGAAGCCGTTGATGATAGCGGTGTTAGGTTCGGTCGTCAATTCGAGCGCCGGCGCCCGTAGGTCAGGCTTTCTAGCCTGACGGACGTCGGGTGGGAGAAATTGATCCGCGGCTTCGTCAGGCTGGAAAGCCTGATCCGCGGCTTCGTCAGGCTGGAAAGCCTGACCTACGTTTGCGCCGTTCGCTGACGGCGTAAATCACGCCCAACAAGCCCAGCAGCGCGGCCACGACCACGAACATGGTGGGGTAGGCGGGCCAGCCGAACCGTTCGGCCCAGTAGAGCACCTCGCCGACAATGGGCGAGCCGATCAAGCAGCCTAGATCGAAAAACGCCAGGCTGAGCGTCGTTCCGAGGCCCCGATAGCGGGCGGGAAAAACCCCGCTGCCGCCGGCAATCACTGCCGGAAACAAGGCCGCGTGAGCGATCGCCACCGAGACGGCCGGGATCACGAACTGCCACGGCTGCCGCACGACCAGAAACAGCAGCATGCCGGCCACCAGCGCCAACATGCCCACGAAAATCATCGGGCGAATGCCGAATCGCTCCGGAACGCTGCGCATCGAGACGCGGGCGATAAACGCCGTCGGACAATAGACCGTGAAAAACGGCCCGATATCGGCAATTTCCAGGTGCGCGGCGTAACGGCTCAAAAACACGCCCGGCAGCGACAAACCGCAGCCGGTGGCAATGGCGATCAACAGCACGGCGCCCGGATGATAACGCCTCAGCACGCGGAACATCGGCAGCCGTTTGCGCTTGGCCGGGGGCAAGTGCCTGCGGGTGGCCAGCCACGAAATGACAAAGCTGGCCGCGCCGAGCATCGCCGCGGCCAGGAACATGTGATCGACATGGCTGCGGTCGATTTTGGTGAAGTTGAGCAAGGCGTCGCCCAGCCACGTGCCGAGCACCATGCCGACGAAGCCGGAGGTGCCCAACGTGCCGACCACCTCGGCGATGCGGGCCGCAGGGGCCCGGCCCGAGATATACGTGATCGAGGCCCCAAAAAAGCCGGCCAAGCTCGATTGATAGAACACTCGCAGCACATACACGAGCGGCCCGTTCACGTCGTTCACCAACAGGTGCGCCAGACACGTCAGCACGAACAAGGCCGATGAACAGAGCCAGATTTTCCGCGGGCCGTAGACATCGATGCCGAAACCCTGCCCGAACCGCATCGCCAGGCTGCCGACCATGCCCACCGAGATGATCCAACCCAGATTCAACTCGCTGCCGCCGAGAAAAGTCACGAAATCGCCGTAGCGATAGAGCAGGCTGACGGCGACCATTAACAAAAAGTTCGCCCCATAGGTCAGCCAAAAGGGCCAGCCGAAGGCGGTGTTTTGGACAGGTACGGGCCGGGAGACCGGGCGCTGGCCCGGTTCTCGGACGGCTGGGGGGCACTCAGGCTCGGCGGCGGCGGCGGTTGGCGGGGGAGGCATCGGCCGGTTGAGGGCGGAGGGAGCAGATGCCGGATTATAGCCGATCCGGCAATGGTCCGCGGAATATTAATTTTTCGCTGCCAGCCCAGACGCGGCAAAGCGTCGCAAGGTTCAGGCGGTTGATGCTGTAGGGAGCGCCCTCTGCGGCGTTCCAGGAAGCGCGAATCGACGCGGTTTCCGCACTTCACGGCACGCCGCAGAGGGCGTGCCCTACAGGCTTTTGCCGCGAATGTCGACTTACGCCCGTCAAGCGAGACTCTGCCGCCACTCGCCTTGACCCCCAGGGCAGGCGTTTCTATACTCCCCGCCCCGATGACGCTCGTCGCCGAAGCCGGGCTAGAAGTCTGTTCTCACGGAGGAACCGCAATGGCACGGATGGAACCGAAACTGAATCAGCCTCTCAAGCCAAGACGACGTAAGCCGGGCGGTTGGCTCGCAGGCGGTCTGACGGTGCTCGCCGTGTTTCAAGCCTTCGCCTGGACCGCCGCCGTCAGCGCCGGACCGCCGTTCCTCAAAATCTTCGGCAAAAAATCCGACAAACCCGCCAAGGCCGCCTCCCAGCAACCGAGCGTGAAAACTCCGATCACCGCCGAACCGGACAAGCCGCTGATTATGGCCAGGGTCAACGGACAAGACATCACGCGCAACGATCTGGGCCGAGAGTGCCTGTCGCACTTCGGCGAAGAAGTGCTCGAAACGCTCGTCAATAAAGAACTGATTGCGACTCACTGCAAACTGAAAAACATCGCCGTTTCGCAACAAGAAGTTCAAGACGAAATCAACCGCATGGCCGAGCGCTTCGGCCTGCCCAAAGGCCAACTGCTCAAGATGCTCAAGGAAGAGCGGGGCATCAGCCCGGCGCAGTACGCCAACGAAATCGTCTGGCCGACCGTGGCCTTGCGCAAGCTGGCGGCCGACCGCTTGACGGTCGGCGAACAGGAACTGCAAGAGGCTTGGGACATGCTCTACGGGCCGGCCGTGCAAGCACGGCTGATCGCCTGCAAAAACCCCGTCGAAGCGGAACAGGTCTGGAAGATGGCCATCGAGCGGCCGGAAGACTTCGGCGATCTGGCCAAGCAGTATTCGGCGGACGTGAACAGCGCCAGCGCCAACGGCTTCATTCAGCCGATCCACAAGCACCAAGGCGATCCGAAGATCGAAAAGATCGCCTTCGCCCTGAAGCCGGACGAAATCTCCCAGATCGTGCAAATCGGCAACCAGTACGTGATCCTCAAGTGCGAGGCCCATCTCAAGGCGCAGCCCGTGCCGCGAGCCAAGGTCGACGAAGTGCTGACTGAAAGCATTCGCGACAAGAAGCTGCGGCAAGCCTCGGACGACTTGTTCAAGGAATTGCAAGCTCGGGCCCATGTCGAAAACGTGCTCGACGATCCGGTCAAGCAAAAGAAATATCCGGGCGTGGCCGCGCTGATCAACGGCCGCCAGGTGACGCTGCTCGATCTGGCCGAGGCCTGCATCGATCGTCACGGCGAAGAGATGCTGCAAGGCATGATCAACCGTTTGATGCTCGAACAGGCCTGCAAGAAACGGAAAGTCGTGGTCGGCGAGGCCGAGATGCAGGACGAGATCGCCCGAGCCGCCGTAGCCATGGGCAAGACGAAGGACGGCGACGAGCCCGATATCGAAGCCTGGCTGGCCCAGGTCAAAGAGGAACAAGGGCTGTCGCCCGAACTTTACCGCCACGACGTCGTCTGGCCCTCGGCGGCGCTGAAGAAACTGGTCGGCGAGGACGCCGAAATCACCCAGGAAGACATCGAGAAAAGCTTCGACGCCAACTACGGCGAGCGGGTTCGCTGCCGGGCCATCGTGTTCAGCAATCTGCGGCAGGCGCAAAAGGTCTGGGCCGAAGCCCGCGACAACGTACAGCCGGAGGATCCCGAAAAGTTCCTGGCCAGCCTGAACGCTTTTGGGGAGCTGGCAGAGAAGTATTCGGTCGAAACGGGCAGCAGAACGATGCGAGGCGAGGTGCCGCCCATCCAGAAGTACGGCGGCCAGCCGCTGTTGGAGAAGGAAGCCTTCGCCTTGCGCAAGGGCGAGATCACCGGCGTCATCCAGGTCGCCGTCGACCGCTACGTGATTCTGTTCTGCGAAGGGCGCACCACGCCGGTCGGGGTAACGCTCGACGATCCGGTCGTCCGCAACGCAATCTTCGACGACCTCCGCGAGAAGAAAATGCGCATCGCCATGACGCAAGTCTTCGCGGCGTTGGAAGACAATTCCCAGATCGACAACTACCTGGCAGGCACGATCAAGGCGGCGGCGAAAGAAAAATTCACGACGATGAGCGGAAACGACGCCAACCGCGGGCTTTTGGATCTCAACGATTCGGCGCCGCCTCCCCAGTCCATCAAAAAGGCTCGATCGTCCGGCGCCTCCTCGACCGCGAAACGGCCGACGGGAAAGATAGCGCGCTAACCGCACCGCCAACGTGCGCCTCGGATTCATGGAACGGGCGGAGGGAGTTTTCTCCCTCCGCCCTTTTCTTTTCTAGTGCCTATTCAAAGCCATTTTGACAGCCGGGTGGCTGGCGGCTGAGCCTTGGCGAAGCCCCAGTACGCTGGGGCATCGCTTCGCTCTGCCGCCAGCCACCCTCACCTATCAACTCAGACTTGAAGAGGCACTAGTAGGAATTGCACCGGCAAGACGCCTGTTCGGGGGCTGAGATTGCCCTCAGGTCGTCCATGCAGCCTAAAAGCTATAATTTCTATCGCTTTTTTATTGACATACAAACCGCATGTTCTAGCATGAAACTTCTACGCATTGCCGGCGGGCTTCCGGGGGTTTTCAGCCGTGTACCTTCCGCCCTGCATCCTTTCGGCGGCCAGTTTCCCTGACGCCTAAAACGGTGTATGGTTAAAGGTTGTCGCCTTTTGCGGGCATGGGCGCCATACCCCGATTGTCGTGCCCATTGTTTCCGAGCCGCCCATTGTTTCGTCGACGAAACCGGTCTGCGGCAAGTCGGCCAACGTCTCCTTTGCGCACCCTCGAGCTGCGTCGAAATCCATGAGTCCCCAGCAACCTCGTGCAGAGCAGAGCGAAAGCGATCGGCCTTTCAAGATCGTGTTGGCCGACCGCATGTACCGGCTGCCGCCGTATCTGTTCGGCAAGATCAACGCCATCCTCTATCAGAAGCGGCGCGCAGGCGACGACATGATCGACCTGGGCATGGGCAACCCTTCCGAGCCGCCGCAAGACGCGGTGATCGAAAAGCTGGTCGAGGCGGCTCGCGATCCGCGTAATCACGGCTACAGCCAATCGCTGGGCATCATGAATTTGCGCCGCGAAGTGGCCGGCAAATATTTCCGCAAGTTCGGCGTGCGGCTCGATCCGGAAAAAGAGGTCGTCGTCTGCCTCGGCTCGAAGGAAGGCTTCAGCCACATGTGCCTGGCCTTGATGGGACCAGGCGATACGGCCATCGTGCCGGCGCCCTACTTCCCGGTTCACGTCTACGGCGTGGCCTTGGCCTCGGGCAATGCGATCTCGCTGGAAGTCGCCCATAGCGAGCAATTCCTGTCGAACATCGCATTGACGTGCGAGCGAATGCACCCCCGGCCGAAGTTGCTGATCCTCAACTATCCGCACAACCCTTCGACAGTCACGGTCGAGCCGGAATTCTTCGTCGAGGTGGTCAAGCTGGCGAAGAAATACGGGTTGATGGTGATCAGCGATTTCGCCTATGCCGACGTGGCCTTCGACGGTTATCAGCCGCCCAGTTTTCTGGCCGCGCCGGGCGCCTGCGACGTGGGCGTCGAGTTCACCACGATGAGCAAGGGCTACAACATGGCCGGTTGGCGGGTCGGCTTCTGCGCCGGCAACGCCGAGATGGTCAAAGCGCTGGGCACGATCAAGGCCTACTACGATTACGGCATGTTCCAAGCCATTCAGATTGCCGCCATCGTGGCGCTGCGCGGCGCCGAGGCGGCCGTCGAGGATCAGGCGCAGCTCTACCAGCGGCGCCGCAACGTACTGGTCGACGGCCTGCGCCGCATCGGCTGGGATATCACCCCGCCGCGAGCCGGGATGTTCGTTTGGGCCAAAATCCCCGAGCCGTGGGCCAGCCAGATGAGCACGATGGATTTCTCCATGAAATTGCTCGAAGAGGCCGACGTGGCCGCCAGCCCTGGATCGGGATTCGGGCCGGCGGGCGAAGGCTATTTGCGGATGGCGCTGGTCGAGAACGAGAACCGCCTGCGGCAGGCCGTGCGGCAGATCGGCCGCTGCTTGGGCCAGAGCGAAGCCAAGCCGAGCGTCGCTGCTCCCGACGTCGTCGCCGCCGAATCGCCCGCCCAAACGTAGTCAAGCGAGGCCGGCATAATTTGATCTCCTGGCTTGGGGGAAAGATATTGATAATCCGGCTGGATTCGTTAAGATCGCGGCCCGAGCTAGGGGGTCCGCACGCCTGTTTTAGCCCGGTTGGCATTTCAAGTGCTTTGGTTTTCGTTCAATGGCAGCGCGACTATTGCCGATGATCTGAACTATAATTGAATTAAGGACTTGCAGCACCACAAAGCGACTGGCGAATGCCGCTTCAGATTCCCGCGTTACACGACACGAACTGCCTCAACTTGTCTCTGTGAGATTGCCATGCAATCGGAGTCGGAGCGAGAGATTCGCATTTCAGCCCTTGAAAAGCGGGTTCGTCAGTTCGCAGAGCGAGTTGAGGCATTGAACGGCCGCAAGCCGATAACCGTTCCTGTGGCTACTCTTGCACCAGAGCCATTCAGGTTGCTGAAGACGATGCAAATCGTCGTCGAGCCGATGGCACAGAACTATGTCGCGACTTTCTTCGATGCTGATATTGGCATTTGCGGCCCGACCGCAGAAGAGGCCGTCGATAATGTAAAGGCGCTAATAGTCGATATCTTCGAAGATTTGGAACGCGACGAAAACGAAAATCGCCTTGGACCAGGACCAGAGACGCAGCTCAAGATTCTACGGGAGTTCATCGCGAGGCGGCCCTGAGAATGGCGAATATTACCAAAGAGCTTGCCGAAAAGATCGCGGAAAAGCTTGGGGCGGTAAAAAACTCAAAAAAGAACCGCCCTCATGATCTGTACGTTGTTTATCACGAAGGCGTAAGAATCGCCCAATTCGGCATTTGTCGCGGCTCAAATAAGAACGATGGCCACGACTTCATTCCCTCGAAGATCCATGTGACTCCCCGACAGGCCCGATTGCTAGGTCAATGTCCAATGAGCTACCAGGATTGGGTAAATGAAATGATCGGCAAGGGCCTGATCGCCGCCCCAGCGCAAGCAGACGAAGGATCCGATGCCGAGAACTAATCGGAAGCTGGTTGTCGCAGTGGAGCCCAGAATGCCTTTCACCTCAAGGCTTTAAGGCTTTTCGCCTCAAGGCGTTACAGCCCGCCATCCGATCCGGCGAAGAATTTTGAAAAATTTCGCGCCCGGTTTTCGCCTGCCGTTGCGTTCTTGATTACAGAACGGGTCTTCGGCCGTCACACAATCGACGGCACAGCAATCGACGGCACAGAGGACCGGACGACGAAAGCCGTGCGAGTTCGATTCGATCCCAATCGAACGCTGGGTCTGCACATACCCCACATTCATCCCCGCCAGACCCACGCGGTTTTCGTATCGTTCGGTCCTCCGTGCCGTTTGCGTCATGGGGCCGTTTGCGTTATGGGCCGTCAATGATACAGGAATACGGGCGCATTCGCTTCGCTTAAAATCGTGCGCGTCATCGAGCCGAACAGAAACTCTTTGATCGTCGTTTGCCCGTAGGCGCCCATCGCCAAAAGTCCCGCGTTCAGGGCTTCGATTTGCTTCAGCATCACCTCGGCCGGCGGCTCGTAGCTGGCGATGGGGTGGGGTTGGGCGCGAATTTTGTGGAAGCTCAGGTAATCCATCGCGCGGTCCGCGCATTTCGCCGCTTCAAGGTGGTCCGGGTGGATCGAGACGATGTGCAGCGGCCCCAGCTTGCCGAAGCCCAGGCTGCAAAACGCTTGTAACATGCGGGCCGCCTGCAGGCTGCCGTCGTAGGCTACGACGAGCGCTTCTCCGCGGTGCGACACGTCGGGAACGGCCACCACGGGTCGCGGGCTGAGCTTGATCAACTCGTGCAGCGTTTCATCCTGATTCGTCTGCGTCTCGAAGCGAAAGTAAGTTCGCCGACCGAGCATGATCATGTCGTAGCGTTGTGCTTCCTGGACGATTTGGGCCGCCGGCGAGCCGACGTCTTCGAGCAACTTACAAGAGACATTGGCGTTGGCGCAACGCAAGGCGAACTCTTCCAGGAGTCCCTCGACCTTGCGGCGCGAGTCGGCCAACAGAAAGTCGCTTTGCGTCTTTTTCGCCGAGGCGGCGCCGACCGGAACTGCTTCGGGTTGCAGGATCGACGGTTCGTCGATCACGCCCATGCCCACCAGCATCGCATCCCAGTGTTTGGCCCAGGAGATCCCCAACTCAACTGCGGCCTTGCTGTATGGGGAGCCGTCTAATCCAACGAGAATGGTGCGTGGCATGATTCGTCTCCTCCGCTGTGGTTCGTCTATCAGCCCGTCAATCGCCTTAACCTCTTCTCTTCTTCGCAAGTTCGGCGCCAACATTCGCTGAAGCGCATCCGGCCCGCCACGCGACGGATTGCCAATCCAGGGAAATCCATTCCGCAACGTCCGCAATGGCTTGGCGTTGCGGAATCAGGGGTAGGCGTTTCGCTCAATTCCGCGAACAAGGCGGCAGGAATCGTGCCGCTCGTGCTGCGGCGGTTGCCGATTCCGAGATGAGCGGCTTTCGTGCGAAAACGCACGCGCCGCCCGAATCGTGCCGATCGGCACGGTTGCTTACAAGTCGCTTCACTTGACAAAGAGTTGGACTTCGACCGTTTCGCCCTCTTTCACGTCGAGGCGGCTAACCTGGATTATTCATCAGCCCCGAGAATGCTCGACAAAGCGCTTCACACTAATCCGAAGCGCTAGCGAGATAAGGCAATTGCTCCACCTCGCTTGCGCTTCGGGTTGGTATGGGCTGATGAATAATCCGGGCTAATCCGCTTTCTTCGCTTCGTCCTGCTGCGGTTCGGCTTGCCGGCGGCCGAATTGCTCGACGAAGCGGTCGAGCAGGAAGACCTCGACGCGGGAATTCTCCTGCAGCAAGCCGTGATTGGCGCCGCGATAGACCGGTTCGCTGGCGCCCACGACGTCGAGTTCGAGCCGCTCGCGCTCGATGCCCTTCGAAACCAGGTATTCGGCCGCCCGGTTGCAGCGTGCAAAGGCCAGTTCCCAGTCGCTGTGGAAGCGCGAACCATCAGGCAGCGGCTTTCGCGACGTGTGGCCGCGGACCGCAATCTTGTTGGGCTTGCCGGCGAGCAAGAGCGCGGCTTCGTCCAACTGGATGCGCGCATCGTCGGAGAGTGTTGCGGAGCTTTCGGGAAACAGAATCGCTCGACCGACGATCGTGTACGTGCCTTGGCGCACGCTGCGAGCCAGCGGATCTTCGCCCACCGCGACTTTCGAATTGTCGAGGCCGGAACGCGCTCGCGTGCGCTTCTTTTCCTTGCCCTGCGGGGCGGCGGGCGCTTGGCGTGCGCTCGATCTCACCACCCCGACGGGCAGCGGCGAGACGGGCGCCGGGTGGCGGCCGAACGTGCGCTGCATCGAGCCCATCAGCTCCTTGATCTTCTCGTTCGAGCGAATTTCGCTCATCGAGAACAACAGGATGAAGAACGTCAACAACAGCGACATCATATCGCCGAACGTGACGACCCAGTCCGGAACGCCCGCCGGCGGATCTTCTTCGATGGCCATGCGCTACGCCGCCTTCTCGTTGCGTCCCGCGCGCTGCTTGGGAGGGATGAAGGTGCTCAGCTTCTGGGCGACGACGCGCGGGCTGTCGCCGGCCTGGATCGCGAGAATGCCGCGGACGACGATTTCCATCGCCTGCAGCTCCTGCTTGTTGACGTAATTCAGTTTCTCGGCGAACGGCAGGCAGAGCACGTTGGAGAGCACGGCGCCGTAGAGCGTGGTGATCATGGCCACCGCCATGCCCGGCCCCAGCGCGTCGGGATCGCTGAGATTGCCCAGCATCAAAATCAGGCCCAGCAGGGTGCCGATCATGCCGAACGACGGCCCCATCTTGCCCCACTGGTCGAAGAACGCCTTGCCCTCTTTATGGCGTTCGTTCACCGCCTCCATTTCGGTGCGCAGGATGTATTCCAGCACCTCGGGCCGCGTGCCGTCGGCGGTCATCTGCACGCCCATCACCAGGAACGGGTCTTTGATCTCTTGCGTCTTGGCCTCGAGCGCCAACAGCCCTTCCTGGCGGCTGATCTCGGCCAGCTTCACCAACTCGTCGACCAGCTCCGGTATCGAGGGCGGCTTGTTGACGAACACGGCCTTCGCCACGACCGCCGAGCGGACGAAGTTTTTCAGCGGGAAGCAGATCATCACCGTGGCCAACGAGCCGCCGATGGTCACGATGATCGAGGCGGGGTCGATGAAGGCGGCGAACGAACCGCCCCCCATCACCACCGACGACGCCATGAAAATGACGGCCAGCAGAAATCCAACGATGCTCGCGATATCCATAATGGAAAAATGGCGGTCCGGCGGGGCTCGATGCTGGCAATGCTCCGATTGTGGTTGGATCGTCCCCAATCCGGTTGCCCTTCATCCATTTTACCTGGTCCCTAATCTTTGCGCTATCGCTCCTAATTGACACCGCTGGGCGAAATGGAACTAGCCCGGATTATTCATCCGCCCAGCTATTACTTGACAAAGCGCTCCATGCAAACCCGAAGCGCCAGCGAGGTAAATGCGTTGCCCCGCCTCGCTTGCGCTTCGGGTTGGTGTGGGCTGATGAATAATCCGGACTAGCGGTGGTAATAGGCGTCCCAGACGTGCTGACCGGCGTAAACGTTGTTGCGGTGGGTGTTCCAGAACTTGTTGGCATAGTCCGCCGCGTAAGTAGACATTCGCGGCAAAAGCCTGTAGGGCACGCCCTCTGTGGCGTGCCGTACACCCGGGAATCGCGCCGATTCGCGCTATCGCGGAACGCCGCGGAGGGCGTTCCGATATGGTTGGACCAGTCAAGGGTGATTGTTTCGCCTTGCGGC